>NZ_JBFRDT010000019.1:0-94175 GCF_052113925.1 Terrabacter sp. RAF57 | reverse complement strand
GATACGCCCACTGCTACACCTCAGAGGACGAGCGACGGGCGGCCCTGCCAGCATGGCTCCACGAGTACAACCACCACCGACCCCACACCGCCTGCGGGAACAAGCCACCCATCACCCGCTTAACCAACCTGTCGGGTCAGTACAGCTAGGACAGCGCGAGCCGCGCCTTCTCGTCCGTGACCCACAGGCCGATGAGGCCGCCGAAGTGGGCCATGAACCGGTCGCGCTCGTGCGCCGGGTAGGTCGTGACGACCGTCGACCGGAGCAGGTTGGCGAAGACGTCGGACTGCACCCACTCGAGCACCGCGGCGTCGAGGTGCGGCAGGTGCTGGTCGCACCACGCCCAGTAGGCGGCCGTGTCGAAGTACTCGTCGGCGATCGCGAGGAACTCGTCGAGCTTCTCCCCGTCGGTGAGGTCGTCCCGGTCGGCGACGTCGAAGTAGCGGCGCATCTCGAGGTCCATCGGGCCTCGTCGACCGGTGATGACGCAGAAGGTCGACCACCGCACGAGCGCCTTGATGGCCCACGGGAAGTAGTAGTGCAGCGACGTGACGGCGACGTCGGGGCAGGCGTTGGCGTAGTCGATCGGATAGACGTCGTCACCCTTGACGAGCATCTCGCACGAGTTGAACTCCCAGCCGAACATCGCGTTGACGATGCGGCTGATGGCCGCGGTCTGCTTGCCGGCCGACGGTGACAGGAAGTCGTAGCTCACGGCATACCGGTTGTGCATGGGCTGCTCGGGCCGGAAGTCCATGACCATCGTCTCGGGACCGATCGACAGGGCCCGGGCGAAGTGGTCGTACTCGATCGTCGACTGCAGGTGCATGAGCATCTCGCCGGACTCGTCGTAGGCCTTGACGAGGTCCGTCTCGTCGTTGATCCGGGAGACACCGCGCCAGCCGCCGCCGTCGAAGGGCTTCATGTACATCGGGTAGCCGAGCTGGTTGGCGATCGCCTTGAGGTCGAACGGGCGGTTGTACTTCGCGGAGGTGTAGGCCCAGCGGACGTTGTCGACGGGGTGCTTGTAGGGCACGAGCCACGTCTCGGGGACCTTGAGCCCGAGACGCATCAGGGCGACGTAGGCGCTGTGCTTCTCCATGGACTGGAAGGTGAAGGGACTGTTGAGCAGGTAGGTGTCGTCCATCAACGCGGCCTTCTTGAGCCACTCGCGCGGGTGGTAGTACCAGTAGGCGAGGCGGTCGATGACGAGCTCGGTGCGCACCGGCTGGCGCAGGTCGAACGGCTCGATGGTGAGGCGCTCGCTCGTCAGCTCGTGGGTGACGCCGTCGTCGGTCGTGATGGGTCCGACGAGCGCGAGCAACGCCTCGAAGGCGGTGGGCCAGTCCTCCTCGGCGCCGAGCAGGAGACCCACGAGATGCGTCCTCGTCGACGAGGTGCTCGATGCGGCGGACAGGTCCTGCTGTGCGGTGTCGGTCATCGTGCTGCTCCTACCGTCGGGGGTCGGGTCATCGACTGCGATCCTTGCAGGAACCGCGGCATCTGTCGCCGGTCAGCGGGTGTCCGGGCGGGCGAGCAGGTCGAGCAGGTACGGGTCGAAGGCCGCCTCCCACGAGCGCCAGTCGTGGCGGCCCGGCAGCTCGGTGAACGACACGTCGTGGCCGCTCGCGGCGAGGGTCTGCGCCATCTGGCGGTTGTTCGTCAGGTTGCCCTCGGCGGTGCCGCACGTCATGACGATGCGCGCGTCGGTGCGTCGCCGCCGGACCCGCCTGACGTTGGTCACGAAGGTCGTCACGCGGTCCCAGAACTCGAACTCCTCCTCGTCGTCGACGCGCTTGCGGAAGAAGGACCCCGACTGCAGGAAGAGCCCTCCGAACGTCCCGGGGTGCAACCACTCCGCCTGGAGCGAGGCGAGCGCTCCGAGGCTCGCTCCCATGAGGCTCGGCCTCCCGTCGATGGCGTATGCCGTCCCGACCGTCGGGAGCACGTGCTCGGTGAGCGCGTCCGCCCAGAGCGGGTTGGCGGCATACCGCTCGTTGCGCCGGCCCGGCTCGAGCAGGACGACGCGGGTCGGCGGGACGCGCCCGGCCTCCGTCGCGGCGCGCAGGACGGAGAGGAGGTGGGCCCGGCGGGAGTACTCCGGCCCGTCGTGGGCGACGAGCAGCGGGAGCCGGTCGCCGCGGCGCGTGCCGACCGGCGTGACGACCGCGATCTCGATGTCCCCGACCGGGGTGCCGGTCACCGTGAGCTTCCTGCGCGCCATGCGGAGACCCTATGCGCGGACGCCGCGGAGGACACCCCGGGCCACCGGCCTCTCGGTCGGAGCGTCGGATTGCGCTGCAGGCAAACCGAATTCGTTGTCCACAGATTCGCCGCGGCTCTTGAACTCATCTCGAACACCTGTTCTACGTGATGCACCGAAGGATCGCCGAGAGGAGGCTCGCCGTGCCGTACGCCCCGTCACCGGTCGAGTCCTCCGGTGCGCCGGCGGGTGGGCGCTGGAGGACTCTGAGGGTGGCGTGGACGGCCGACCGTGGCCGACTGTCCCGGTCGCTGGAGCCGGTGCTGGAGCGGTGGCGCGCGGATGCCGCACTCGCCTCTGTTCCCGGTGCTGCGGTGGCGTGCGGGAAGGGGCGCACCGGTGGTGCTGCCCGGGTGACGGCCGGTGAGCGCGCGGCGGCAGCGGTGGCGTTGGAGGGGTTGGCGCGGGCCGGGGAGCGGGTGCTGGCCGAGATCCAGGCGCTCGAGGTCGCCAAGGCGCGCCTCGAGGCCGACCTGCTCGCCGCGTACGGCGCGCTGGCCGGCATCGAGGCCCACCAGGTCGACGCCCTCCCGGTCGGGGCCCTGGCCCGGGTGTCCGCGCGGGTCTCGCCCGAGCGGGTCGTCACCGAGGAGATCGCCCTCGCGACCGGGGTCGGCGCCGGGGAGGTCGCCCGCCGGCTCTCCCTGGCCACCGCGCCCCGCCGGCACCGGGTCGTCCTGAACGCGCTGCGCGACGGTCGGCTGTCGCTGCACCGGGCGCTGCAGGTCGCCTCCGACACCGCCCAGCTCCCGGACGCGGACGTCACGACGGTCGCGCAGGCGGTGCTCGCCCCGACCCGCGACGGGCAGCCGGTGCCGCAGCGGACCTTCACCGCCCGGCTGCGTCGGGCGGTCGCGTCGGTCGACGCCCGCGGCGCCCGCGGCGCCCAGGCGCGGCACGCGCACGCCAGGGCCCGGCGCGGGGTGTTCGGCCGGCTCACCGACGACGGGATGGGCTGGCTGACCGTGACCACCGACGCCGCCAGCGTCGCCGCCGTCATGGACCGCCTCGAGACCACCGCCCGAGGGCTGCGCGGCGCGGGCGATGCCCGCAGCCTCGACCAGCTCCGCGCCGACCTCGCCACCGACGCCCTGCTGCACCGACCCGGCCACCCCGGACCCGCGTCAGGTGAGGCTGAAGGTGGGACGGACGGTGAGGTCGCGGGTGGGGCGGCGGCGCTGGCGTGGATCGTCGTGCCGTTCGAGGTCGCCACCGGCGAGGCCGACACCGCCTGCGAGCTGCCCGGCCACGGCTGGGTCACCGCGACCCACGCCCGCGAGATCATCACCCGCCCCGGATCCGTCTGGGCCACCCTGCCCGTCGAGCTGCCCACCGGCCGGGCCCTGTCCCGCCCGACCCGCAGCTACCGCCCGACCCGCGCCATGGTCGAGCACGTCCAGGCCGTCGACGGGGTCTGCCGCGGACCCGACTGCCACGTCCCGGCCACCCGCTGCGACCTCGACCACGAGACCCCCTGGCCCACCGGACCCACCCGCGTCGGCAACCTCCACGCCAAACACCGCCTCCACCACAACCTCAAGACCGACGGCATCTGGACCTCCACCCCGACCCCCGAGCACGGCCTCACCTGGACCACCCTCACCGGCCGCACCTACACCACCCACCCCAAGAACTGGCGCGACGGTGCAGACCCACCGGCAGGACGGGGCAGTCCCACCACGTCAACCGATCCCTCACAGGCGCATGGCGATTCAGGGCATCGTCACCTCGGCGCGCACGACCCGCCACCCTTCTGAGTGGGCCGTGCCGCGTCAGGAACGCGGGGTCGGGAAGGCAGGGTCAGGCATGCAGGGTCGCGACATGGTCACGCGCCCGCGTGAGCCAGGCGCGGCGCTCTGCGGCGGGCATCCCCGACGGGAGGCTTCGGTACGCCTTCATCCGGCGGCTGCCCATCGTCAGGACCTCGGAGCCGGGCAGGGTCTCGAGCACGGCCCGAGCATCCGGGGCGAGCTTCACCCCGATGACGTCGTCCAGCGCGACGGCGAAGACGTGCCCGTCGACCAGCGCGGCGAGGGTGCCGAACATCGGGCGCAGCTCGACCCCGGAATCGTCACCGAGGAGCGCGCGCAGCTCCGAACGAGCGGCCGACTCGGTGTCGCCGGCATTGCCGGCATCGCCGGAGTGCCTGGAGTCGCGGGAGGCCACCCGGCTACGTCTTCGGCTTCTTGACCTTGGGCGGGAGCGTCGCGACGTGGTCGCGGGCGCGGTCGACCCAAGCGGTCAGGGCAGCGTCGTCGAGGTCCGGCGGCAGCGAGAGGTAGCCACCCATGGGGCGGCCGGCCGGACCGAACGGTCCGCTGCCCGGCAGCGCCCTCAGCTCCTCGAGCCCAGCCGGATCGAGCTTGACCCCGACGTCCTCGCCGAAGAGCCCGGCGAACATGTTGCCGTTGACGAAGGCCCCGAGGCTGCCGAACATCGGCTTGACCTCGACACCAGGCGCTTGGCTGACGAGACCCCGGAAACGGGCCTTGGCCTCGTCGCTGTGCTTCGGCATGTCCATGGCTCCATGACACCACCACGCAGGTCGCCGTGGCGCCGCTTCGGGGTGCGATCYGGGCAGTAGTGCCGGGCGTAGAGTTCAGGAGTGGTCGCGCAGCAGCCTGACCACCATCCCCTCAGAGGAGCGTCTCACCGTGCGTGACACGCCAGGGCACGCCACGGAGTCCAGCCCGGCAAGGCTGGCCTCCGATGACGGATGAGTACGTCGGCCCCGACCCCCGCCACCGCGCTGCCATCCGCGCGGCCCTGACGCGCGGCATCGCGCGCGACGTCGACCGCCTCCCCCTGCCGGCCCGCCTGTGCAACGCCTTCGTCGACGTCTTCGGCGGCGCCGGCGCCGCGATCACGCTGGGCTACCACCAGCCCGACCGCCTGACGCTCTGCGCGACCGACCCCACGGCCGCGCGGCTCGACGGACTCCAGGAGGTCCTGGGCGAGGGCCCCGGGTGGGACGCCTTCACCTCGCGCCGTGTCGTGACCGCCGACCTGCGACAGCCCACGCCGTGGGAGCACTTCTCGGCGACGGCGCGTCAGGAGCTGGGCGAGCTCTGGGTCTGTGCCGCACCGATGCGACCCGACGACCGCTCCCTCGGTGTCGTCATCGTCTACGACGAGTCGCCCGAGGCCGTGGCGGGAGACCCCGTCGTGGCCCAGTTCCTCGCCGACGCCGTGGGTGCCGCCCTGCTCGGCCACAACGCACTGCTCACCGACGACGTCGGGCCGTGGATCGTGCGCCAGCAGGTGCACCAGGCCGTCGGGATGGTCGTCGCGCAGCTGGGGGTCAAACCGGTGGACGCCATGGCGGTCATCCGGGCCCACGCCTACGCGCATGACACGACCGTAGAGGCGATCGGAGCGCTCGTGCTCGACCGTGCTCTCGACTTCACCGACACGGGCCCGACGACGAAGGACCCCGCATGAACCCGAAATCGACCAGCCAGGTCCTCGCCGAGGCCACGGCCGCCATGGTCGACAGCCACGACGTCACCGACCTGCTGACGCGCCTGCTCCGCGACGGCTCGTCCTCGCTCGGCGTCGATGCGATGGGTCTCATCGTCCAGGCGCCGGACGACTCCCTCGAGCTGCTCGTGTCGACGTCCCACGGGGTGGCCGAGCTCGAGGCCCTGCAGGTGGGTCAGGACGAGGGCCCGTGCGTCGAGTGCCATCGGTCGGCCGCTCCGGTCGTCGCCCTCGGAGCGAGCGTCATCCAGCTGCGCTGGCCGATCGCGGGTGAGGCGATCGTGCGGGCCGGCTTCGCCGCGGTGCACGCCTTCCCACTCGTGTGGCACGGCCGCGCCCTCGGCGCCCTCAACGTCTTCACGCGCAGCGATGCCGCGCTCGACGACGCGCAGCGCGTGATGGCCCAGGCGTTCACCGACATGTCGACGATCGTCATCCTGCAGAGCCAGTCGGTCGACCAGCGCCGGATCACCGAGTCGCTGCGCGAAGCCCTCCTCGGACGGGTCGTCATCGAGCAGGCGAAGGGGGCCCTCGCACACCTGGAGGGGATCGACATGGCGACGGCCTATGAGCTGCTCATCACCGAGGCGGAGCAGCGTGGCACGCCCGTCACCCAGGTGGCCGCCGACGTGCTCAGCCGGGCGCAGCGACAGCGGACCGGTCGCTGACCGGTCGCACGACGGCCAGGAACACCGCTGCGACGAGGGCCGTGACACCGCAGATCGCCCACACCGTGAGGTAGCCGGACAGTGACGCGTGGGCGGTCGCCTCCGCGTCGACCGTGCCCGTCGAGGCGAGGGCGATCGCGAAGACGCTCGAGGCGAACGCTCCGCCGATCGTCTTGGTCGTGTTCGTCATGCCCGTCGTCAGGCCGGTGTGGGTCGGTGGCGCCTGCGCGGCCGCGGCCGTGGGCAGCCCCGCGACGAGCGCTCCGGACCCGAGTCCCGCGATGACCATGTTCGTCATCGTCTGGGCGAGGGTGTCGTGGAAGGGCAGGAAGAGCAGGTAGCCGACCGCGACGAGGACCGCCGCCACGACCATGGCCGCCCGCGTCCCCGTCCGGTGCGCGAGCAGGTGGAGCAGCAGGGCCCCGACGGCGAGCGACAGGACGTAGCCACCGATGATGATCGACACCTTGCCCGCCGAGGCGCCGAGGCCGTAGCCGGTGACGGCCGGGTCGGTGCGCGCGAAGGTCGACAGCGGGATCTGCGCGCCGAGCACCGACACGCCGAAGAGGAAGGCCGTCGCCTGGACGGGCCACTGGCCACGCGCCCCGAGGATGCGCAGGTCCACGAGGGGCTCCGGGTGCGCGAGCTCGGCCCGTGCGAACGGCACGAAGGCGGCAGCGCCGAGCAGGACGAGCACCCACGGCCACGGGCTCCCCGGTCCGAGGACGCGCAGCATGACGAGGCCACCCATGACGAGGCCGAGGGCGAGGGTGATGAGCCAGAAGCCGCGCCAGTCGACGGTGCCGTGGGCGAGCACGGGAGACTCCTCGACGCCGAACCAGATCGCGACGAGAGCCAGGGTCACGACGACGGCCGGCAGCGCGAGCAGGGCGGTCATGCCGAGCGACTCGGCGAGGGCGCCACTGGTCAGGGCGCCGGCGATGACCCCGAGCTCGAGCCCGGCCACGAGCAGTCCCGCTGCACCGCGCACGCGTCGCTCGGAGCCGCCGGTGCGGCGGTGGATGATCGCGACCTCCATCGGCAGCCACACGACGTAGAAGCCCTGGATCGCCCAGGCCACGAGGAAGAGACCGAAGGTCGGCGCGAAGGCGACGCCCCACGAGGCCACCGCCGTGACGACCGTCGAGAGCAGGAGCACCTTGCGGTGCCCGATGAGGTCGCCGAGCCGCGCGAGGAGCGGCACGACGAGCGCCGACACGATGAGCTGGGCGGCCTCGAACCAGTTGACGTCGGCGTCCTTGATCGACAGGTGCCGCGCGATGTCGGTGAAGATGGGGGTGTAGTAGCCCTGCAGCACGCCGCTCGCGAGCTCGACGCAGATGAGGAAGCCGACGACCTTCGTGATCGGGCTGCGGGCCACGGCCCGGGCGGCGTCGGAGACGGCCGTGCTGTCTGACATGCGGATCTCGTTCTCTCTCAGGCTGACTCGACTAGAGCTGTTCGATGAGGCGGCGGTACCACGCGATGCCGTCGTGGAGGTCTGCGACGCCGATGCGCTCGTCGACGCCGTGGATCGAGGAGCGCTGCGCGTCGGTCATCCGGAACGGCGTGAAGCGGTAGACGCGCGGCCAGACGCGGTGGAAGTGGCGTGAGTCGGTGGCCGCGAGCATGACGTACGGCACCGCCACCGTCCCGGGGAACACCTCCCCCACCGTCGACTCGAGGAGGGCGTATGCCGTGTCGTCCGTCGGCGACACCGGGCTCGGCTCGTCGCCGCTGACCAGCGTCACCTCGACGTGGGGGTCCTTGACCGTGCGGCGGATCCGCTCGATGGCGCCGTCGACGGTCTCGCCCACCATGACCCGCATGTTGACGTGGGCCCGCGCGGTCGCGGCGATGACGTTGGCGCCCGGGGAGCCGGAGAGCTGGGTCACGGCGACGGTCGTCCGGGTCAGCGCCGCGGTCTCGTGCCCCAGCCGCGGGAGGACCCGGGAGAGCACGGGCCGCAGCAGGCGCGCACGACCGAAGACCGCGGCATACGGCATACGCGCATGGGCGCCGGCGCGCTCGAGCATGTCGACGGTGGCGTCGGGCAGGTGGCTCGGGAAGGGCTTCCGCTCGAGGCGCAGGATCGCGCGGGCCAGCCGGCTCGTCGCGCCCATCCGACGCGGCGCGGAGGCGTGGCCCCCATCGCCCCGCGCGATGAGGTCGACGTCGACCGTGCCCTTCTCGGAGACGCCGATGACGGCCATGGGCGCGTCGACCCCCGGGAGAGCGCCCTGCACGATGGCGCCGCCCTCGTCGATGACGAACCACGGCTCGACCCCTCGCTCGCGCAGGATCGCGACGGCGTCCTTGGCGGCGCGCCCCGACACCTCCTCGTTGCAGCCGAACGAGAGCCACACGTCCCGGCCCGGGGTCACCCCTTCGGTGATGAGGTCCTCGACCGCCTGACAGGTCGCGACGAGCGACCCCTTGCAGTCGAGCGCCCCACGGCCCCAGACGTGCCCGTCGGCGACCTCTGCCGCAAACGGTGGGTGCGTCCACACCGACGCGTCGTCGACGGGGACGACGTCGAGGTGCGCCATGAGCACGACCGGAGGCTCCTGCGTACGGCCCGGCCAGCGCACGAGCAGGGCGTCGCCGCAGATGCGCTCGACCTCGCACGCGGCGTGCAACCGCGGGAAGCGCTCGCGCAGCTCGGCGAGGAGCGCCTCGAACACGGCTCGGTCCTCGCGCGCCGGTTCCCAGTCGGAGACCGTCGGGATGCGGATCAGCGCCCGGAGCGCCTGGACGGCAGCGTCGTCCCCGTTCATGGCCCGGAGCGTATGCCACCCTGACCGCATGGACTACCTGCACGACCTCCACTTCGGGGTGTTCGCGAGCCCCGACGCGTCCCGGGTGCACGAGACGCTCGAGCTGGCGCAGCTGGCCGACGTCGTGGGCCTCGACCTCTTCACGGTGCAGGACCACCCCTACAACGCCAAGCACCTCGACACCTCCACCCTGCTCACGGCGGTCGCGGCGCGCACGAGCTCGATCCGCGTCGCGGCCAACGTCGCCAACCTGCCGCTCCGGCCTCCGGTCGGGCTCGCCAAGCACATCGCGACCCTCGACGTCATCAGCGGCGGCCGTGCCGAGCTCGGTCTCGGCACCGGCGCCTTCTGGGACGCGATCGTCGCGGCCGGCGGCGAGCGCCGCACACCCGGGGAGGCCGTCGACGCGCTCGTCGAGGCGATCCGGATCATCCGCGGCGTCTGGGGCCAGGACCCCGACCAGCCGGGCGCGCGGTCGGTCACCGTGCCTGGCGAGCACTACTCGGTGACCGGGCTGCACACCGGCCCCTTCCCGGTGCACCCCGTCGAGATCTGGCTCGGTGCCTACAAGCCGCGCATGCTGCGAGTCACGGCCCGTCTCGCCGACGGGTGGCTGCCGAGCATGGGCTACGCCGACCCGGAGGCC
Organism: Terrabacter sp. RAF57; assembly: GCF_052113925.1. NCBI lineage: Bacteria > Bacillati > Actinomycetota > Actinomycetes > Micrococcales > Intrasporangiaceae > Terrabacter > Terrabacter sp. RAF57. The sequence continues at coordinate 84,341 of NZ_JBFRDT010000019.1, read as the reverse complement.
CTCCCGGGGATGAACGCCGTCATCGACGAGGCCGCCGACCGGGCCGGTCGCGGCCCGCAGGCGATTCGCCGGATGTACAACGTCTTCGGCTCGTTCGGCACGGGCGGTGGCTTCCTCCGGGGCACGGCCGACGACTGGGCCGAGCAGCTGGCGGCTCTCGCCCTGGCTGACGGGATGAGCACGTTCGTCCTCGGCACCGACGACCCCGACGTCCTGCGGCGGTATGCCGTCGAGGTCGCCCCAGCCGTGCGTGACCTCGTCGACGCCGAACGTGCCCGCCGCGCCCGCGGGGCCGGTGACGTCGGTGCGGCGCCGCCAGCCACCCCGCCGACCTCGGCGGCCCCGGCCGACGGCGCGCCACTCACCGTCCGCGCGACACCGGACGACGGGGTCCGACTCAGCCCGACACTCCCCTGGGGGGAGGACGACCGTCCCGTGACCGCCAAGCCCGAGCACGCGGCATACTCCGCCGCCGAGCAGGCCGTCCCGCAGCACCTCGTCGACGTGCACGACCACCTGCGGGGCGAGCTGGCCCAGCTGCGCGACATCGTCGGCCAGGTGCGCCGCGGCGCGATGTCGACCGGGGCCGCACGGTCCGTCATCAACACGATGGCGATGCGGCAGAACAACTGGACGCTCGGCGCCTACTGCGAGACGTACTGCCGCCTCGTCACCGGGCACCACACCCTCGAGGACCGGAGCATCTTCGTGCACCTGCGCGGGGCGGAGCCCGATCTCGGCCCGGTCATCGACCGGCTCGAGGAGGAGCACCACGTCATCTCGGACGTGCTCGAGCAGGTCGACGACGCCCTCGTCGGGCTCGTCGGGAGCGAGCCCTACGGCCGGGCCGGCCAGGACGCGCTGGACGAGATCCAGCGCGCCCTCGACCTGCTCACCGACACGCTCCTGTCACACCTCGCCTACGAGGAGCGCGAGCTGCTCCACCCGCTGGCCCGCCACGGGTTCGGCTGAGCTCCGGGTGGCCCCTCAGGCGGAGGGTGCTGCCGTCGCGGCAGCCGAGCCGTGCTCGAGCGCCTCGAYGACGGCGCCGCAGAAGTCGGGCAGGTCGTCGGGGTTGCGGCTCGTGATGAGGTTGCCGTCGACGACGAGGGACTCGTCGGTCCACTCGCCACCGGCGTTGCGGATGTCGGTCTGCAGGCTCGGCCACGACGTGAGGCGGCGGCCCTTGACGACGTCGGCCTCGATGAGGGTCCACGGCGCGTGGCAGATCGCGGCGACGGGCCGGCCGGACGCGACGAAGTCGCGCACGAGGGCCACGGCGTCGGCGTGCGTGCGCAGGTTGTCGGGGTTGGCGACCCCGCCAGGCAGCACGAGCGCGTCGAAGTCCTCGGCCGTGGCGTCGGCGACCGTGACGTCGACGGCCTTGGTGTCCGCCTTGTCGAGGTGGTTGAACATCTGCACCTCGCCGGCCTCGGGGCTGACGACGACGGCCTCGTGCCCCGCGTCGGTGACGGCCTTCCACGGCTCGGTCAGCTCGACCTGCTCGATGCCCTCGCTCGCGACGAGGAATGCGACTCGCTTGGCCATGTGGCCCTCCTTTGCTCTGGGTGGCGTCGACCGCCACCCTCGGCTCCTACCCGCAGAGCGGCTGCCTCTCACCCGACGTTCGACAGCCCGGGCGCGCGGCACCGGTCGCCATTAGGGTCGGCCCATGGCCAAGGAGCTCGTGGTTCCCCTCGCGCCGAACGTCTGGCGCATCCCGCTCGTGCGCGACCTCGTCAACGGTTTCATCCTGCGCGACGACGACGGCCAGGTGACGCTCGTCGACATGGGCCTGCCGAGCTCGGGGCCCAAGGTCATCGCGGCCCTGGGCGCCATCGGGGCGGCCCCGGCCGACGTCACCCGCCTGCTGCTGACCCACGCCCACCCCGACCACGCGGGCGGGGCGGCGCACGTGGCCCGCGAGACGGGACGCGGCTTCACGATCCACCACGACGACGCGGCATACGCCGTCGAGGGGTCCTCGCCGCCGCGTGACCGCAGCTTCCTGCTCGGTCGCCTCTTCGACCGCTTCTCCCGGCCCGGCCGCGACTTCGAGCCGCTCACCGTGGAGCGCGAGATGACCGACGGCGAGGTGCTCCCGATCGCCGGCGGCCTCCGGGTCGTGCACACTCCCGGGCACTCCCCCGGGCACGTGTCGCTGCTCCACGAGGAGTCGCGCACGCTCATCACGGGCGACGCGATCTTCAACGTCATGGGCCTGCGCTGGCCCGTCAAGTCCTTCTGCACCGACTTCCGCATGACCCAGCAGACCGCTCACCTGCTCGGCGAGCTCGACTACGACGTCGCTGCGTTCACGCACGGCGCGGAGCTGCGCGAGCGGCCGCGCGAGGCGATCCGCACCTTTCTCGGGAGGCACCGCCCGTCCTGACGGGACCGCCACGATCCACAGCCTCGTCCACAACTGTGGACAGACCCTGTACAGGCAGTTCCCGAGAAATGGGTAGGTCTTCGGCGTGACGAACTTCGGATACACCCTGATGACCGAGCAGAGCGGCCCCAAGGACCTCGTCCGCTGGGCCGTGCGCGCCGAGGAGGTCGGCTTCGACCTCGCGGTCTCGAGCGACCACTACTCCCCGTGGCTCACGGAGCAGGGGCACGCTCCGTACGCGTGGTCGGTGCTCGGCGCCGTGGCGCAGGCCACCGAGCGCCTCGAGCTCATGACCTACGTGACGTGCCCGACGATGCGCTACCACCCGGCCGTCGTCGCGCAGAAGTCGGCGACGATGCAGCTGCTCTCCGACGGCCGCTTCACGCTGGGCCTCGGCAGCGGCGAGAGCCTCAACGAGCACGTCGTCGGCGAGGGCTGGCCCGGTGTCGTGACCCGCCAGGAGATGCTCGTCGAGGCCATCGAGATCATCCGCGAGCTGCACTCCGGCGAGCTCGTGACCCACCACGGCGAGTACTTCGACGTCGACTCGGCGCGCATCTGGGACCTGCCGGACATCCTCGTCCCGGTGGCCGTGGCCGTCAGCGGCGACGCGTCGATCGAGCGGCTCGCCGCGCTCGCCGACCACATGATCGCGGTGCAGCCTGAGGCGGAGCTCGTCGAGACGTGGAACCGCACCGACGGCGCCGAGCGCATCGGCTCCGGCGCCCGCGCGATCGGCCAGATCCCGATCAGCTGGGACCCCGACCGCGACGCGGCGGTGGCCCGAGCCCACGAGCAGTTCCGCTGGTTCGGCGGCGGCTGGTCGGTCAACGCCGACCTGCCCACCCCGGCCGGCTTCGCCGGTGCCACACAGTTCGTGCGCCCCGAGGACGTCGCGGCCTCGATCCCGTGCGGGCCCGACCTCGACGCGATCGTCGAGGCCGTGCGCCCCTACTGGGAGGCGGGCTTCACCGACATCGCCCTGGTCCAGATCGGCGGGGACGCCCAGGCGCGCTTCCTCGACGAGGCCGCCGGCCCGCTGCTCGAGAAGCTGCGGGCCGCCGCCGGCTGACGGTCAGGCCGCCGACTGACGGTCAGGCCGCCTGCTGGCCCGCGCGCTCGGCGACGAGACGCTCACGACGCTTCGTGATGTCCGCGCACTCGAGGCAGACCTCCTCGGGGATGACGCCGAGGCGCATGAGGCCCGAGAAGAGGATGCAGCCGACGCAGATGCCGAGGATCGACTCGAGCGCCGGGAAGAGCACCATGATGGCGCCGATGACGACGACGGCGACGATGACGCCCGTCGAGCCGGTGACGAGGGAGATGACCCAGAGCGCGGTCGCGGCGACCGTCATGACCGCACCGATGGCCGCCGCGAACCGCTTGGGCGGACCGGCCGTCGGTCGCTTCGGCGCGGAGACGGCGGGTCGGATCCACCGCTGCACGAGCCGGGCGATCGGGCTGACCCGGGGTCCGAGCGTGGCCCGCAGGCTGAAGTCCACGGCGAGGACGGCGTAGAGCCACCACTGCTGGGTCGCGAGGGCGACGACGCCGATGACGAGCACGACGGCGGCGATGAGCCGGACCGTGATCTCGTCGACGACGGCGGGGAAGCGCGAGGAACTCATCCCTGCATTATGCACTACATAAGTCAAGGTTATGCAACCTGGGCGATCAGCGCGAACGCAGCACTCGCAGGGCAATGACCGCGCAGGCCACGAAGAGCGCGGCGCCCACGCCGGCCACGACGGTGAGGCTGGCCGTGAACGCCTCCTGGGCCGCGGTCACGAGGCCGCGGGCGGCCTCGGCCGGCAGGGTCGTCGCCGTGCGGACGGCGCCGGCGAGGGAGTCGAGCGCGGCGGTGGTGGCGCTCCCGCCGTGCGCGGCGGCAAACGGCGCCAGCTGGTCGCGGTAGACGAACGTCGCGAGGGAGCCCAGACCGGCGATGCCGACGGCGATCCCGAACTCACCCGACGTCTCGGACATGGAGGCGACCGACGCGGCGCGCTCCGGCGGCGCCGACTGCATCATGACCCCCATCGTCAGGGTCGACGGGAGCATGATCCCGAAGGAGGTCAGGCACATGCCGAAGACGAGCAGGCCGAGGCCCTGGGCCGGGCCGACCTGCGTGTAGAGCGCGAGTCCCGCGGCACAGACGACCAGACCGGTGGCCATGGTGCGCGCCGTGCCGAGGCGGTGGGCGATCCGCGCCGACGAGGACGCACCGACGAGCAGGGCGATGTTGGCCGGCAGCATCGTGAGGCCCGCGCCCAGCGGGTCGAGGCCCGCGACGAGCTGCAGCCACTGCGAGCTGAGGAACGACACACCGGCCATGACCACGCCGCCGACGAGCATCACCGCGAGCGCCGTCGAGAAGGAGCGGCTGCGGAAGAGCGTCAGGTCGACGAGCGGGTTGGCGATGCGCCGCTGACGGCGGACGAACACGAGGGCGAGGGCGCACCCGACCGACATCGTCAGGAGGGCCGTCGTCGTGTCGCCGCCGCGGGCGATCTCCTTGAAGCCGTAGATGACCGGCAGGATCGCGGCGAGCGACAGGACCGAGCTGACCACGTCGACCGGGGCGCCGGCGTGCCGGTCGGACTCCGGCAGCACGCGACGGCCGACGACGACGAGCAGCACCATGAACGGGACGCCGAGCAGGAACGCCGAGCCCCACCAGAAGTGCTGGAGCAGGACGCCGCCGACGAGCGGACCCACGGCCATGCCACCCATGAAGCACGAGTACCAGACGCCGATCGCCGTCATCATCGCCTTCTCGTCGGTGAAGATCGTCCGGATCAGGCCCATCGTCGACGGCATGAGCGTGGCGCCGGCGATGCCGAGCATCGCGCGCCAGAAGATCAGCTGACCGGGGCTCGAGGCGTAGGCGGCCGCCGCGCTCGCGACGCCGAAGGCCACCGCGCCGATGAGCAGGAGGCGCTTGCGCCCGATGCGGTCCCCGACCGCGCCCATCGTCACGAGGAAGCCGGCGAGGACGAAGGAGTAGATGTCGAGCATCCACAGCTGCTGGGTCGTGCTGGCGCCGAGGTCTGCGGACAGCTCCGGCAGCGCGAGGTAGAGGACGCTGACGTCGAGGGAGAGGAGCAGGGCCGTCAGGGCGAGGACGCCGAGGGCGACCCACTGCCGGCGGGTCGGCCGCGCGGTGGACAGGGTCTGGGGCTGCGAAGTCGTCGTCATGCCCTCACGTCGAACGGGCCCGCGCCGTCTCGACACGGCCACGCGAAATCGGTGTCGGCCGGGCGGCATACGCTGGCGACATGGCTCTACACATCGGTGCGCACGTCGACCAGGAGGACCCGATCGCGGAGGCGAAGGCGCGCGGGGCGTCGCTCTCGCAGCTCTTCCTCGGCGACCCGCAGAGCTACAAGGGCCCCGTGATCCGCTATGCCGGTGGCGCGGCAGCGCTCAAGGCCGACGCCGAGGCCGCGGGCATCGACCTCTACGTCCACGCGCCCTACCCGATCAACGTCGCCAGCCTCAACAACCGCATCCGCATCCCCGGCCGCAAGCTTCTCCAGCAGCACCTGACCGCCGCGGCCGAGATCGGCGCCAAGGGCGTCATCGTGCACGGGGGCCATCTCGGCGCCGACGAGGACGCCGCCACGGGCTTCGACAACTGGCGCAAGTGCGTCGACGGCCTCGACCTGCCGGTGCCGCTCCTCATCGAGAACACCGCAGGCGGCGACAACGCCATGGCCCGCCGGCTCGAGGCCATCGCCCGGCTCTGGGACGCCATCGGCTCGGCGTCCGGCAGCGACCAGGTCGGCTTCTGCCTCGACACCTGCCACGCCCACGCCGGCGGCAACGACCTCGGCACCGTCGTCGACGAGGTGCGCGCCATCACCGGGCGCATCGACCTCGTCCACGCCAACGACTCGCGCGACGAGTTCGACTCGGGCGCCGACCGCCACACGAACTTCGGCTCCGGGCACATTGCCGGCGAGGCTCTCGCTGGCGTCATCCGCGCGGCAGGGGCGCCCGTCGTGTGCGAAACACCGGGCGGACTCGAGGGCCAGACGGCCGATATCGCCTGGCTGAGGTCACAGGTCGACTGATTCCGTCGTCTCCCAGCCCGGTCTCAGGAATTCCTGACCGTCTCTTTACCCAACGGGCTCGCGCGGGCCCCTAGGTTACTCAGGGGTTGCGAACGGGTCGCCGACGATGCCGGCTCCTCGCGCCCGCACGCTTGCGCCGTGTCCCGCCATCCCCTCCTCGGTGGCGGGCCGCGGCGCTCGTGCGTTCGCCATCCGGTCCGCGAGGAGCACGGCCACCCTCAGCTGCTCCGAGGTGGGCCGCACGACGTGGGTCGACGCGGTCACGCGGAAGTGACCGACGACGTCGGTGCCGCGACGGACGACGACCGCCGTGTAGCCGTCGGTGGGCAGCCCGGTGCGCTCGACAGGGAGCCGTCGTCCCCCCGTCGTCACCTGGCCGTCAGCCCCGATGACGGCGTCGTTCCAGCGGGGCCGGCCGGCGTCCCACGAGCAGCGGTCGGCACCGAGCACCGTGGTGATTGCGGTCGCGATGGCCGTCGACCGGGCGTCCTCCGTCGTGTCGGGCGGCAGGTCGAGCAGCTGGGTCAGGCCGGAGATGTAGCCGTCCCGGCGCTGGGCGGCGGCCTGCTGGCGACGCCCCCAGAGTGCGATCTCGGTGACGGCGAGGCCCACGACGACGAGCGCCAGGGCGAGCTCGAGGTCGTCCCGGTGGTGGATCGAGAGCGAGTAGAACGGCTCCGTGAGGAAGAAGTCGAAGGCACCGGCAGCCGCGAGCGCCGCGGCGACACCGGCGACCCGGTCACCCGTGGCGGCGGCCGCGACGACCGTGAGGACGAGCACCATGGCGGCGGTGCTCTGGTTCATCCCGTCACGGAAGAGTCCGAGGGCCGCGCCCACGACGATCGGCAGGAGCAGGGAGCCCCAGCGCGTCCAGGAGCGGTGCTCGGCGAGCCAGTCAGTGGTCATGACTCCACGCAACACCCGGCGGCAGGGACACCTCGCCATTTCGCCTGCATCCTGACGCGATCTTGACGCCGTCCTGACGACGCGGGAGTAGAAAGGTGGGGCGATGACGTCGAGACCCAGGAGGACACCGTGAGCGGGACCGGAAGCGCCGACGACCCGTGGGTGCTGCGCACGCCACCGGGCACCTCGGAGTACACGATGCACCGCGCCGACGACACCGAGCCGCCGCAGCTCGTCTGCCAGGTGGGCTCGACGCGGCTGACCTACGACGCCCGGGTCGTCGACGACCTCCACGCCTGGCTGCGGGAGCAGGGCAACTGGGTCCCGCTCGGGTCGGCCGACGAGCAGAAGCCGGCCAAGGAGGGGACCGTGGAGGCCTGGGCCCGCTCGGAGGGCAACCCGGTCGGTGGCTGGTACGGCCTGCGCAAGGGCTACCGAGGGCGCGTCGGGATGTACCTGCCTCCGCTGCTCGAGGAGCTCGGTCTCGCCGAGGTCGAGCACGGCACCCGCAACAACCGCATGCGCGCATGCTGAGCACCTCGACCTTCACGACGTCCGACTTCGACGTCACCGACTACGTCCCCGACGTGACGACGGCGCTGCCCACCGGGCACCTGCGGATGCGCAAGGCGTATGCCGGTGACGTCGAGGGCCGCAGCGTCACCCAGTTCACGTCGGCCTTCGACCAGACCTCCGGCGTCGGCACCTACGTCGCCCTGGAGTCCTTCGAGGGCACGGTCGCCGGGCGCCACGGCGCCTTCAACTTCGTGCACGCGGCCTCGACCAGCGGCGCGGACCGCGCGAACGAGTACGGCCTCATCGTGCCGGGCAGCGGCACCGACGAGCTGGCTGGCATCGAGGGCACCGTCCGACTGCACGTCGACTCCGACGGCACCCACCGGATGGACTTCGAGCACAACCTCGGGTGAGGACGCAGCAGAGCGGCGCGGGGAGGCGTGTTCCCCGCGCCGCTCTGCTGTGGTGCCTCCGGGCTAGCCGACCGTGACGGTGAGCGAGCTCAGCACGTCGGACCGGGAGTCCGAGACGAGGACCCGCACCGTGTAGGTGCCGGCGGCGGCCCACGTGTGGCCGCCCGTGACGGTGGCCGTGCCGTCGGCCGCCGTCGTCACCGTCGCGTCCTCGGTCACGGTGCCGTCGCCCCACTGGACGCGGGCCGTGTAGCCGGTGTCCGCGGGGACGCCGCCCGACGCAGTGCCCAGCGTGACGTCGGTGTCGGCGCCGGTCGCCGCGGTGGCGTCGGAAGCGGCCGCGACGGTGAGGGCCGAGCCGTTGTCGGCGACGGCGAAGACGTGGATCCGTCCGGCCGTCGTCGGGTCGCCGGTCTGCCTGGCCAGGGTCACCGACTCGACCGTCTTGCCGGCCGGCACCGTGAGCGGCGCGGTGGCGAACAGCTTGGCGCGGCAGCCGTCGGTGCCCGTGCCGTTGAGGCGGTAGGCCATCTCGATGGCCACGGTGTTGCCGAACTGCGCGGATCCGCACCAGTCGCCGTACTGCACCGGGTAGCTCGTCGTCGAGCCGTCCGTGAAGCGCACCGTGGCGGTCGTGTCCTGGTTGCGCTGCGTGCCCGTGCCGATGAGCGACAGCTTCGTCGCCCCCGGGGCCAGCGTCACGGGCAGGGTCTGACCCGCACCCGTCGCGTTGTCCTTCTCGCCGACCGGGATGCCCGGCATCGAGTAGCGGAGGTCGGTCCCCGGCACCGTGAGCAGCTTGCCGGGCACACCACCTGCGGCAGCGAGGGCTGCACGGGACAGGCCCGCGTCCTTGCCGTCGCAGTGGACGACGTCGCCGACGTTGCCGAAGCACACGGAGTCGAACCCGGCGGCATACGCCGGCGTGGACGCCTGGTGCACGGTGACGGCGCCGAGAGCGGAGCCGCTGTCGTTCGCCGTCGTGACGGTGACCTTGGGCTGGTACGGCCCGGGCTCGGCCCACGTGTGGGTGCCGCGGACGGTGTACGAGCCGAGGTCGCCGGGCTCGATCGTGCCCGCCGAGCTCGTGCCGTCACCCCACGCGATGGTCGCCGTGGCCGTGGCGGACGGATCGGTGCCCTGGCCGACGCCACCCGAGAAGGTGGCGACGGTGCCCGACCAGGCGGTGTCCTCCGCGACCTCGAACGGCTCGGCCGCCGAGACCTTGAGCCCGGTGTTCTGGGCCTTGGAGCCGTCGGTGAGCAGCTCGAGCTCGGAGAGGTTCGCGGCCGCACCACCCGCGGTCGCCGTGACGACGAGCCGGTAGGTCGTGAACGTGCCGGCGTGCGCGATCTCGAACGGACGCGTCTGCACCCGCCACGGGAAGACCTGTCCCGTACGCGTGTCGAGCGTCTGCCACGTCTTGCCGTCGTCCTTGCTGCCCTCGAGACGCYAGGCCGACGGGTCGCCGGCCTTCGGTCCGGAGGTGAGGGTGTACCAGGTGGCCCGCTGGCCGACGCCCGAGAGGGCGAAGGTCACCGACGGCGTGCCCGAGGTGAAGGACACCCCGGTGCGCGACGTGTTGTCGAAGAGGGCCTTGGCGTCGACGCCCGACGCGAGGTCGGTCGCCGTCGCGGTGCCGCGGCCGGGACCGGTCGCGTCCTTGAGCGGCGTCGGCGCCTCGGTGCCCTGCGTCAGCGACGGCGGGGCGTCCTGGGCGCGGGAGCCGAAGTCGGACGGCTTGGCACCCATGGCGAAGTCGACCGTGGTCGGGCCGGTGAGCTCGTCCTGGCTGATCGAGACGCTCTTGTGCTTCGTGCCGTCGACGGTGACGCTCTGCACGTAGATGTTGCGCTCGGAGTTGCCGGGCGCGTTGACGACGAGGTCGCCCTGCGTGCGCTTGACCGTGACCTGGTCGAACTTCGGCGAGCCGATGGCCCAGTTGGCCGAGCCGACCTGCAGCGGGTAGATGCCCAGCGAGGAGAGCACGTACCACGCCGACATCTCGCCGTTGTCCTCGTCACCGGGGTAGCCCTGGCCGATCTCGCCGCCGACGTAGAGGCGACGCATGATCTCGCGGACCTTCTCGGCCGTCTTCCACTGCTGGCCGGTCCAGTCGTACATGTAGGCGATGTGGTGGCTCACCTGGTTGCTCTGGCCGAGCTGGCCCATGCGGACGTCGCGGGCCTCGAGCATCTCGTGGATGACGCCGCCGTAGCCGCCGGGCTTCGTCGCCGTCTCGGGCGTCGAGAAGAAGGTGTCGAGCTTCTTCGCGAGCGCGTCACGGCCGCCGTAGAGGTTGGCGAGGCCGTTGCCGTCGAACGGCGCGTGGAAGGCGAAGTTCCAGGCGTTCGTCTCGGTGTAGTCGCCGCCCCAGTCCTCGGGGTCGAAGCTCGACGGGAAGGTGCCGTCGGCGCCGCGGCCCTGGAAGAAGCCGACCTTCGGGTTGAAGAGGTTGCCGTAGTGCGTCGCCCGCTCGAGGAAGTACCTCGACTCCTCGGCGAGCTGGGCGCGGCGCGACGTCGGCGTGGCCGGGTCCTTGGCGAGCTTGGCCGCCATGGTGCCGATGCCGAAGTCGTTGACGAGGCCCTCGAGACCCCACGAGACGCTCTCGCCCGTGTCGGTGCTCGTGTAGCCGAGGAAGGTGGACGTGTCGAGACCCTTCCGACCGACCGCGCTCGACGTCGGCAGGACCGTCGCGTTCTTGACGGCGGCGTCGTAGGCCGCGAGCGGGTCGGGCAGCTTGACGCCCTTGGCGTACGCGTCGGCGAACGCCACGTCCGAGCTCGTGCCGGTCATGAGGTCGGCGTAGCCCGGCGAGCTCCACCGCGCGACCCAGCCGCCGTCGCGGTACTGCTGCACGAAGCCGTCGGCGATCTCGGCCGCCACCTCCGGGTAGAGCAGGCTGTAGGCCGGCCACACGGTGCGGTAGGTGTCCCAGAAGCCGTTGTTGACGTAGATCTTGCCGTCCTTGACGGCGGCGTTCGTCGTCGTCGCCGTGGCCGAACCGCTCTTGGCCGCAACGGGGCTCGCGTACTGGTAGCGCGGGGCCGCAGCCGTGCCGGTGTTCTCGAACTGGCTGTTGGGGTAGAGGTTGAGCCGGTAGAGGTTGGAGTAGAGCGTCGTCCGCTCGGTGTCGTTGGCGCCCTTGACGCTGACGACGCCGAGGCGGGCGTTCCAGGCCGTCTTGGCCGCGGCACGCACCGCGTCGAAGTCGCGGGCCGCGAGCTCGAGGGCGTGGTTCTTCTTCGCCTGGTCGAGCGAGATGAACGACGTCGACAGCTTGAGGACGACCTGCTTGTTCGTGCTCGTGTCGAAGGAGGCGTAGCGGGTGCCCACGTGACCAGCCGGCGCCGTGCCCACCGTTGTGGCCGGCCGGTCGAAGGTGCCGTAGACGAACATCCGGCTCCGGCCCGCGGACAGGCCGCTGCCGTTGTCGACCCAGCCCGTCATGGAGCCGGTGGCCGCGTCGACGGTGAAGGTGCCGCTGTCGTCGATGGTGTCGACGACGAGGCTGCCCTTGCTCGCCGATGCGGGGAAGGTGAACCGGTAGACGCCGCCGTGGTCGGCCGGTGCCGTCTCGGCGGTGAGGCCGCCCGCGAGAGCCACCTTGTAGTAGTCGGGATGGGCCACCTCGGTCGCGTGGTCGAAGGCGAGAGCCCGGCCGGACGCACTGCCCGTCGGGGTGCCCGTCGCGATGGAGGGCATGACCGACATCTGGTTGCGGTCACCCATCCACGGGCTCGGCTCGTGCGAGACCGCAAGGCCTTGCAGGACAGGGAGGTTCGCCGCATTGTTCTGCGCCTGGTAGTAGTACTCCCACGACTGCGAGGTGGCGTTCGTCACCGGGGTGAAGAAGGTGAAGCCGTTGGGCACCGCGCTGATCGGCAGGTTGTTGCCGCGAGAGAAGCCGCCCGAGGCGTTGGTGCCGCGTCGCACGTCGACGTAGTTCGTCAGGTCCGATCCGTCGATGGCCGCCGGGTCGGCCTGGACCGCGACGTCGTCGATCCAGCCGCCGAAGCGGGTGTCCTTCGTGGCCCCTCCGACGTTGTCGTAGCCGACGAGGACGCGGTCGATCGTCTTGCCCGCGGCGACCTTGCCGACGTCGAGCGCGACGGCGTTCCACTGGTTGGCGTAGAGGATCTTGCCCTTGCCCTGGCCGCTCGGGCTGCCCGCGACACCGTGCTGGTCGTCGGCGCCGAGGTCGGACAGGTAGGTGCCGTCGGTGAAGCGGACGTCGAGGGCGGCATACGTGGACGGGTACTCGAGGTCGCCCGAGATCATGTCGGGGAAGATCTTGTAGCTCAGCTGGGTCCTCGACGTGACCGGCAGGTCGACGTCGAAGAGCCGGTTCCACGCGTAGCCGCGGCCGTCGGCGGTGTGGCCACCGGAGTAGCGCAGCGCCTTGACGCCGGTCCAGCCGACGAGCGGCTTGATGTTGAAGCCCGAGATGGGACCCGAGCCGACGATCGTCTTCATCGGCGTCGCCGGGCCCGAGCCCGTGCTGCCGTCGGAGAGGTCCCAGTCGGCGAGCTGGACCGTGCCCCCGGAGTGGATTGCCGTGACGTTGAGCCGGTAGTACGCGTACGTCCCCGCCGTCGTGACGTCGAACGTGCGCGTGGCGAAGCGTCCCGAGAAGTCGATGCCCGTGCGGCGGTCGAGGTCGGTCCACGTCGTGCCGTCGGCCGACCCCTGGAGCGTGAAGTCCTTGGGGTCCCGCTCCGGGGAGTCGTTGGCCGACGTCAGCGAGTAGCGGACGGCCTTGGCCGGCGTGCCGAGCTGGTAGCGCACCCAGCCGCTCGAGGCGAAGGCCAGCCACTTGCTGTCGGGGTTGGCGTCGGCGAGGTTGGCCGCGACCTCGCCCGGGGTGTTCTCCGCGCTCGCGGTGACGCCGACGACCGAGCCGAGGAGGCTGCCGTTGGCGCTCGCCGTGCCGGAGACGTTCTGCTGCCGCGGGCCGGCGGGACCGGACTCGACGGTCGAGAGCGCCGGCTGCGCCTGGCCGGTCTCGAACGAGGTCGAGAAGTCACCCGCGCCCGCGACGGCGGTGGGTGCTGAGAGCGGCGCCGCGGCAGGGCTGCCGGCGGCGTTCGCTGAAGCAGGACCGGCGACCGCACCCGCGGTCGACGTGGCCAGGACTGCCAGGGCGATGACGCCTCTGTGGATCCCGGATCTCATGGGCATGGGTTCCTCCGTGCTCGTCGTTGAGCCGTGCTGAATGTCAGGTCGCCGCCGGCGACCCCGAGCCGCCTCCGACCCGGCCGAGACTCGCCGTACCCGACAAAGGGCGTCAACAGCCCGAACCGATCTTGTCCGGTCAGGACATCGGATCGGACAGAACGGCGTGGGGGTGGCCCTCGACGACGCCCTGACGTTGCCATCCGAGCGCTCGCTGACCAGACTGCGGGCATGACAGCGTTGTCTGACCACCGGACAGCCGCCCGCCCGACCATGGCCGACGTCGCCGCCGAGGCGCACGTCTCGGTCAAGACCGTCTCGCGCGTGGTCAACCACGAGCCGGGCGTGCGTCCTGACACGGCCGAGCGGGTGCGGGCCGTCATCGAGCGACTCGGTTTCCGGCGCCACGACGGCGCCCGCCTCATGCGCCAGGGCCGCACCTTCACCATCGCCCTCGTCGTCGAGGACCTCGCCAACCCCTTCTACTCGCAGGTCGGCGCGGCCGTCGAGCGCGAGGCGCGCATCCGCCAGCACCAGCTCATCACCGCATCGGCCGAGGGCTCGCCCTCGCGTGAGCGCGCCGTCATCGAGGCGCTCGTGAACCGCCGCGTCGACGGCATCGTCGTCGTCCCGGCCGACGAGAGCGCGTCCTCGGACGCCGTGCTCGAGGCGAGCCACACGCCGATCGTCTACATGGATCGTCCCGTCCGGGGCACCCCGCGCGACACGATCCTCAGTGACAACCACGGCGGCATCCGCAGCGCCGTCGAGCACCTCGTCGCGCACGGCCACCGCAACATCGCCTTCTACGGCGACGACCCGGCCTTCTGGACCGCCCGGCAGCGCCGCGACGCCTTCGTCACGACGCAGCAGAGCCTCGGACTGCCCACGACCCCACGCGTCTCGATGGGTCCGCACAGTCCGGCCTCCGTGCACGAGTCGCTGAGCCAGTGGACGACGGGCCCGGAGCCGATCACCGCGGTCATCACCGGCAACAACCGCATCACCCTCGCCGCCCTCCTCGCCCTGCGCGAGCTGCGGCTCCCGCTGTCGCTCGTCGGCTACGACGACTTCGAGCTCGCCGCCCTCATCGACCCCCCGGTCACCGTCGTGCACCAGGACCCGGCGGCCATGGGACAGAAGGCTGCCCAGCAGCTCTTCGCCCGCCTGCTCGGCGACGAGTCGCAGGCCCAGACCGTCGTCATGCCGACGCGGCTCATCGTCCGCGCCTCGGGCGTCCGCCGCGGGACCCCCACCCGATGACCGAACCGAGGAGCACCAGCACCGTGTCCCAGACCACCGTGTCCGACCCGACCCGACTGCCGCCCAACACGCCCCACCGGTTCTACCGGGGCGGCGAGCGCATCCTCGCCTTCCGCGGCCTCGAGGTGCCGGAGGGCTTCGACGACCACCGCCCCGAGGACTGGCTCGCGTCGACGACGCGCCTCTTCGCCGAGGGCGGCGGCGGGCTCACGGTGCTCACCGACGGGACGCCCCTGCCCGACGCCCTGGCTGCCGACCCCGACCACTGGCTCGGGGCCGATCACGTGACCCGCCACGGCATCGAGCCGGGGCTGCTGACGAAGCTGCTCGACGCCGGTGAGCGCCTGCCCGTCCACTCCCACCCCGACCGCGCCTTCGCCGCGGCCCACCTCGACTGCGACCACGGCAAGACGGAGGCCTGGATCGTCCTCGACGCGGAGCCGGGTGCCTGCGTCTGGCTGGGCTTCCGCGACGAGCTGCCTCCCGACGAGCTGGCCGAGCTCGTCGACGCCCAGGACGAGCGTCTCCTCGCCGCGCTCAACCGGATCGAGGTGTCGCCGGGTGACGCCCTGCTCGTGCCCGGCGGCCAGCCGCATGCGATCGGTGAGGGCGTCTTCGTCCTCGAGCTCCAGGAGCCGACCGACCTCTCGGTCATGCTCGAGCACCGGCGGTTCGGGCTCGAGGAGGCGCACGCCTTCCTCGGGCTCACGGTCCCGCGCGCGCTCGAGAGCGTCGACCGCGGGCCCCTGACCACCGACGGACTCGCCTCGCTGCGGCGCCGCTGGGTCGACGTGACGGGTGCGGGCCACGCACTGCCCGAGCAGGCGGCGGAGTTCTTCCGGGCCGAGGTGCTGAGCGCGACGCCGGACACCCCGGCCGGCGGCGACGCGGCGTTCGCCGTCGTCGTCGTGGTCGACGGCCGTGGCCGCCTGACGACGGGAACGGACGCGCCCCGCACCACCGAGGTGGCACGGGGCGACGTGCTGCTCCTGCCGTACGGGGCCGGGGCCGTGCGCCTCGAGGGCCACGTCACCGTCATCCGCTGCATGCCGGCCGTCTGAACCGACGGCGGAGCCGGCGGGAGGTCGCTCCCACCCTCAGTCGGTCGTGCGGCGGATGAAGGCACGCACCGCCAGCGGGGCGACGACGGCGGTGATCGCGACTGACCAGATCACCGTCGTGAGGACCGGATGGTGGAGGGGCAGAGCGGCGTCGGGCAGCGCCTCAGGCCCGTTGCCCCACAGCTCACGCATCGCCTGGACGAGTGAGCTGATCGGGTTCCACTCGGCGATAGTGCGCAGCCACCCGGCCATGCCCACGGTCGGGGCGAAGGTGTTGGCCAGGAACGTGATCGGGAAGATCGTCGTGAACATCAGGCCGTTGACGGCCTCGGGCGAGCGCATCGACGAGCCGACGAGGATGCCCACCCAGATCATGGCGAAACCGAAGAGCAGGAGCAGCGCGAAGGCGAGCAGCGCCTTGCCGACGCCGTTGTGGATGCGCCAGCCGATCGCGAGGCCCGTGAGCGACATGACGAAGATGCCGATGCTCGAGTGGATGATGCTGTAGATGCTGCGTCCGACGAGGACCGAGCCCCTCGAGATCGGGAGCGAGCGGAACCGGTCGATGATGCCCTTGCCGAGGTCCATGTTGAGGCCGATCGCCACGATGAACGCCGAGAAGGCCATGGTCTGGGCCATGATCCCGGGCATCAGCCACTCCCGGTAGTTGAAGCCGGGAATGACGATCGAGCCTCCGAAGACGAAGGCGAAGAGCAGCACGAACATCACCGGCTGGATCGTGACGTCGGTGAGCATCTCGGGCTGTCGCTTGATGTGCTTGAGGCTGCGCCACACCATCGTCGTGACCTGACGGACGAAGCCCGGCGGCTGGAAGTCGTGGGGCTCGACGTGGGCCACCCGCGTGGCGTCCTTGACGGCGGAGTCGGTCATCGCTGCTCCTCGATCTGCGTGCTGGGCTCGGTGGAGGACTCGGCGCCGTCGCCCGACGGCGGCTCGGCGCGGTGGCCGGTGAGGCTGAGGAAGACGTCGTCGAGGCTGGGCCGTTGCAGGCCCAGGTCGTCGAGGACGATCTCGCTGCGCTCGAACACCGTCGCGACGCGCGTCATGTCGGACAGCCCGTCGGCCGGGGCGGTCAGCTGGCGGGCCGCCACGTCGACGTGCACCTCGGGGACGTGGGCGGCGAGCAGCGCGCGTGCTGGCTCGAGCTGGTCGGCGTGGGACACGGTGAGGACGATGGCGGCCTTGCCCGACTGGTCCTTGAGCTCGAGCGGCGTGCCCTGGGCGATGATGCGGCCGTGGTTGATGACGATGATGCGGTCGGCCAGCTGGTCGGCCTCCTCGAGGTACTGCGTCGTGAGGAGCAGCGTCGTGCCGTCGCGCACGAGGCCACGGAGCACGTCCCACAGCTCGACGCGGCTGCGCGGGTCGAGGCCCGTGGTCGGCTCGTCGAGGAAGAGGACGGGCGGCGTGGCGATGAGGCTGACCGCGAGGTCGAGCCGGCGCCGCATGCCGCCGCTGTAGTCCTTGACCACCTTGTTGCCGGCGTCGGTGAGCGAGAAGCGCTCGAGCAGCTCGGAGGACAGGCGGCGCACCTCACCCCCCGGCAGGCCGTAGAGCGAGCCCATCATCCGGAGGTTCTCGCGGCCGGTGAGCAGCTCGTCGACCGTGGCGGCCTGGCCGGTGAGACCCATGCTGCGGCGGACCAGCTCGGGGTCACGGACGACGTCGTGGCCGGCGACGCGGGCCGAGCCGCTCGTCGGGCGGCTCAGAGTCGTCATCATGCGGACGGTGGTGGTCTTGCCGGCACCGTTGGGGCCGAGCAGACCGAGGACCGTGCCCTGGGGCACGGAGAAGCTGACGTCGTCGACGGCGGTCATGTCGCCGAAGCGTTTGACGAGGTGCTCGGCCTCGATGGCCGGACCCGTGGACCGGTCGCGCACGGCGCGCGCGTCGGTGGTGATGGTCATGTGAAGGCTCCCCGGTGAGTCGTGCCTGTGGGATGAGAGGTGTGAGTTGCGGCGTGCGACGACCTTAGGCGTCACCACCGACAAGCCTCATCGACGAAGTGAACGCCGTCAACATGTTTCGGGAGTTCGCCCACGGCGTACGGCGTCGGTCGCCGCAGTCGGCACGATCCGAGCGCTCGCGTGCGACGCTGGACGGACGCACCGAGATCGGAGACCGCCATGACCCAGCTCGCCCCGCGCCCCCAGACCACCTTCCGGACGCCGCTGCTGCGCGAGGTCTACGGACGGCTCCTGCGCGGCCTGCGCACCCGCCAGGGACGCACCCTCGCCGAGGTCGCCGGGCGCGCCGGCATCTCGGTCGCCTACCTCTCCGAGGTGGAGCGGGGGCTCAAGGAACCGTCGTCCGAGGTGCTCGAGGCGGTCTGCGTCGCCCTCGGCTCCAGCATCACCGGCCTCGTCGGCGCTGCCCACCGCGAGCTGCGCGACCTCACGTCCGAAAGCGGAGCTCGCGTCCTCGACCTCACCTCGCGCGTCGGGTCGAGCATCGCGACCACCTCGGACGCAGCGACGGGCCCGGTGCTGCTCGTCGCCTGAGCGGCACCGGGCCCATCGGTGGCGCCTCCCTGCGCCACCGCAACCCGTCCCCTGCCCGATGCCGCTACGGCGTTACCTGGCTGATCCGCGTCGACCCGTTGCCGAGCGCGGTGCGCGACGCTGCCGCCCCCGGAGAGTCCGCACCGGTGCCGAGCTTGTGGTCGCCGGTGGTGCCTCCGAAGAAGCGGCCACCCCACGTCGAGTAGTCGCAGGCGCTCGCGACGTAGTCGCTGGCGATCCACACCGTGCTGCCGTCGACGGGGGCGGCGCCGTCGTCACCCCACCGGGTGCGCGGCGGGTTGCCCACCTGGGCCTGGTAGCTCGTGAACCCGTCGTCGGTGGCCTGGCCCGCCGCGGACATCGTCGGCTTGACGACGAACCAGGCGATGCCGGCACGCTGGGCCGCCGTGTCCGGGTCGAGCGCGGTGTCGAGGGCGCCCCACAGCTTGCCGTTGGCTCGTGGGTGACGTCGCCCGAGCCGGACGGTGGGCGGGCCGGGGCGGGCGAGGACGGACAAACGGTTGAGAGCCCTCGGCGCCGGGTCACTCGGCCGTGCACTCAGCACTCCGGCACCCACCCGCTGGGCCTGTCCGCGAAACTCGCCCGGTCCACCTCATCCCCCGACGGCAACCACCTCCGTGGCCCGCTCGATGACGTGGTCGACGATGCCGAACTCCACGGCCTGCTGGGCCGTCAGCACCTTGTCCCGGTCGGTGTCGAGGCGGAGCTGGTCGACCGACCGGCCGGTGTGGTGGCTCAGCACCTCCTCGACCTGCGCGCGCACCCGCAGGAGCTCGTCGGCCTGCAGCGCGAGGTCGCTCACCGTCCCCTGGCCGCCCGCGGACGGCTGGTGCAGCAGGACCCTCGAGTGGCGCAGTGCGAAGCGGCGTCCCGGCTCCCCCGCCGCGAGGAGCACCGCGGCGGCGGAGGCCGCCTGCCCGAGGCAGTACGTCGCGACCGGGGCCTGGACGAGCTGCATCGTGTCGTAGACGGCCATGAGCGCCGTGAACGAGCCGCCCGGGCTGTTGACGTAGAGCGACACCTCCCGGTCGGGAGCGACGTAGGAGAGGTGGAGCAGCTGGGCCATGACGACGTTGGCGACGCCGTCGTCGATCTCGGTGCCGACGAAGATGATCCGTTCCTGGAGCAGCCGGCTGTAGATGTCGAAGCTGCGCTCCCCCGCCGGGGTGCGCTCGATGACGTACGGGATCGTGTAGCTGCTCACCGCAGTCCCACCTTCCGCTCGGCACCGCCGGGGCGGACGTCCGCGAGGGAGCTGACGACATGGTCGACGATGCCGTATGCCTCCGCCTCCTCCGCACTGAACCAGCGGTCGCGCTCGCTGTCGCGGGTGATCTGCTCGACGGTCTGTCCCGTGTGCTCGGCCTGCAGCTCGTTGACCCGACGCTTGACCGCCTTGAGGTTGGCGGCCTGGACCTCGACGTCGGCGGCCGTCCCCTGGATGCCCGCGGACGGCTGGTGCATCATGATCCGCGCGTTGGGCAGGGCGAAGCGCTTGCCGGGCGTGCCCGCGCCGAGGATGAACTGGCCCATCGAGGCCGCGAATCCCACTGCGAGAGTGGAGACGTCGTTGGGGATGAGCCGCATCGTGTCGTAGATGGCCAGGCCCGCGGTGACGGAGCCGCCGGGACTGTTGACGTAGAGGCTGATGTCGGCGCGCGGGTCGCGGGCCGAGAGCAGGAGCAGCTGGGCCGTGATCCGGTTGGCGATCGGGTCGTCGACCTCGGCCCCGAGGACGATGATCCGCTGGTGCAGCAGCTGCATCGACAGCTGGTCGTCCAGCGGCGAGGGCGTGAGTGGTTCGGTCATGCTCCCAGCGTGGCCCGGCCGCCCTCCCATGGGAGTCCCGCTCTGCCACGGGCAGATTCGCCGACAGCGTATGCCGCCCTGCCGATATCCGTTGGCGCGCGCCGTCCCCGGGCACCACGATGGGCGGCATGGCCGGAAAGAAGTATCCCGACATGTGGGTCGACCCCGAGGACGACCCGCGGTCGCAGGAGTCACTCCTCGGGGACGAGCGCACGACCCTGCTCGACTACCTCGTGAACTACCGCCTCACGCTGGAGCTGAAGTGCTCCGGTCTGACGGCCGAGCAGCTCGCGACTCGCTCGGTGCCGCCGTCGACGATGTCGCTGCTCGGACTCGTGCGCCACCTGGCCCAGGTCGAGCAGACGTGGTGGCGGCGCGTCATGGCCGGGGAGGACACGCCCTACCTCTATCGCCGGGCCGACGACCGCGACGCCGACTTCACCGGTGCCGTCGGCGAGGACGCCGTCGTCGCGGAGGCCTGGGCTCGCTGGCGCGAGGAGACGGCCAACGGCGACGCCTTCGTGGCCGACGCGGAGGCGCTCGACCTCGTCAGCCTCGACCCGACGAACCCGATCAACCTGCGCGAGGTCCTCGTCCACCTCATCGAGGAGTACGCCCGTCACTGCGGTCACGCGGACCTGCTCCGCGAGTGCGTCGACGGAGCCACCGGCCAGTGAGCCGTCCGGGTCGGCACTGGGCCGCACCCGACCCGGCCCTCGCCAGAACGTCGACGAGTGATGGCATGCTCTGACCATGGATGCCGACGTCGTCGTCGTAGGAGCCGGCCTGGCCGGACTCGTCGCCACCGCGGAGCTCGCCGACCGCGGCAAGCGGGTCGTGCTCGTCGACCAGGAGGGCGAGCAGTCGCTGGGCGGTCAGGCCTTCTGGAGCTTCGGCGGGCTCTTCCTCGTCGACAGCCCCGAGCAGCGGCGGATGGGGATCAAGGACAGCCTCGAGCTCGCGACGCAGGACTGGATGGGTTCGGCCCAGTTCGACCGGGACGAGGACTTCTGGCCGCGCAAGTGGGCGGAGGCATACCTCCACTTCGCCGCCGGCGAGAAGCGCTCGTGGCTCCACGAGCAGGGCCACCGCCTCTTCCCCGTCGTCGGCTGGGCCGAGCGCGGTGACGGTCGGGCCGACGGCCACGGCAACTCGGTGCCGCGCTTCCACATCACGTGGGGCACCGGCCCGGGTCTCGTCGAGCCGTTCGAGCGACGGGTCCGGGCAGCCGTGGCGAGCGGGCGGGTCACCTTCGCCTTCCGTCACCGCGTCGACGGGCTCGTCGAGACGGCTGGCACGGTCACCGGCGTACGCGGTCGCCTCCTCGCGCCCGACGGCGTCGACCGGGGTCGGCCGAGCAGCCGCGAGGAGGTCGGCGACTTCGAGATCACGGCCCAGGCCGTCATCGTGACGAGTGGCGGCATCGGCGGCGACCACGACCTCGTGCGCCGCGCCTGGCCCGAGCGGCTCGGCTCGCCGCCGGCCCGGATGGTGGCCGGCGTCCCCGCACACGTCGACGGCCGGATGCTCGGCATCACGCAGTCCGCCGGCGGCAACATCATCAACCCCGACCGGATGTGGCACTACACCGAGGGCCTGCGCAACTGGGACCCCGTGTGGGACAACCACGGCATCCGCATCCTGCCCGGGCCCTCGTCGATGTGGCTCGACGCCCGCGGACGACGCTTCCCGGCGCCCTACTTCCCGGGCTTCGACACCCTCGGCACCCTGGGCCACATCATGCGCAGCGGGCACGACTACTCGTGGTTCGTGCTGACCCAGCGCATCATCGAGAAGGAGTTC
This sequence comes from Terrabacter sp. RAF57, assembly GCF_052113925.1. Taxonomy (NCBI): domain Bacteria; kingdom Bacillati; phylum Actinomycetota; class Actinomycetes; order Micrococcales; family Intrasporangiaceae; genus Terrabacter; species Terrabacter sp. RAF57. The sequence goes on along the minus strand of NZ_JBFRDT010000019.1, from coordinate 62,378 downwards.
GCCCTCTCCGGATCGGAGCAGAACCCCGACCTCACGGGCAAGGACGTCAAGCAGGTCCTCGGGCGAGCCCGCAAGGGTGCACCCGCCCCCGTCGAGGCGTTCAAGCGGAACGGCGAGGACTTCGTCGTGGCCGACACGCTCGACGAGCTCGTCCGAGGCATGAACGCCCTCACCGGAGACGACCTCATCGACGTCGAGTCACTGCGGCGCACGATCGTCGCGCGTGACAACGAGATGGACAACGACTTCACCAAGGACGCCCAGGTCACCGCGATCCGCGGGGCGCGGAGCTACCGCGGCGACAGGCTGATCCGCGTCGCGACACCGCACAAGCTGCTCGACCCGAAGGCGGGTCCGCTCATCGCGGTGCGTCTCAACATCCTGACCCGCAAGACGCTCGGCGGACTCGAGACCGACCTGGCCGGCCGGGTGCTCCGCGCCGGCGGCGAGCCGCTGGCCGGGGTGTATGCGGCGGGCGAGGTGAGCGGATTCGGCGGCGGGGGCATGCACGGCTACAACTCCCTCGAGGGGACCTTCCTCGGCGGCTGCCTCTTCAGCGGCCGCACCGCCGGTCGGTCGGTGGCCGCCGCACTCTGACCGAGCGGCCCGCTGGCGGCGAGGAGGACGACGAGTCCCGGCGTCGCGAAGGCCGCACCCACCCAGAGCGGGGACGTCCAGCCGAGGCCGGCACTGATGGCGAGGCCGGAGACCCGGACGCCGAGGAAGTTGCCGACGTTGAACGCGGCGATGTTGGCGGAGGACGCGAGGGTCGGCGACCCGGTCGCGTGGGTGAGGACCCGCATCTGCAGTCCCGGCCCCGTCGCGAAGCCGAAGAATCCCATCGCGAGCATCGCCCTCGGGCCGGCGCGGTGGCTCACGCCGCGTCCAGCCCGCCCGGGTCCGAACCGAGCTCAGTCGGTCTGGGGCCGTTCGCGCTCTTGGTCCGCGTCGTCGCCCGCGTCGTCGCCCGCGTCGTCGCCCGCGGCGTCGTCCGCGTCGTCGTCCGCGTCGTGGTCCGGACGGTCCGTCGCGGCATACCTCGGGACGTAGCGCTGCCCGAGCAGTCGACGCCACGCCGGCGGGCCGGACGCCACCGAGCGCACGAGCAGCCGGTGAGCCAGCGGTGCCAGCGCCCACGTGCCGAACCAGACCACGAGCACCCCGACCGCGAGGCCGGCGACGACGTCGTGCCAGTAGTGCGCGCCGGTGAGGACGCGCGAGGCCCCGACGGCCAGGGCGAGCGGGACCACGAGCCGCCACCACACCGGTGCCATGACGACCACGGCGGTGGCGAGGGCGCCGGCGATCGTCGCGTGGTTGCTCGGCCACGACCAGTCGCCGGCGGCGGGGCAGGACGCGACGGTCCGCACCGAGAGCGTCCGGCACGGCCGCTCCTCGCGCACGAACCCCTTGACGACCTCGCTCAGGACGTAGGCCGCCACCGTCGACACCGCGGCCACCACCGCGACCGTGAGGTGCTCGAGCCCTCGTGAGCGGGCCCGCCACGTGAGCACGACGGCGACACCGGCGAGGACGATGATCCCGAGCTCGCCGACCACCTCGAAGACACCACCGACGACCGACGGCAGTGCCACCGCCCCGGATGCCGTGGCACGGTAGGCGGCGTCGCGCACGACGAAGAGCAGCGCGACGACGACCACGACGACCGCGACCGTCGACAGGACCCCGGTGGCCGGCTCGCCGCCGAACCGCCGCCGGACGTCCATCGCGCTGTCATCTCGAGAAGGCATGCGGACGACCGTAGGCGACGAAGATGAGAGCGACCGACGCTCAGAGCCGACCGCGCACCGGGGTGCGCTCGACCGGGTCGCCCCCCTCGGGCATGACCATCTCGGCTCGGACGCCGAGCAACCGCACCTCTCGCCCGGGGTCGAGCGACGCGGTGAGGGCGACAGCGGCCGCAACGACGTCGGCGCGGTCGCTCGTCGGCGCCGGCAGCTTGCGGGCCTTGGTCTGCGTGTAGAACGGGGCGTAGCGCACCTTGAGCGTGACCCGGAAGACCGGGCGCCCCTCCTTGACGGTGTCGTCGAAGACCTGGGAGGCGAGGTCACGCACGGCCTCGCGCACCTCGTCAGGGGTCGTGAGGTTGCTCTGGTACGTGGTCTCGCGGCTGTGCCCGCGGGCGATCCACGGGGAGTCGTCGACGACGGCGGACCCGATGCCGCGGCCCAGCTGGGAGTACCAGACCCCCATGCGCGGACCGAACTCGCCGACGAGGACGGCCTCGTCGGCATCGGCCAGCTCGCGGACGGTGTGGATGCCGTGACCGGACAGGCGCTTGGACACCTTGGACCCGACGCCCCACAGGTCGATCGTGGGTCGGTCGCCCATGACCTCGAACCACGTCTCGCGGGTCAGCCGGAAGACGCCGCGGGGCTTGCCGAAGCCGGTGGCGATCTTGGCGCGCACCTTGTTGTCGCCGATGCCGACCGAGCAGTGCAGTGACGTCGCGTCGAGCACCGCGGCGCGCACCCGTTCGGCGAAGGCCTCGGGCTCGTCGGTCTCGACCCCGAGGAAGGCCTCGTCCCAGCCGAGCACCTCGACGACGGCGCCGAGGCCGCGCAGGGTGTCCATGACGCGCTCGGACGCCTCGGTGTAGGCCGGGGCGTCGACGGGCAGGATCACCGCCTCCGGCACCTTGCGCGCGGCGAGGCGCAGCGGCATACCGGACCCGACACCGAACTCGCGGGCCTCGTAGCTCGCCGTGGACACGACGGCCCGCTCGGTGGGGTCGCCGCGACCCCCGACGATGACCGGCCGCCCGGCGAGCTCGGGCCGGCGCAGCACCTCGACCGCCGCGATGAACTGGTCGAGGTCGACGTGCAGCACCCAGTGGGTGGGGCCCGTGCTCATCCCGCCATTGTGCCCGGAGGGTGTGACGGTGCGGTCAGCTGCGCGGCGAGCGGTCGCGCCGGTCCGGACGGTGGGAGCGGTCGCCCACCGGCTTGCCGCCGCGGAAGGTGTAGACCGCCGGCCCGTCGGACGAGCTCTGGTCCGGCTCGAAGGGGTCGGGCACGGCGCCGGCCGACTCGCCCTGCGTGCGCCCGAGCTCGTCCTGCGGCTCGTCCACGAAGCGGGGCTCGGGCCCGGCTGCGGCGTCCTGCTCACGCGCCGCCAGCATGACGCCGTGGAAGAGCATGGCGGCCGCGAGGGCGGTCAGGGCGAAGGCCGACACGGCGAGCGCCGACCCGGTGTGCGCGCCACCGATCGAGGAACGGAGCAGGTGCAGGCCGCCGGCAACCGCCCCCACGACCGCGGCGCCGACGAACCAGATGATCGTGACCCGGGTCATTGAATTCCCCACGAGGTCACTGTGGCACAGGTCCGGGGCGCTCGAGAGCACCTCGATCGCGTCCGGGGACCGTGGCGCGACGGCATACCCCCTGGGGCACGTCCCGACGTCGACCGGTCAGCGGACCGGGAGGGCCGCGACGGCCCGGAGCGTGGCCGCGTGGGCACGCGTCGCGGGGGTCGTCGAGAAGCCGGTGACCGACGTCGTCGCCGCACCCGACCCGCCGATGCCGGCCTCGGAGAGCTTGGGCTGCGGGTTGGCGTTCGCCGTGCCGTCCGACGCCTTGCCGTCCGACGCCTTGCCGTTCTTGTCCTTGCCGTTCTTGTTCTTCGCGCCGTTGTTCTTCGCGCCGTTGTTCTTCGCGCCGTTGTTCTTCGCGTCCTTGGAGGCCTTCGAGGTCTTGGGGCCCTTCGGGCTCTTCGGGGCCTTGTCGCTCTTGTCGCTCTTGCTGCTCTTGCCGCCCTTGTCGTTCGTGGACCCCTTCGGGCCCGTGCCGCCGGCTGGCGCGACCGCCGACGGGCTCAGCGCGTCGGGCTTGAGGGTGAGAGCCTCGCCACCGGTCCTCGAGCCCGACGCCAGGGCCGACGCGTCGGCCCGAGGCGTGGCGGCGGGGGTGACCTCGGAGGCCGGGACGACCGGCTCGTCCGACTCGGCCGGCTCAGCCCGCTCGGCCGGCTCAGTGGGAACGGTGGGCACGACAGGCGTCGGCCCGGCCGCAGCAGCGGCCTCGGTCGAGCGGATGGCACGCGGGGTCGGCGCCGTGGACGCGACCGACGTCGCGGACGGCGTCCGGGGGACGGCGGCATACGCCGTCTGGGTGTCGGTGACGCGGTCGGAGCTGACCGGCACCGGCGCGCTCGGCAGGACCTCGACACCGGGGCGACGGTCGTGCGTCGCGACCGACCCGAGGATGAGGGCGGTGACGGCCGCTCCGAGGAGCAGCCCGGCGCCGCGCTGGCCGCCGACCCGCGACAGCGAGAGGTGGCCACGAACGAGGGCCGCGCTCGCCGCGAGCAGGGTCGAGACGCCCATGACGATGAGGCCGCCGGTCAGGCCGCCGACGAGGCAGCTGAAGAGGACGAGGGCACCGAGGACCGCGAAGCCCGCGACCGCGCCCTCCGGGACCCGTCGCGCCGGACGGTCGGCGAGCAGGTCGACCCGCCCGTGGTCGACGAGGGCGCTCGGGCGGGTCGGCAGCGTGAACGAGGCATCCTCGAGAACCGCCAAATAGGGCATTTCGGACTTCACGTCGACAGTGTCGTCGATCCGGGGCCTCGGGTGCGAGTTCGACTCGTCATCGATCGGTCGGGAGTCGATATTTCCGGCGCGTCCCGGGCGCGCGGTCGAGCCGGCGGCGGCCCAGAGCTGCCACCCGCGGGGCGGCACGGGCCAGGACGGGTCGGGGAGCCAGCGCTCGTGGTCGCCGTCGGAGAGCGGCCTCGAGCCGTGGCGCAACGGATCGCCGTGCGTGGGCGTCATGCTCGTCGTCACCAGACTCACTACTCCTGCGATTCGCGGGGCCTGTTCGAGGGGCCTACGCCCGAACAGTACGTCGTAAAGTCATGTTTTGTACCGCAAATAGTAAAAGACGGGCAAAGTACTCCTTTACCCGGTGCCCTCAGTGGCCCCCGTGCCCGTCGCCGGCTGCACCGGATGCAGCTCGCCGGCGAGCCACGCCGGCGTCTGGTCGGCGAAGTGCGGGTCGCGGGCGTCTCCGCTCGCGCCGAAGGGCACGACCCAGCGGCTCGCCTCGCGGTCGGCGAGGTCCCAGACGTAGCGCGCCACCGGTCCGCCGTAGCAGTGGTCCGTCACCCCGGGCGCGCTCGCCGCCGCGAGGACGCAGCCCTTGTCGCCACCGACGGGGTCGCGCGGGACGTGGGGCGCCCGCCCGGTCGCGTCGAGCGCGTGGACCGGGTCGAGCCAGTGTCGCTCGCCCCACGTCGTCAGCGAGTCATGGTGCGCCGCGACGTGTTCGAGCGCGACGCATACGCCCTCGCGCACCTCGATGCCGTGGGCCGGACCGAGGTGCGCCATCGAGTGCCAGCCCACCCCGATCTGCGTCACGACGTCGGTCCACGCGGCGAAGATGCGGGAGTGGCCGCTCGGCTCGTGCAGCGCGGAGAGGACCGGGTGCTCGGAGAACCACCGCACGAGCGCCGTGCGCCAGGCGGCGAAGAGCGCGGCACCGCGGCTGCCGGTGTCGCTGTGGCCGTCCCAGGCGAGCAGCTCGGACCGCACGGCGGCGGCGGCCCCCGTGACCTCTGCCGCCGCGACGAGCTCGCGCATGAGGTCGGCCTGTCCGTTGCGGGTGTCGACGTGGATCGCCGCGCAGTCGTCGACGGTCAGCTGCTCCCCCGACTCGACGAGCTCGCGGATGCGACCGGCCCGGAAGGGCGTTGCGTACTCCACCCCGAGCCCGCCGCCGCTGGCCCGGTCGTTGGCGCTGACCATGACGTCGTCGACGTCGCTGCCGGGCCCCCGCCGGTAGCCGTGCCAGATGTGCCGGGGGTCCCACGCCGGGACGGGCAGCACCGCCCCGACCTCGTCGCGCTCGGGCACGCGACCGACGACGAGGTGACGGACGCGACCCGTGTCGTCGGCGACGAGCGCGCTGTTGACCGGCTCGACCCAGCGCGACAGGGCCTCCTCGACGTCGGCGACCGTCCGCGCCCGAAGGAGGGGCAGGAGGGCGCCGAAGCCGAGGTCCTCCTCGACGTGGGTCGGCGTGCGCAGGCTGTGGGCGGCCGGGTGGGCCCGGCGCGGCTGGACGCTCTCGTCGGTCCACTGCGGCGGTGCTTCGGCCTCGGCGACGAGCCGCTCGATCTCCGCCTCGAGGCCGGTGACGACCGGCCCGCGAGAGGTGACGACGACGGGCACGGTCACGTCAGCCTCGCCGCGCACCCTCAGCGTCTCGGTCGAGGCGCGCACCGGCTCCCACCCGTCGATGCCGCGCGCCTTGAGCAGCGGCGATCCGTCGGGCCCGTGGCCGACGTGACCGAGGGACTCGAGCGTCAGGTCCTGGTAGTCGGCCATGGCGTTCGTGATGCCCCACGCGACGGTGCCCGTGTGGGCGAAGTGCTGCACGCCGGGCACCCCCGGGAAGGTGAAGCCGACGACGTCGAACTCGGGGCAGGCCAGGCCGACCTGCTGGTAGCAGCCGGGCAGCTCGATCGTGCGGTGCGGGTCACCCGCGAGGAGGGGCAGCCCGCTCGCCGTGCGCTCCCCGCCGATGACCCACGCATTGCTCCCCGAGGCCTCGGCCCGCTCGACGCCCTCGGCGTGGAACAGGGCGAGGGCCTCGGCGCCGAGACGGTCGGCGACGTGCGCGTTGAAGAGCTTGGCCGGGAAGGTCCCGAAGAGCAGGTGGATGCCCCAGAAGATGCCGAGCGGCGTCCACGGCTCCCACGGGCGGGGCGCGGCGGCATACGACTGGAGCCCGAGCAGCGCGACCTCGGGCGTGCCCGCGAGCCCCTCGGCGAGGGTCTCGTTGACGCCGTCCACGTATGCCGTCAGCCACGTCCGCGTCTCACGGTCGAGCCGCTCGAAGCAGCGCCGCACCGTCGGCTCGAGCAGCACCTGCCGGGCGAACCGGTCCCAGGGCAGCCCGTGCGCGCCGACGTACTCGGCCGTCCGCCCTTCCATCCGCCAGCGGTGGTGCTCGACCTGCCACGCCCGGTCGAGGGCGGTGATGCGCCCCTGGAGGCGGGCCAGCTCCATGACGTCGCCGGCGCGCAGGTGCGGGACCCCCACGGCGTCACGTCGCACCTCGGCGGACATCGGAGCGCGGGGCACGGCGGATCTCCTTCGATCTGCGGGCATGTCGGACGGGAGGGCGGTGGGTCCCGGTCAGTCGTCGCGCGAGAACTTGTTCTCGATCTCGCGGAGGAAGGCGTCGGAGATCCGGCGGTACTTCTGGAGGGTCAGCGTGATGGGGGCACCGACCTCCAGGCCGAGGACGCTGCGCGCCGGGTCGAGCCGGATCTGCGGGTCGGCCATGACGGTGCCGCCGTTCTCCATGAGCGAGCGCACGAGCACGCGCACCTCGTTGAGCGCGTTGCCGTCCTTGCCCTCGACGCCGCGCAGGCGGTGGACGAAGTAGCCGTCGAGGACGATGAGCATGTTGTTGAAGTACTCGTACTCGAGCGACTCGAGCGCGCCCTCGAGGTGGGAGACGTCGGCGTCACCGTGGTCGCGTGCGGCCTGCGCCACCTCGTGGAACATCACGACCTGGGTCTCGACCCGCGACCGGCAGGCGTCGATGTAGTCCTGCTCGTAGTCCTTCACTCCCAGCATGGGGCCAGCCTAGCGAGCAGCCCGCCACTAGGTTTGGGTCATGGCAGCTCGGGAACGGAACGTGCTCGGCGGCGAGCTCGAGGCCTGCGGCACCGACCCGCTGACCGGCTTCTACCGCGACGGCTACTGCACGACCGGGCCCGAGGACCGGGGCAGCCACACCGTCTGCGTCGTCGTCACGACCGAGTTCCTCGAGCACCAGCGCAGCGTCGGCAACGACCTCGTGACGCCCCGTCCTGAGTGGCGCTTCCCCGGCCTGACGCCGGGCGACCGGTGGTGCGTCGTCGCGAGCCGATGGCTCGAGGCCCACCAGGACGGCGCCGCCGCGCCGGTCTTCCTCGCCGCCACGCACGAGCGCGCGCTCGAGATCGTGCCGCTCCAGCTGCTCCAGTCGTATGCCGCCGACATCCCGGACGACCCCAGCTCGCTGCTCTGACGGCGCGTTTCACCGATCCGCGAACACCCCCACCCCGGCGCTGCCCGGCCGGCTCGCCGCGAACCAGGTCGACCGCCTGACGTCCGTGGCGATCCAGCGCGCCTGCTCGCTCACGGCACGCCCTCCGCCCTGGCCGACTTCGCGAACGGCACGCTCGGCAAGCTCGTCGTCGACCTCGACGGTGACGGGGCGCCCGACGGCCCGTGATACTGGCGGGATGAGCGATCCCCACGTGCTCGCACCGGGCACCGCACCGACGCCGGTCACCGCCGACGAGATCCGCGCGGGGTGTCCCGACGGACGCACGACCACCCACCTCGTGGAGCCCGCCGAGGGACCGCCGTGGCAGCGCGTCAACCGGTTCGTCGCCCCGGACGAGGACGGAGCGACCTTGCAGCGTTGGCGGATCGGGACCGACGGCCGGCGCGACGGGGAGATCGAGGAGGGGCGCACGACGTGGCTCCAGCTCCAGGGCCACGCGTCCTTCCCCGTGTCCGCAGTGACGGTCACGCCCGACACGGTGGAGCTCCCGCTCGGCACCGTCGACGCGCTGCGCTACGCCGACGACGACGACGGCGGGGGCGGCGGGACGGACCGCACGACGATGGTCAGCAACGAGCTGCCGTGAGCACCCCTTCCCACGGGGCGCCGGCGCTCGAGGCCGACTGCTCGCGGTGCTTCGGCCTGTGCTGCGTCGCCCTCCCCTTCGCCCGGTCGGCCGACTTCCCCGTCGACAAGTCCGGCGGTGAGCCCTGCCGCAACCTCCTCGCCGACCACCGGTGCGGCATCCACGACCGGCTCCTCGAGGGCGGGTGGCGCGGGTGCGTGACGTTCGACTGCTTCGGCGCCGGCCAGCAGGTCTCGCAGGTGACCTTCGGCGGCGTCTCGTGGCGCGAGGCCCCCGAGACCGCCCCGACGATGTATGCCGTCCTGCCCGTCGTGCGCCAGCTGCACGAGATGCTCGCCCACCTCGGCGAGGCCCTCGCGCTCGACCCGGACGAGCCGACCCGGTCCGGCCTCGCCGCGTCCGCCGAGGAGGTCAGGACCTCGACGGCCGGGTCTCCGGACCAGCTGCTCGCCGTGGACCTCGTCGCCGTGCGGTCCCGGGTCGGTGGCCTGCTGCGGGCCGCCAGCGCGACGGCACGCGCACGTCGGAGGCGGCGTGACGGCATACGCCCTCCTGCCCGGCGGCTGCGGGCCGGGGCCGACCTCGTCGCCGCCGACCTCCGCGGCCGTGACCTGCGCACGGCCGACCTCCGGGGCGCGCTGCTCATCGCGGCGGACCTGCGCGACGCAGACCTGCGGTGGGCCGACCTGCTCGGTGCGGACCTGCGCGACGCCGACCTGCGCGGGGCGCGGCTCGACGGCGCGCTCTTCCTCACGCGCCCGCAGCTCGCGGCGGCGCGCACCTGACCGGACGATTCGCGCATTCGGTCCCACGGCGGCGGCCCAACGATGACAATCGACCCACTGTCCACGTCGAGCACAGGAGCCGGTCGTGCGCCGAGCCAAGGTCGCCACAGCCCTGGCGCTGTCGGCTGCCCTCGCCCTCGTCGGGTGCTCGTCCGGCAAGCCCGAGATCGACCTCAGCCAGGTGGCCGGCTCCACGGGCACGCCGGTGCCGACCGAGACGGTGACGGTGACGGAGGTCGACACGAGTACCGTCACCGCGACGACGACGGTCGTGAGGACGGCGACGGTCCTCGCCACGCCGACGGTCACCGTCACGGCACTCCCGAGACCGAGCCTGACGACGAGCACCGTCTTCAACCGGCCCGCTGCGCTGGCTGACTACTCGAACCTCGTCGTCGACGTGCGGCTGCTCGACCGGATGGCGCTGTCCGGCAACGCCGCCGCGCTCCAGCTCGACCTCATGGCCCAGCACCTCGAGCGGCTCGGCGCGAACGGTCCTCCGCCGGGCCTGGACGCGCCGAGCTACTACGGCCGGCTGGGGTCGCTCGGACTCTTCGCCCGCGCCGCGTCCGACGAGGCGACGGCGAACTCGCCGGTGGCCCAGAGCCGGTACGCCGTCATCCGTCAGGAGACCGGCATCCTGCTCTCGCTCGTCAACGGTGCGCTGACGACGACGTTCACGCTGCCGACGCCCGCGCCCCGACCGACGACAACGACTCCGTGAAGCCGGCGAAGGCCAGCCCGGAGCCGGCGAGGGCCCGGGCGGTCCGGAACGCCGAGCTGAGGGCGCCGCCGCGCTCGACGTCGGCCCCGGCGCCGGAGTAGTTGTCGAGCGTCACGAACCAGCGGCCGTCCTCGTGCGCGTCGACCCGCCAGTGGTGGCTGCCGAAACCGACTGGCACATAGGTGATCTCACGGACTTCGAGGACCCACATCTCGCGCAGGGCCGCGGCGAGCAGGTCGGTCGAGAAGTCCGCGGGCGGCGTCATCACGGGCTCGACGCTAGCCGGGCGGTCGCGGCTCCGCATGGATCCGGCGGCTCAGCCTCGAGTGCGACCGCGGTGCCGGCACCCGCGACCACACGGCTTTCTGGAGCGCGAGGGTGAGCCAGCCGGCGAGCGCCATCCCGACGATGTTGACGACGAGCTGGAGGCCGCTGCCGCGCACCTCGCCCCACGCCCCGAAGGCGAGCCCGAGCGCGACGTTGCCGGCGGCCGGGATCGTCGTCACCGAGATGAACACGCCACTGAGGCCACCGAGCTTGGCCGACGTCAGCGACAGCACGCCGGCGGCAGCCGCGAGGACCGCGACGATCAACGACCACTTGTCGGGCGAGTAGATGAAGTGGGTGGCCGGTCGGTCGCCGGAGATGTCGTCGAGGGTGATCCACCCGAGGGCCCGGCCGGCCAGACCGGCGAGGCACGTGACGGCGATGGCCACGACGAAGCCGACGACGAGCGCGCGGGCCGCGACCGCGAGCAGGAGCGGGCGTCGTCGCACGAGCGCGACGCCGAGGGCGGCGATCGCCCCGAACTCGGGACCGAGCACCATCGCCCCGATGACGAGGATCTGCGAGTCGAGGACGATCGCGATGCCGGCGATGAGGGTGGCGAGCGACATGAAGGACAGGAAGGTCCAGTTCAGCTCGCTGTCGTCGTAGGAACGCTGGGCGACCTGGGCCCAGACGACGGCGTCGGCGCTGCTCCCGGGCGTCTCCTCGTCGGCCTCGAAGCCGGCGCGCGAGACCCACGTCGTGACCGGCTCGATCTGGAGGGTCCCACCCTCGTGGACCCCGAGGTCCCGGAGCCGGTCGACGAGGACGTTGGCCCCCTCCCGGGCGACGTCGGCGTGCACGACGTCGCCCACCGGGCGCACCGCCGCGCCGCGCAGGACGGACAGCGTGCTCACGGCGCTCGAGTCGGCGAGCACGGCGGTGACCTGCTCGGTCAGCTCGCTCGGGACGGTGACCGTCAGTCTCAACATGTCGGACAGTCTGCCGCCAGGTTGACGCCGGAGGGCAGGTGGCACGACAGTGACATCTGATCATCCATTCAGATGAGAGGGACGACCATGAGCACCGTCACCGGACTCGACGGCTGCACCACCCCGTGCGTGCACCCCGAGAAGGTCGCCCTGGCCACCGACAACGCCCCGGGCGTCGAGGAGCTCGCGCGCGTCACGAGCGTCTTCAAGCTGCTCGGCGACCCGACCCGGGCCCGGATGCTCTACGCCCTCCTCGAGGCCGGCGAGCTCTGCGTCTGCGACCTCGCGGCCGCGACCGGCACCGCCGAGACCACGGTCTCGCAGGCCCTCCGGCTGCTCCGCGCCTCGGCCGTCGTCACCGGTCGGCGCGAGGGCCGCAACATCTACTACCGGCTCTCCGACGCCCACGTCCGCCTGCTCCTCGACGTGACGCGCGAGCACGCCCTCCACGACGGCGAGCGCCACCGGTGAGCCACGGGCACGGGCACGGGCCGACCCAGGGCGCCGCCGCGGTCCACGCCGGGGGGCGCCACCGGTGGCGGCTCGCCGTCGCCTTCGGCCTCGTCGCGGCCTTCTTCTGCGTCGAGCTCGCGGCCGGCCTCGCGTCCGGCTCCCTCGCCCTCCTCTCCGACGCCGGGCACATGGCCGCCGACGTCGTGACCCTGGGCGCCGCGCTCGTCGCCACGCGCATCGCGACGCGCGCCGACACGACCGGCCGACGCACGTTCGGCTCCTACCGTGCCGAGGTGTTCGCGTCGGGTCTCGCCGTGCTGCTCATGCTCGGGGTCTCCGTCTACATCGCCGTCGAGGCGCTCGGGCGCATCGGCTCGAGCCCCGAGATCGCCTCGGGCACCATGCTCGTCGTCGGTGCGATCGGTCTCCTCGTCAACGTCGTCGCCCTCCTCCTGCTGCGCGGGGGCGCCGGGGAGAGCCTCAACGTCCGGGGCGCCTACCTCGAGGTCGTCGCCGACACCGTCGGCTCGGTCGGCGTCATCGCGGCTGCGATCCTCGTCGGGGCCACCGGGAGCGCGTGGTGGGACACCGTCGTCGCGCTCGCCATCGCCGTCTTCGTGGCGGCGCGTGCCGTCGGGCTCGGCCGCGAGGTCGTGGCCGTGCTCGGCCAGCACGCCCCGACGGGCCTCGAGCCCACCGACCTGCTGGCCGCGCTCGGCGAGGTGCCGGGCGTCACCGAGGTCCACGACCTCCACGTCTGGACGCTGACCTCTGGCATGGACGTCGCGACGGCGCACCTCGTGACGACCCGTGCCGATGCGGCGCCCGAGGTGCTCGAGGCCGCGAGCGCCATGCTGCGCGACCGCTTCCATGTCGCCCACGCGACGCTCCAGGTCGAGACGACCGACCGGTCCGAGTGCCGAGGGGCCGACTGGTGAGCACCCCGTCCCGGCCCGTCTTCTCGCTCCTGCCGCCGTCACGGCGGGCCGCGCTCGTGCGCCGGGCCCGGCTGCTGGCCGCGGCCTCGGTCGCCTACAACGTCGCCGAGGCGGTCGTCGCCATCACCTCCGGGCGCGTGGCCGACTCGACCGCGCTCGTCGGCTTCGGGCTCGACTCGACGGTCGAGGTGATGAGCGGGCTCGTCATCCTCTGGCAGTTCGGACACCCCGTACCGGAGGAGCGCGAGCACCTGGCCCGACGCCTCATCGCCGTCTCCTTCTTCGCCCTGGCCGCCTACGTCACCGTCGAGTCGGTGCGCGCCGTCGTGGCCCGCGAGCAGCCCGACACCTCGGTCGTCGGCATCGCGCTCGCCGGCCTGTCACTCGCGGTCATGCCGCTGCTCTCGCAGTGGCAGCGGCGCACGGGTCGCGAGCTCGGGTCCGGAGCGGTCGTCGCCGACGGCACCCAGACGCTGCTCTGCACCTACCTCTCGGGCGTGCTCCTCGTCGGCCTCCTCGCCAACGCCCTCCTCGGCTGGTGGTGGCTCGACTCCGTCGCGGCGCTCGTCATCGCGGCCGTGGCGGTCCGCGAGGGACGTTCGAACTGGCGCGGCGACGCCTGCTGCTGACTCGCGGAACCACGGCATGAGTCTTGACGGCGGGTCTGGCGACCGACAGTGTGACCCACCGTGACACTTCGGGCCGAGTCCTCCTCCCTGCTGCGGGCACGCCTCGCCGCCGGCACCGCCTTCTTCGTCCAGGGCCTGCTCTTCATCTCGCTCACCACGCGCCTGCCGCAGGTCCAGGAGAAGTGGTCGCTCGACGAGCTCGCTGTCAGCGGCCTGCTCCTCATGGTCGTGCTCCTCGCGGGCGTCGGCTCGGTCGTCGCCGAGCTCGTCGCCGCCCGCTCGTCGAGCGCCATGGTCGTCCGCGTGGGGCTCGTCGTGGCCACGGCCGGCTTCGCGGTGCTGCTCGTCGCACCGACCTTCGGGGTCTTCGTCGGCGGGCTCGCGGCCTACGGGCTCGCGCTCGGCCTCGTCGACGCGTCGTCGAACATGCAGGCCGTCACCGTCGAGCACCTCTACCGCCGCCCGATCCTGCCCTCCTTCCACGGCTTCTGGACCGCCGGCGGCATCCTCGGCACGCTCGTCACGCTGGCGACGTCGGGCGTCGACCTCGGGCCGGCCCTGCTCCCGCTGCTCGTCTTCCCCGTCGCGGCGCTGGCCGCGCCGTACGTCCGTCGCGACCGCCTTGCCGAGACCGACGCCACCGTCGACGTGCCGTGGCGGCGGATCGCCCTCCTCGGCGTCGCGATGGTCCTCTTCTACATGGTCGACACGGCCGCGACGACGTGGGGACCGGTCTACCTCGACGGCACGCTCGACGCCCCGACGGGGCTCACCGCGCTCGCGACGCTCCCCTACCTCGTCGCGACGCTCCTGGCCCGCACCGTCGGCGACCGTCTCGTCGACCGCCACGGCGCCGTGTGGCTGCTCCGGATCAGCGGCGTCGTCGCCGCCCTGGCGCTCGCCGTCATCGTCTTCGCGCCGACGTGGGTGGTCGCCGTCGTCGGTTTCACGATCCTCGGCGGCGCCGTCGCGACGATCGCGCCCCTCAGCTTCTCGGCGGCGGGTGCCATCGCTGCTGGCGACGCCGATTCCGCCGGCGAGCGCATCGACAAGACCGACCAGGTCGTCGCCCGCTTCAACCAGTTCAACTACGTCGGAGCGCTGCTCGGTGCCGTGCTGACCGGAGCCGTCGGCTCGGACAACCTGCGCCTCGGCTTCGCCGTGCCGATGGTCCTGATCCTCGGGATCATCCCGCTCGCGACGCAGTTCGCGATCATCCGCCGCCGGGGCGTCCCGGCCGGCTCGAGCTGAGGACACCCCGCAGCGCGGTGAGCGCCGGGCCGATGCCCGTCAGGGGTATGCCGCCGACCCCGAAGGCGAACCCGTGGCGGGCCGGCTGCTCGAGGTGCCGCACCGACAGCGGCTCGACGAACACCCCCACGGCCAGGGCGGCCTCGGCGATCGCCACGTCGTCGAGGTCCGGGTCGCGCAGCAGGGCGCACAGGTGCAGGCCCGCCGCCGACGGGACGACCTCGAGCCAGTCGCCGAGGCCGTCGGGGCTCGTGAGGACCTCGAGCAGCGCCTCCCGCCGGGCGCGGTAGACCTTCGTCGCGCGCTTGACGTGGGCGGCGTGGTGCCCCTCGGCGAGGAAGTCCGCGAGCGCCCCCTGGGTCACGACGTCGCCGTCCCAGACGGTGACCCGCTTGGCCTCGCGCAGGGCGGGCGTCAGCGTCGCCGGGGCGATCGCGTAGCCGACGCGGAGCCCCGGGAGCAGCGACTTGGAGAACGACCCGACGTAGACGACGCGCCCGTCGCGGTCGAGGCTCTGCAGCGGCTCGAGGGGCCGGTCGGCGAAGCGGAACTCGCTGTCGTAGTCGTCCTCGACGATGACCGCTCCGTGCCGGACGGCCCACTCCAGCAGGGCGATCCGCCGGGCACGTGACATCGCGACCCCGGTCGGGTGCTGGTGCGACGGCGTGACGTAGACGAGTCGGGCCGCGTCCGGAAGGGCGTCGACGACGATCCCCTCACCGTCGACCGGGACGCCTCGGACGACGGCGCGGTGGGTGGCGAAGAGGCGGGTCGCGGCGCTGTAGCCCGGGTCCTCGACGGCCACGACGTCGCCGGGCTCGACGAGCACCCGCGCGACGAGGTCGAGCGCCTGCTGCGCCCCCGCAGTGGTCACCACGTCGGCACCGGACGCGACGACCGACCGGGACACGCCGGCATACCTCGCGATCTCGGCCTCGAGACGGCTCCCGCCACGGTTCGCGCCGGGATCGTCATAGGTGCCGGCGGACAGGCGGCCCCGGCGCAGCGTGCCGCTGACGAGACGTCGCCACGTCGCGAGGGGGAAGAGCGAGTCGTCGGGCACCCCGACGGAGAAGTCGTGGAGCGCGCCCCGAGGACCGGGTGCAGGCCGCACGTCCGGCTCGGTCGCCCAGAGAGACGTGGCCGTGACGGCTCCCGCCCGGGCCCGCCGCCCGGTCATCCGAGCGGGCGGCACGCACCCGGCCGCGACGAAGGTCCCGGCCCCGCGACGGCTCTCGACCAGCTCCTCGGCGAGGAGCCGGTCGTAGGCCGCCGTCACCGTGCCCCGCGAGACGCTGAGGCTCGCGGCGAGGTCACGGGAGGCGGGCACCCGGTCGCCACCGCTGAGGCGGCCGTCGAGGACCGCGGCGCGCAGCTGGGCGTAGATCTGGGCGGTGAGGTCGCCCGACCCGGTGAGGCTGAGGTGCAGGTCCATGCCACCAGTCTGGATTGGCCCAAACAGCCTGGCAAGAAGTGGCACTTCTGACCGGTCCACTTGGGCGGGAGTCTGGAGCCATGGCGACGACCGCACGCATCCCCGGGGCCACCTCGACCCCCGGCCACTCCACGACCGGGGGCACGCTCACCGTCGCACAGGGGGCTGCCCTGTCGGTGGGCGCCGTGCTCGGCACCGGCGTCATCACGCTGCCCGCCCTCGCCGCCGAGGTCGCCGGCCCCGCCTCGCTGCTCGCGTGGGCGGCGCTCGTGCTCCTCTCGGTGCCGCTCGCGAGCACGTTCGCCGCACTGGGCGCCCGGCACCCGGACGGCGGTGGCGTGTCGACGTACGTCCGTCGGGCCTTCGGGGACCGCGCGGCGGGCGCGGTCGGCTGGTGCTTCTACTTCGCCGTGCCCGTCGGGGCCCCACCCGCCTCGATGATGGCCGGCGGCTACGTCGCGGACGTCGTGGGCGGCGGACGCACGACGACCGTCGTCGTCGCGGCGGCCCTCATCCTCGGCACCGGACTGATGAACCTCGCACGCCTGCGCTTCTCGGGCCGCGTGCAGCTCGGCCTCGCGACCGTGCTCGCCCTGCTCATGACCGCGACGATGGCCGTCGCCCTGCCGCACGGGAGCACGGCGTCGCTGACCCCCTTCGCCCCGAACGGGTGGGCCGCCGTCGGCACCGCGGCTGCCGTGCTCGTCTGGGGCTTCGCCGGGTGGGAGGCCGTCGCCTCGCTCGCCGGGGACTACCGCGACCCGCGCCGCGACGTGCCGCGCGCGACGGGGATCGCCGTCGCGGTCGTCGGGGTGCTCTACCTCGGGCTCGCGACGACGAGCGTCCTCGTGCTGGGACCGGCGACGGGCCACAGCCAGGCGCCTCTCTCGGACCTCATGGCGATCGCCCTCGGCGAGCAGGCCCGCGTCGTGACCGCCGTCGTGGCAGTGCTGCTGACGGTCGGGGCGATGAACGCCTACTACGCCGGTGGCTCGCGGCTGGGCGCGGCGCTGGCTCGCGACGGTGCGTTGCCTCGATGGCTGGCGCGGGGCGGCGAGGCCGGACAGGTTCCACGCCGCAGCATCGCCCTCGTCACGGCCGGCTCGATGCTCTCGCTCGTCCTCGCGGTCACGCTCGACCTCGGCCTCACGCCGCTCATGCTGCTCGCGACGGGCTGCTTCACGCTCGTCTACGTGCTCGGCACGGCCTCCGCCCTGCGCCTGCTGCCCCGCGGCACCCGCGGCTGGTGGACCGCGCTCGTCGCGCACGTGTCCGTCGTCGTCCTGCTCGTCGTCAACGGCGTCCATGCGCTGTGGGCCCTCGGGCTCGTCGTCCTCTCCCTCGCCTACCAGTCCCGGTCGCGCCGCCGGTAGGGCGCTCCCAGCGCCGACCCCTAGACTTCGCCGCCGTGATCACACAGAGTGCGGAGCGCACACCCCTCATGCGGTGGTTCCTCGACGCCGAGGAGGCCGACCCGGGCGGCTACTACGAGCGCGAGCGCGAGGCGACCGAGCAGCAGCACGTGCAGCCGTGGTGGCGCGTCATGTGCCTGACGGGTGTCGACTACTTCTCGACGCTGGGCTACCAGCCCGGCATCGCGGCCCTCGCGGCCGGCGCGCTGTCGCCCGTCGCGACGCTCGTCCTCGTGCTCATCACGCTCTTCGGTGCCCTCCCGATGTACCGCCGCGTCGCGGCCGAGAGCCCGCACGGCGACGGCAGTCTCTCGATGCTCGAGCGGCTGCTGTCCTACTGGCCGAGCAAGATCCTCGTGCTGTGCCTCATCGGCTTCGTCGCGACCGGCTTCATCATCACGATCACCCTGTCGGCGGCCGACGCGAGCGCCCACCTCATCGAGAACCCGTACCTCAAGAGCACGCTGACCGGCCACCAGGTCGGTGTGACGCTGACGCTGCTCGTCTTCCTGGCCGGCATCTTCCTCAAGGGCTTCAAGGAGGCCATCGGGATCGCCGTCGTCCTCGTCGTGGCCTACCTCGGCCTCAGCTTCGTCGTGCTCGTGCGCGGCGTCGTCGAGATCGGCGACCACCCGACGGCGTTCAGCGACTGGATCACGGCGATGACCTCGGCCCACTCGGCCCCGTTCGGGATCATCGGCGCGTCCCTGCTCGTCTTCCCGGCCCTGGCGCTCGGGCTCTCCGGCTTCGAGACGGGCGTCGTCGTCATGCCCCTCGTCAAGGGCGACCCGACCGACACGCCGGAGAAGCCGGAGGGCCGCATCCGCAACGCGCGCAAGCTGCTGACGACCGCCGCGCTCATCATGAGCGTCCTGCTCATCGGCTCCTCGCTCGTCACGACCCTGCTCATCCCGGCCGAGGCGTTCCAGCCGGGAGGGCCTGCCAACGGCCGCGCCCTCGCCTACCTGGCCCACGACCTGCTCGGCGAGGGCTTCGGCACGATCTACGACATCTCGACGATCGGCATCCTGTGGTTCGCCGGCGCCTCAGCCATGGCGGGCCTGCTCAACATCGTCCCGCGCTACCTGCCGCGCTACGGCATGGCGCCGGACTGGGCCCGCTCGACGCGGCCGCTCGTGCTCGTCCTGTCGTTCATCGCCGCGGTCGTGACGCTGGCGTTCGGGGCCAACGTCGACGAGCAGGCGGGGGCGTATGCCACCGGCGTGCTCGCGCTCATGACGTCCGCCGCGATCGCCGTGTTCCTCACCGAGCTGCGGCGCGGCCACCGCGCGGCAGCCGCCTTCTTCGCCGTCGTCAGCGCGATCTTCGTCTACACGATCACGATCACGATCGAGCAGCGCCCCGAGGGTCTCGTCATCGCCCTGATCTTCATCGCCCTCATCGTCGTCATCAGCGTCTGGTCGCGCATCGTGCGCTCGACCGAGCTGCGCGTGCAGCGGGTCGTCTACGACGACAGCGCGCGGGCGATCCTCGACGACGCCGCGCTCGGTCCCCAGCCGCTGCGGTTCATCGCCAACAAGATCAACGCCGGGGACCGCGACGAGTACCGCGCGAAGTCCCTCGACGTCCGCATGCACAACCACCTCAACGCCCGGCAGGGCGCGATCTTCCTCGAGGTGGAGATCAGCGACGCGAGCGACTTCGCGACCACCGTGCACGTCGGGTCCGCCGTCGTCGGCGGCCACTACATCCTGCGCGCGACCGGCCCATCGGTGCCCAACGTCCTCGCTGCGGTCCTGCTCGACGTCCGCGACCGCGTCAGCAAGCCGCCCCACATCTACTTCGAGTGGAGCGAGAAGGCGCCGGGGCAGAACGTGCTGCGCTTCCTGCTCGCCGGCGAGGGCGACATCCCGCCCCTGACGCACGAGATCATCCGGCGGGCCGAGCCCGACGCCGACCGTCGCCCGCAGGTGCACGTCGGCGGCTGAACCGGCCGGACGGCATACTCAGGCGCGGTTGGCCCAGCGCTCCGGGGTGGTGCGGTAGACGCGCGACTCGTCCGCGTACCACTTCTCCATGACCCCGAGGTCGTCGAGGCCGAGG
Source organism: Terrabacter sp. RAF57 (assembly GCF_052113925.1). NCBI lineage: Bacteria > Bacillati > Actinomycetota > Actinomycetes > Micrococcales > Intrasporangiaceae > Terrabacter > Terrabacter sp. RAF57. Next base: position 42,758 of record NZ_JBFRDT010000019.1, on the reverse strand, counting down.
CGGCGGCACACCGCCTGCGAGGGCTCGTTCGTCGTGTGGGTCAGGGCGTAGACCTCGGGCAAGCCGCCGTCGAAACCGTGCTGGATCACCGCGGTCGCCGCCTCGGTCGCGTAGCCGTGGCCCCACGAGTCGGGGTGCAGGTGCCAACCCACCTCGACCTCGCCGTCGTCGGCGTCCGGCAGGGTCAGCAGGATGACGGAGCCGGCGACGACCCCGGTCTCACGGACCTCGACGGCCCAGAAGCCGAGCGGTGGCGCCTCGCTGCGCTCGAGGTAGCGGTCGATGCGGGTGTGCGCCTCGTCGAGGTCCTTCATGAGGACCGGCTCGCCGTCGCCGAGCCACTTCACGACCTCGATGCGGCTCTGGATGTCGAGCAGCCGCTCGGCCTCGTCGTGCGACCAGGGACGGATGGTGAGGCGGGCGGTCTCGAGGTGCATGGCGACACGCTCGCACCTGCCCGCCCCGCCCGTCCACGCCATTCCCCCCGCCCGGTCCGAGTCGACGCTTCCACGGCCACCGTGGGTGCCCCCTGTGCATTGGGTCATCACGTGACTCAGACGGCCGCGCCGGGCGGTTGAGTCACCGGGCAACCCAACGCACAGCGCGCGCGAGATCCCCGCCGGCGGCTGAGTCACCGGGCAACCCAACGCACAGCGTCCGTGACGGCACTGCGGCCCGCCGGCCTCGTGGCGGTCGTCCACACCCTCGGGGCCGGGCGACCGCTCGTCCACAGTGCCGAGCTCAGCGGCGACGGCGCGCTTGCGGAGCGGGGACCGTGGACCGATGACCGTCCCCCTCGGCCACGGCCCCGATGCGTTCGGCAACGCGCTGCGGCACGTGCGCCGGACCTAGCTGCTGAGCCAGCGCGCCCTCGCGGAGCGGCTCGACGTCCCGCACAGCCGCATCTCCCGGCTCGAGAGCGGCCACCACAGCATCACGCTCGAGTCCGCGATCTCGCTCTACCGCGCACTCGGCTTCGGCGTCGGCCTGACTCACCTGTTCCCGTGTCCGCAGAGTGACGACGTGAGGCCGCGATGCCACGACTGGGAGGACGACGGCGCGGTCGGGCTCGTCGACGCGGCCAGGCGCGCGTTCCCGGCACATGGGGCCGTGTGGACGCGGGCACCGACGTGGTGGGGTGTGCGGCACGGGTGGGGCGCCTCGGAGCGCGAGGACCTCTGGTGGTTCCACGACTACCGGTCGCCGCCGGTCCTGCGAGCACGGCAGGATGGCGGCATGTCCGACAGCGATGGAGCAGGCGCGACCGACGGGGCGAGCACCCCGCCCAACGAGCCCGTCGAGCCCACCGAGACCAGCGAGGTGGCGCTGGCGTACGCCGCGGTGCGCCCCGAGGTCGAGGCCGCGACGGCGCTCTTCGTCGAGATGGTCACCGGCCTCCTCGACGAGGCGGGCATCAACTACCTCAGCGTGAGCGGCCGTACGAAGTCCGTGGCGTCCTTCGCCGCCAAGGCCGAGCGACGCCGCGACGGAGAGCTGCTCTTCCCCGACCCGCTCGCCGACATCACCGACCAGATCGGCGTGCGCGTCATCACCTACGTCCACGACGACGTCGCCGCCGTGGCCGAGCTGCTGGCCGAGGAGCTCGCCGTCCTCGACGACCGCGACATGGGCCTCGAGACCGCACGATCGGGACGCTTCGGCTACGCGAGCCGCCACCTGCTCGTCGCCGTCGACGCGAGTCGCACCGTCCCGACGGCCTACGAGGCGCTCCGCCGACGCAGCGCGTCCGTGCAGATCCGGACGGTGCTCCAGCACGCGTGGGCCGAGTTCGAGCACGACATCCGCTACAAGGGCACCGTCCCCGAGGAGCACGCCCACGACCTCGACCGCCGCTTCACGCTGGCCGCCGGGCTCATCGAGCTCGCCGACCGCGAGTTCTCGGCCATCCGCGACCGGCTCCAGATGGCCCTGCCGGCCAGTCCGCCCGACGCGGTGGCGCAGGACTCCCGCATCAGCACGCAGGACCTCGCGAAGTTCCTCGCCGCGAAGTACGCCGACGCCGGCTGGTCGCGCACCGACCACTACACGTGGGTGTCGGGCCTGCTGCTCGAGCTCGGCATCACGTCGGTCGACGCCCTCGCCGAGGTCATCGCCCCCGTCGACGGCACCACCCTCATCGAGCGGATGGGCTACAAGTACCCGCCCGGCGCGGTGCGCCGACTCGACGACGCGCTGCTCGCGACCTTCGGCACGCGCTACCTCGACCTCGAGGGCAACGCCCACCGCCGGGCCTCGCTCGAGGGCCGCCTCGAGCGTCTCGGGGGGAGCTGACCGGGCCGGCCCGAGATTCTCGGGACCGCGTGTCGATTCCCATCCGGCGAGTTCGTCAGGATGATGTGGCGAGAGTCGCCACCCGCGCAGATCTCACGGATGCGCGCCCGTTCGAGAAGGAGCCGGCCATGGCCGACACATATGTCTACCTGATCCACGAGGGTGACTGGGACTCCGACGCCTACCTCGGTGGCGAGCCCACGACCGACGCCGGCCCCGCCGGCAAGGACCCCAGCGCCGCTGCGGCGTCCGACATGGACGCGTCGTTCCCCGAGCACAAGGCCTTCCAGCAGGCCGTCGCCGACCTCGGGGCCCGCATCATGGGTGGCGCCGCCCTGCAGAACTCCCGCTACGGCGGCACGGTGACTCCCGGCTCCGGAGACCGCGCCGTCGAGGACGCGGTCTACACCGACGGGCCCTTCACGGACACCTCGGAGGTCATCACGGGCTTCTACCTCGTCGAGACCGACGACGAGGACACGGCCCGCCGGATCGCCGCCCTCGTGCCGACCACCAGTCGGATCGAGTGGCGCAAGGTCTTCCCGACGGGGATGTGAGTGCCGCTCGGGACGGGTGAGTTCGAGGAGGCGTGGCCGCGCATCGTGCGCGCCCTCGCCTCCTTCACCGGGAGCCTCGACGACGCCGAGGAGTATGCCGCCGAGGCCGTCGCACGAGCCGCCGCGCACGAGCGCGCCGGCGGGGCGCCGATCGAGTCGTATGCCGCGTGGTGCACCTCGGTGGCCCGGCGCGCCTGGCTCGACGACGCCCGACGGCGGACGACGCTGCGCCGGCTCGCCCCCGAGCTCGCCCGTCCCGAGGCGGACCACGCCGCCATGGATGCCGACGACCTGTCCCTGCACGGACGCGAGGGGCTCGACGACCGCCTCGCCCTGCTCTTCGTCGCGTGCGACGAGGCCATCTCGCCCGCGTCCCGCATGGTCCTGGCCCTGCGCGTCGTGTGCGGCCTGACGATCCCGGAGATCGCGGGCCACCTCGGCGTGCAGGACACCGCGGCCGCAGCCCGGCTCACGCGCGCCAAGCGGGCCCTCGCCGAAGCCCGGGGCACCTTCCACGTGCCGGACGCCACCGAGCGCGGCCGGCGGCTCCCTGTCGTCATCGCCTGCGTCTCAGGCATGTTCACGGTCGCGCACCGGACGGTCCTCGACCCTGCCGATGCCCTGGCCGACACCGGGCGCCAGTCGCTGTCCATCGCCGACGCCCTCGTCGCGGCCTACCCCGACGACACCGAGGTACGCGGCCTGCGAGCCGTCATCCGGCTCGGCCTGGCCCGTCGCCCCGGCCGCGTCGACGAGACCGGGACGGGGCTCGCGCTCGACGAGGTCGACCGCAGCCGGTGGGACGGCGCCCTGCTCCGGGCCGGGCTCGCCGACGCGACGGTCGCCGCGGCAGGAGACGGTCGCTTCGCCATCGAGGCGGCGATCGCCGGGGTCCACTCGAGCGCGCCGTCGTTCGAGCGCACCGACTGGACGCGCATCGTCCAGCTCTACGGTGCGCTCGAGCACCGGTGGCCCTCCCCGTCCGTCCGGGTCGCTCGGCTCGTCGCCACGGCCCAGGGCGTCCTCGCCGTCGACCCCGGTGGGTCCGTCGCCGAGGTGGAGACCGAGCTGGCCGCGATCGAGGCCGGGTCACCGGCCTACGCCAGCCGCGACGCGAGCCTCGCCCTCGCCGACCTCGAGTGGCGCACGGGGCGACGCGAGCACGCGGCGCAGCGCTACCGCGACCTCGCCGAGGTCATGCCGGCGGAGCCGCTCCGTCGCTTCTGCCTCCGGCGGGCCGTCACTCCCCGGTGACGCCGTCGACCGCCTCGCGGAGGAAGTCCGCGTGGCCGTTGTGGCGGGCGTACTCCTCGATCATGTGCAGCAGGATCCAGCGCAGGCTGAACGTCTGGTTCTCCTTGCGCGACAGCGTCGCCGAGCGGAACTCGAGGCCGCCCGCGGCGAGCGCCGCGTCGATGTCGCGCCGGGCCTGCTCGACCGACTCGTCCATGATCCGGCGCAGCTCCTCGGGACTGTCGTCGCGCGCCGACGTCATCTCCCAGTCGCGGTCGGCGTCCCAGTCCGCGCTCGCCCACGGCTCGGGCATCGGACGTCCGTGCAGCACCTCGCCGAACCAGCTCGCCTCGTTGAGCGCGACGTGCTTGAGCAGGGCCCCGAGCGTCAGGGTCGACGGCGCGAGGGGCTGGGCGAGCTGCTCGGCCGTGAGGCCCTCGGTCTTCAGACGGAGGGTGTCGCGGTGGTAGTCGAGGAAGGCCACGAGGGTGGTGGCCTCGTCGGCCGCGAGGGGCGGGTCGGTGCGCTCGGTCCGAGCAGGCGTCGTCATCCCCCCGACGCTAGTGTCCGAGCCTCGAAAACCGCCTGCCCTTTGTCGGCCGCCGGGAGCACACTGGTCCGGTGCCGTCATCGAGCCAGTGGGTCGCGTTCCTCGTCGCGTCGATCCTCTTCATCCAGGTCCCGGGCCCCAGCCTGCTCTTCACCATCGGTCGTGCCCTGACCGTCGGGCGGCGCGAGGCGCTGCTCTCGGTCGTCGGCAACGCCGTCGGCGTCACGGCGCAGGCCGTCTTCGTCGCCGTCGGCCTCGGCGCGATCGTCGCCGCGAGCATCACCGCGTACACCGTCATCAAGGTCGCGGGCGCCGCCTACGTCATCTATCTCGGCGTCCAGGCCATCCGCCACCGCCACGACGCCCGGGAGGCCATGGAGGCGCACGTGTCGGCGAAGCGCGGACACGCCCTACGCATCGGTGCGATCGTCGGCCTCACCAACCCGAAGACGATCCTCTTCTTCGTCGCGTTCCTCCCGCAGTTCGTCAACACCGGCGCGGGCCACGTGGGCGTCCAGATGGCCGTGCTCGGTGGGGTCTTCGGTCTCATGGCCATCTGCAGCGACAGCATGTGGGCCCTGCTTGCCGCGCGGGCCCGGGAGTGGTTCGCCCGCAAGCCCGCCCGGCTCGACACGCTCGGTGCCACCGGCGGCGTCATGATGGTCGGTCTCGGCGCGGCGATGCTCGCTCGCGAGTAGTCGCACATGCCGAGCGCACCCGATCCGGATCTGTTTGACTGAGATGGTGGCAACCCCTCAGGTCACGTCTCCTGCGGATCGGCACGATCCCCTCCAGCGGGTCCGCGAGCACGAGCGTGCACTCGAACAGGTGGGGAGGGCGTATGCCGCCCTGCCGCCCGACCGGCCCGTCCGGCTCGCCAAGCGCACGTCCAACCTCTTCCGCGACCGCAGCGCCACCGACTCCCCCGGGCTCGACCTCTCGGCCATGTCCGGCGTCGTCGAGGTCCGCCCCGGCGTCGACGGCGGTCCGGCGACCGCGCTCGTCGGGGGTCTGACGACGTACGAACAGCTCGTCGACGAGCTCCTGCCACACGGCTTCGTGCCGCTCGTCGTGCCGCAGCTGCGCACCATCACGATCGGCGGGGCCGTCACGGGTCTCGGCATCGAGGCGGCGTCGTTCCGCAACGGCCTGCCGCACGAGTCGGTGCACGCGATGCGGATCCTCACCGGGAACGGCGCGGTCGTGACGGCGACGCCCGACGGCGACCACGCCGACCTCTTCCACACCTTCCCCAACTCCTACGGCTCGCTCGGCTACGCGCTCGACCTCGTCATCGAGCTCGAGCACGCCCGGCCGTACGTCGCCCTGCGGCACGTGCGGTTCGACTCGGTGCGGGCCCTCACCGACGCGGTCGACGTCGTCCTGTCGTCCCAGACGTGGGACGGCGACCGGGTCGACTTCGTCGACGGCGTCGTCTTCGGCGCCACTGAGGCCTACCTCTGCCTCGGACGCTGGACCGACCACCTCGAGGGCCAGGCCCGGCCGAGCGACTACACGGGCGAGCACGTCTTCTACCGCTCGATCCAGCAGCGACGCACCGACGTGCTGACCGCCCACGACTACCTCTGGCGCTGGGACACCGACTGGTTCTGGTGCAGCCGGGCATTCGGCGCCCAGGTCCCGGCGATCCGCCGGCTCTGGCCGCGCCACCTGCTGCGCAGCGACGTCTACTGGCGGATCGTCGCCTTCGAGAACCGGCACCGCGTCATGGGCCGGCTCGACCGGCTGCGCGGACTGCCCGACCGCGAGCGTGTCGTGCAGGACGTCGAGATCCCGCTCGCGCGCACGGCCGAGTTCGTCGACTGGTTCCTGCACGAGGTGCCGATCGAACCGGTCTGGCTGTGCCCGATCCAGCTGCGCCCGGCTCCGGGCGCGGCCCCCGACGAGACGCCGTGGCCGCTCTACCCGATGCGCCGGGACGAGCGCTACGTCAACGTCGGCTTCTGGTCGACGGTCGCCATCGAGCCGGGCGCGGCCGACGGCGACGTCAACCGCCGCATCGAGGCCGAGGTGACCCGGCTCGGCGGCCACAAGTCGCTCTACTCCGACGCGTACTACGACGAGGGGACCTTCGCCGCCCTCTACGGCGGCACGGCATACGCCCCCGTCAAGCGCAGGTACGACCCGGGGGGACGGTTCCCGACGCTCTACGAGAAGGCGGTGCAGGCTCGATGACCTTGACAGTGGGACAGGCATTCGACCAGGTGTTCGGCCCCGAGGCCCCGGTGCGGGTCGTCGCGTGGGACGGCTCGGAGGGCGGCAGCCCCGACGGGCTCGTGCTGCGCCTGACCAACCCCGACGCGCTCAACCACCTCCTGACCGCGCCCGGCGAGCTCGGCCTCGCCCGCGCGTACCTGCTCGGTGACCTCGTCATCGACGGGATCGACGAGGCCGACCCCTACGACGTGCTGCGCGTCGTCGGCGACGGGCTCACCCCGCGCCGCCCCTCGCGGCACGAGGCGACGGAGCTGGCGCGCTTCGTCGCCCACCACCGGCCGCACGCCCCGACCCTGCCGCCTGAGGAGACGCCGGGGCAGCTGCGTCGGCTGGCACACGGGTTGCGGCACGGCCGGACACGCGACGCCGAAGCCATCAGCCACCACTACGACGTGTCGAACGCCTTCTACGAGAAGGTCCTCGGCCCCTCGATGACCTACACGTGCGCGTGCTTCCCCACCGACGAGGCCTCGCTCGAGGACGCCCAGGCGTACAAGTACGACCTCGTCGCCCGGAAGCTCGGCCTGCGGCCGGGCATGCGCCTGCTCGACGTCGGGTGCGGCTGGGGCGGCATGGTGCGCCACGCGGTGCGGCACTACGGCGTCACGGCGCTCGGGGTGACGCTCTCGCGCGAGCAGGCGACGTGGGCGCAGGCCGCGATCGAGGCCGAGGGCCTGGCCGACCGGGCCGAGGTCCGGCACGGCGACTACCGGGACGTCTCCGAGCGCGGCTTCGACGCGATCAGCTCGATCGGGCTGACCGAGCACATCGGCGTCGGCAACTACCCCGCCTACTTCCGCTTCCTGCGCGAGCGGCTGCGGGACGAGGGCCGCCTGCTCAACCACTGCATCACCCGCCCCGACAACCAGCACCCGGGACTGCCGCCCCGCGGCTTCATCAACCGCTACGTCTTCCCCGACGGCGAGCTGACCGGCAGCGGCGACATCGTGCGGGTCATGGAGGACGAGGGCTTCGAGGTGCGCCACCACGAGAACCTCCGCGAGCACTACGCCCGCACGTGCGCGGCGTGGAACGCCAACCTCGCGAAGAGCTGGGAGGACTGCGTCGAGCTCGCCGGTCTCGGCACCGCTCGGGTCTGGGGCCTCTACCTCGCGGGGTCGCGGCTGGCCTTCGAACGCAACGAGATCCAGCTGCACCAGGTGCTGGCCTCGCGCACGAGCACCGAGGGGGTGTCGGGCTTCACGCTGCGTCCGCGGTTCGAGCCCAGCGCCTGACCGACAGCCCTAGCCCGAACCACCGAGGTCGACGTCGTAGGCCTCGTAGACGAGGTCACCGCCCTTCTGACGGTGGCGCACGAGCCGGCCGACGAGGACCGTCAGCTCCTCCCGGAAGACGGGCAGGTCGGCCATCGTGCCGCCGTGCTCGAGCACCGCGAGGTAGCCGTGCAGGGCCTCGCGCAGGTCGCGGTGCTCCTCGAGGAGCCGCTCGACGCGGACCGAGAGCCGCGGCGCGCTGCGCCGGGCCCGGTCGTAGATGCCGCCCGGGCTCTCGGTCAGCGCGACGTGGTCGTCGAAGTCGTGCGCCAGCTCGGCGAGAGCCGCTCGCACCCGCTCGCGCCACATCCCGCCGCGGGCGATCGGCGCCTCGAGCGCGAGGTCGACGGCGGCGACGGAGTCACGCAGCTCGGACCGGTGTCGACGCACTCGTTCGAGATGGACGGCGAGGTCGGCGGCGGTCTCGACCCGGCCACGATCGAAACCCTGCGCATCGAGCTGGCCCGCCGGGGCGAGGGGCGGGATGGCGGCATTCGGCTGGACGTTCATGGCGCGACCTCCGTGCCCTCCATGGTCGCGCCGCAGTGCCCGGTTCGTCCAGAGTCCAGCAGCCCACGATTCGAGATCAGATACCCCCTGGGGTATCATCACGGGCATGGAACACATCATCATCGGCGGCGTCGCGGGCGGCATGAGTGCCGCCACGCGCCTGCGCCGGCTCGACGAGGACGCCCACATCACCGTCATCGAGCGCAGCGGGCACGTGTCCTTCGCCAACTRCGGACTGCCGTACCACGTCGGCGGAGTCATCGAGGACCGCGGGTCCCTGCTGCTCCAGACGCCGGCGTCCCTCGGGCGCCGCTTCGGGCTCGACGTGCGCGTCGGCACCGAGGCCGTGCAGATCGACCGCGAGCGCCGGGTCGTCGTCGTGCGCGAGCTCGCCACCGAGACCGTGTCCGAGCTGCCCTACGACGACGTACTCCTCTCCCCCGGTGCGCGGCCGGTCCGGCCGCCGATCCCGGGCATCGAGCGCGCCCTCTCGCTGCGCGACATCGAGGACACCGACGCCCTCGTCGCGGCGAGCACTCCGGCCCGCACCGCCGCGATCATCGGCGGCGGATTCATCGGGCTGGAGCTCGCCGAGAACCTCACCCGCCGCGGCATCGCCGTCACGGTCGTCGAAACCGCCGACCAGGTCATGACGCCACTCGACCCCGAGATGGTCGCCCCCGTCCACGACCACCTCCGCGCCTCCGGCGTGGTCGTGCGGCTCGGTGCATCCGTCACGGCCGTCGGACCCGACACGGTGACGCTCGCGACCGGGGAGCACGTCCCCGCCGACCTCGTCGTCTCGGCCGTGGGCGTCCGGCCCGACACGCGCCTGGCCGACGACGCCGGACTCGAGACGGGCCGTCTCGGCGGCATCCTCGTCGACAGCGGGTTCCGCACGAGCGACCCGCGGATCCTCGCCGTCGGTGACGCCGTCGAGAAGCGCGACGCCGTCGACGGAGGGCAGGTCCTCGTGCCGCTCGCCAACACCGCGAACCGCCAGGGCCGCATGGCCGCCGACGTCATGGCCGGCCTCCCGGCCCACGACCGGCCCGTGCTCGGCACCGCGATCGTCGGCGTCTTCGGCCTGCAGGTCGCGACGACCGGTTGGAGCGAGAAGCGCCTCGTCGCCGCCGGGCGCCCGCACCGTGTCGTCCACACGCACCCGGCGTCGCACGCGACGTACTACCCCGGCGCCGAGGGGATGAGCCTCAAGCTCCTCGTCGACCGCGACACCGACGCGATCCTCGGCGCGCAGGGCGTCGGCCGCGATGGCGTCGACAAGCGCATCGACGTCATCGCGACCGCCATGACCGGCGGCCTGACGGCCTCAGCCCTCGCCGACCTCGAGCTGGCCTACGCCCCTCAGTTCGCCTCGGCCAAGGACCCCGTCAACATGCTCGGCTACATCGCCGACAACCTCCGCACGGGCGTCAGCCGCTCGGTCCAGTGGCACGAGCTGGCGGATGCCGTGGCGGACGGCGCGGTCCTCGTCGACGTGCGCACCCCCGAGGAGCACGAGTCCGGGGCCATCCCGGGCGCGGTCCTCATCCCGGTCGACGAGCTCCGCGGACGCCTCGACGAGATCCCGCCCGGCCCGGTCGTCGTGCACTGCGCCGTCGGCCAGCGCGGCCACACCGCGGCCCGGGTGCTCGCGCACGCCGGTCGCGAGGTGCGCAACCTCGACGGCGGCTACCGCACCTGGCTCGCCGGCACGGGCCTCCGCGAGCCGGTGCTGGCCCACTGACCTCAGGCCAGGGAGAGGAAGAGCTTCTCCATCTGGGCGACGTCCATCGTCTCGCCGTCCGGGTTGGTGATGCACTCGCGCAGGCCGGTGGCGATGACGGCGAAGCCGGCCCGGTCGAGCGCCTTGGAGACGGCGGCGAGCTGGGTGACGATGTCCTTGCAGTCGCGCCCCTCCTCGATCATCTTGACGATGCCGCCGATCTGACCGCGGGCGCGGTTGAGGCGACGGATGACCGACTGCATCTCGTCGAGGTCGAGCTCCACGGCATCCTCCTGGGGTCGTTGCGGGAACGCCCCATGATACCCCCGGCCGTATGCCGTCGCGAGCGTCCGAGAGGCACCGCTCAGCCCGAACGGGGTGCGTACATGATGAGCGCGACGCCGACGAGGCACACGAGGGCGCCGGCGACGTCCCACCGGTCGGGTCGGAAGCCGTCGGCGACCATGCCCCACACGAGCGAGCCGACGACGAAGACGCCACCGTAGGCGGCGAGGATGCGCCCGAAGTTCGCGTCGGGCTGGAGCGTGGCGACGAAGCCGTAGAGGCCGAGAGCGACGACTCCCGCGCCGGCCCAGATCCAGCCCCGGTGCTCCCGCACCCCCTGCCAGATGAGCCAGGCGCCGCCGATCTCGGCGAGAGCGGCGAGCACGAAGAGCAGGATCGAGCGGGTGACGGTCATGCTCAGAGGTCCCCGGCCGCGCGCCGCTCGTCGTCGCTGCGCAGGATGCAGAACTCGTTGCCCTCGAGGTCGGCCATGACGACCCAGCCACGACCGTCGTCCGTGCGGCAGTCCTGCACGACGGTCGCCCCCAGCCCCGTGACGCGCTCGACCTCCTCGTCACGCGGTCGGTCGGTGGGGCGCAGGTCGAGGTGGACGCGGTTGCGCACCTGCTTGGCGTCCTCCACCTCGATGAAGAGCAGCCGGTGCGACCCGTCGGGCGAGAAGATCATGCACTCCTCGTGCCCCGGCTCGTTGGGGTCGGCGGGGTCCTCGTGGTAGCCGAGGAGGTCGGCCCACCAGACGGACTGCGCGTGCGCGTCGAGGGCGTTGACGGTCGTGTGCGAGAGCTCGAGTGCCATGCCGCCATCCTGCTGGGCGCGCACCGGTCGGGCCACTCCTGCGCAGGCGGGCCCCCCGTCAACGTTGGTTGACGGACCCGGCCACGCGGCCTACCCTGTCAACAGAAGTTGACACGGCACGGGAGGTGACCGCGATGACGAAGGAGGTCGACGACATGCTCCAGCTGGCTCGGGCCACCGGTGACGACGACCCGCGCGCCGCCCTCGCCGCGGCGCGCGAGCTGCGGCGCACCGCCGACCGCACCGAGGCCGCCGTGGTCCGGCGCGCCCGCAACCAGGGCCTGGCCTGGGCCGAGATCGCCGAGCAGCTCGGCGTCAGCCGACAGGCCGTCCACCGGAAGTACGGCAAGCGCTAGATCGGGGCGCTCAGCCCTCGCGGTGCAGCACGACCACGGTGTCGAGCGCGACGCGCTCACCGTCGTCGGTCGCGACCGGACGCTCCCGGATGCCCGACTGCAGGGCCGCGACGGGGAGCCCCTCGGCCCGGTCGAGCACCTCCTCGGGGTCGTAGAGCACGGCCCGGTCGCTCGGGCCGCCCCAGCCCTCGGCGAGGTTGCGACCGGCGTGGCCGACGACGACGACCAGGCCGCCCGGGCGAACCGCCTCGACGGCCGAGCGCAGCGCCTGCCGCCACTGGTCGGCCGGCAGCTGGAGGTAGCAGAGCAACGCGAGGTCGTAGGCGGCCGGGCCGCCGGGCGTCGACTGCGTCGCGTCGGCGACGACCGCGGTCAGCCGGCCGAGGTCGTCACCGAGACGGTCGGCCGCGAGCGACCGCATCCGCTCCACGGCCACCGGCGAGTAGTCCGACGCCGTGACGACCCAGCCCTGCTCGACCATCCAGATCGCGTTGCGCCCCTCGCCCGCGGCGAGGTCGACCGCGTGACCCGGCGTCAGCGGGCCGATGATCTCGGCGACGAAGCGGTTCGGCTCGGCCGACCACACGAGGTCGTGGGCGGCATATCGCTCGTCCCAGTCCTTGGCGTCCACGGTGACTCTCCTCGTCGTCGGCTGGCGACCCGGTGGTGGCCGCGCGAATCCCATTGTGTCGCGGCACGTCTCGTGCGTCACGATTCAGTCGCGCCCACGCACGCCGCGCGTAGCGTGGATGGCGGAAGGGATCCATGATGAACGTCCTCATCGTCCACGAGTCCATGTTCGGCAACACCCGCGAGGTCGCCTCGGCCATCGCCGACGGGCTGCGCCGTGGCAGACCGGTGGAGGACGGCGACGTCCGGCTCGTCCACGTCGACGACGCCCCGACCGTCATCCCCGACGACGTCGACCTGCTGCTCGTGGGCGGACCCACACACGCCCTCGGCATGACCCGACCGAAGACGCGCGATGACGCGACGACGAAGGGTGGCACCGCTGCACACGAGGGCGTCCGCGAGTGGATCGAGTCCGTGACACCGCGGCCCGAGCTCCCCGTCGTGACCTTCGACACGCGCGTGCACGTCAAGATGCTGCCGGGGTCGGCCGCGAGCGCCGCGGCGAAGTCCTTGCGGCACCACGGATTCGGTCGCGCCGAGCGCGGCGAGACCTTCTGGGTCCAGGGCACCGCCGGACCGATCGAGGCGGGCGAGCTCGACCGCGCCCGCGAGTGGGGCACCGAGCTGGCCTCACGCGTCACCCACGGCGTCGCCTGACGCCGGCGGGTCCTTCAGACGAGGGAGTCGAGCCAGGGCTCGAGGTGCTCGAGCACGTCATCGGGCGCCTCGAGCTGAGGCGTGTGGCCCATCCCGTCGAGCCAGGCCGTGCGCCAGGCCGGATTGAGCCGCGCGGCGCGGCGGGCGGCCGAGACCGGCACGAGGCGGTCCCGGGTGCCGTGGATGAGCAGCACGGGCCGGTCGAGGTCGCGCATGATGCGGTCGTACTCACGCCGACCACGGAGCACCCGCAGCAGCGACCGCGCCGCGCCGAGGAACTCGGCCTCGGGGTCCGGGAGAGACCGGCGCCAGGCGGCGAGCTCCACGCCCGCCTCGACGACGTCGACGTCGGCGCGGGACGGGTCGGCGAAGCACAGCGCCACGGTGCCGAGCACGCGCTGCCGGTCCGAGACGCTCTTGTTGTAGCGGGTCAGCACGAGCTCACCGACGCGCGGCACGGCGTACATCGCGAAGGTGGCGGCGACCTGGGGGTCGGGCCGCGCACCGGGGTTGGGCAGCGCAGGGTCGACGAGCGCGAGACCCACGACCTGCTCGGGGCGACGGTCGGCGAGCAGCAGGCTCACCATGCCGCCCATCGAGTTGCCGACGAGGACGACGGGGCGGCCGAGCACCTCGTGGACGAAGCGGCTGAGCAGGGCCGCGTTGTGGTTGACGCTCGTCGCACGACCGAGGGCCGGGCTCAGCCCGAAGCCCGGCAGGTCGATCGCGACGACCCGGCGACGTGCGGCGAGCGCCGGTGCGATGCCGACCCAGTTGAGGTGCGAACCGCCCAGACCGTGGACGAGGACGACCGGCGGCGCCTCGGGCACCTCCGGATCCTCGTCGGGGCCGCCGAAGTCGACCCAGTGGACGGGGCCGTCCAGGTCGATGGTGCGGCCGACCCCTCCCCACGGGGAGGCGATGTCGGTCGGAGCGGTGGACGGCGGGGTCGTCATGACCGCAGGTTACCGCCGGTCATCTGTCCGCGCCGCAGCTCCGGCAGCTCTGGCGGCACGGGCCAGCAGGTGGCGCGACTCGGGCCCGTTGTCGCTGAGCCCGGCGGCCCGGTCCCACTCGGTGGCCGACTCCGGCCACCGCGCGAGACGACCGAGCAGCTCGGCCCGCACGACGTGGAAGGCGACGTAGCCGTCGAGGTCCAGACGGTCGAGCAGGGCGAGCGCGGCCTGTGGACCGTCGAGCTCGGCGACGGCGACGGCCCGGTTGAGCCGCACGACGTCGGTCGGCGCGAGGCGCAGCAGGTGGTCGTAGAGCGCGACGACCTGGGACCAGTCGGTCTCCGCCGCGGTCCGGGCATCCGTGTGCACGGCGTTGATCGCGGCCTGGAGCTGGTACGGGCCGGGGGCGCCGCGCCGCAGGCACCGGTGCACCAGCGCCTGGCCCTCGTCGACGAGCGCGCGGTCCCAGAGGGAGCGGTCCTGCTCCGCCAGGACGACGAGCTCGCCCGCGGCATCCGTGCGCGCCGGGCGCCGGGCCTCGGTCAGCAGCATGAGGGCCAGCAGGCCCGCGGCCTCCGGCTCGTCGGGCATCAGCTCGACGAGCACCCGGGCCAGCCGGATCGCCTCGGCGGCGAGGTCCGGTCGCCCGAGGTCGGCGCCGGCGGTGGCCGTGTGACCCTCGGTGAAGACGAGGTAGAGCACGGCGAGGACCGAGGCGAGCCGGGCGGGCAGGTCCTCGTCGCGCGGCACCCGGTAAGGGATGCCGGCCGAGCGGATCTTGCTCTTGGCCCGGACGATCCGCTGGGCCATCGTCGACTCCGGCACGAGGAAGGCGTGCGCGATCTCGGGTGTCGTCAGGCCGCCCAGCAGCCGGAGCGTCAGCGCGATCTGGGCCTCCCGCGAGAGGGCGGGGTGGCAGCAGGTGAAGACGAGGCGCAGTCGTTCGTCCTTCACGGGTCCCTCCTGCGTCGCAGCGGTGTTCTCGTCGGCGGCGTGCAGGGCGAGCGCCTCCGTGTGGCGGGCCTCCCGCGTCGCCTCCCGGCGCAGCCGGTCGATGGCCCGGCGCCGCGCGGTCGTGATGATCCAGCCGGCGGGACTCGGCGGCATACCGTCGCGGGGCCAGCGCTCCACGGCCACGGTGAACGCGTCCTGGACGGCGTCCTCGGCGAGGTCGATGTCACCGAGCGCGCGGATGAGCACGGACACCGCACGGCCGTGCTCGGCGCGGAAGACCCGCGCGATGTCCGCGCCCGAGACCGTCATGACGTGCGGGCCGTCACTGGTCGGTCGGCGCCTGGCCGGGGTCGCCGTCGCCCTGGAACGGGCGGACCTCGACGGGCAGGCCCGTGGCTCCGGCGATCCGCTCGGCCCAGCCGAGGACGACGTCGTAGTCGTCGGAGCGCAGGATCGTCAGGCCGCCCAGGTGCTCCTTCGCCTCGGCGAACGGGCCGTCGGTGAGGACGGCGTCGGCCACCCCGTCGCGCGGTCGGCGGATCGTCGTGGCGCTGGCCTGGTCGGCGAGGCCGCCGGCGAACACCCAACCCCCGGCCGCGCGGATGTCGGCGTTGACGACCTCGAGGTCGGCCATGACCGTCGTGAGGTCGAGGTCCTCCGGCGGCGGCCCGTCGGGCGAGAAGAGGCTGATGAGGTAGGTCTTCACGATGATCTCCTCCTGCCGGCGCTGCCGGCTGGTCGGTGGTGCACCCGGTGTGCACCCTGCACCACCTACACGAAAGGGGTCACCCGGAATCGACAGATCGCCCGGTCACGCGTCGGTCAGCCGCGCGGTCGCTGCTCGACGAGTCCGACGAGGTTGCCCTCGGAGTCGACGACGAACGCCATCCACTCGTCGGTGCCGGCCGGCCCGAGGGTGTCGTCGTCGTGGCCGAAGATGACGTGCGGCTCGCCGCGCACCTCGACGCCGGCCACCCGCAGACGCTCGACCGTGGCGTCGATGTCGTCGACCCGCAGGTAGTGCAGGGCGCTCGGCGCGCCCTGGTCGAGGAGCAGTCGCACACCGCCGACGTCGAAGAAGACGAGCCCCGGAGGGTCGAACGTCGCGAGCGGCTCGGACCCGAGCAGGTCGCGGTAGAAGGCGGTGGCCCGGCCGAGGTCGTCGGCGTGCTGGGCGATCTGGACGAGTCCCATGCCCCGACGGTAGACCCGCCGGGGCCGCGGGCGTCAGTCCTTCGAGCTGCTGAAGGCCGCGTCGAAGGAGGCGGTCGGGCGCTCGAAGTTGAGGCCCCGGACGTACTCGAGTGCCCCGGGCGCACCGACGAGACGGTCCATGCCGGCGTCCTCCCACTCGATCGAGATCGGGCCGTCGTAGCCGATCGCGTTGAGCGTGCGGAAGCAGTCCTCCCACGGCACGTCGCCGTGACCCGTCGACACGAAGTCCCAGCCGCGGCGCGGGTCGCCCCACGGCAGGTGCGAGCCGAGACGACCGTTGCGGCCGTTGCCGATCCGCTTGCGGGTGTCCTTGCAGTCGACGTGGTAGATCCGGTCCTTGAAGTCCCAGATGAAGCCGGCCGGGTCGAGGTCCTGCCACACCATGTGGCTCGGGTCCCAGTTGAGGCCGAACGCCTCGCGGTGCCCGATCGCCTCGAGCGTCGCGACGGTGCTCCAGTAGTCGTAGGCGATCTCGCTCGGGTGCACCTCGTGGGCGAACTTCACGCCCACCTCGTCGAAGACGTCGAGGATCGGGTTCCAGCGGCGGGCGAAGTCGGCATAGCCCGCCTGGATGACGTCGTCACCCACGGGCGGGAACATCGCGACGTACTTCCAGATCGCCGACCCCGTGAAGCCGATGACGGTGTCGACGCCGAGCCGTGCCGCGGCGCGGGCGGTGTCGGCCATCCGCTCGGCCGCTCGCTGCCGCACACCCTCGGGATCGCCGTCGCCCCAGACGGCCGACGGCAGGATGTCCTGGTGCCGCTGGTCGATGGGGTCGTCGCAGACGGCCTGGCCGACGAGGTGGTTCGAGATGGCCCAGACCTTCAGGCCGTGCCGCTCGAGGATCTCGCGACGTGACTCGATGTAGCCGTCCTCGGAGAGGGCCCGGTCGACCTCGAAGTGGTCGCCCCAGCAGGCGATCTCGAGACCGTCGTAGCCCCACTCCCCCGCGAGGCGGCACACCTCCTCGAAGGGTAGGTCGGCCCACTGTCCGGTGAAGAGCGTGATCGGTCGAGCCATCGTGGATCTCCTTGCTGCTGTGACGAGCTGGGTCAGTGGTGGGTCAGTGGTGGGTCAGTGGTGGGTCGCGGCGACGACCGGGAGGCCGGCGGCCTCGAGGACGAGGTCGTGCACGTCGGCTGCCGCCACCGTCTCACGGCGCAGGCCCGCGTCGGAGGTGATGACGACGGGTCCGTCCACCGGGTCCGCAGGCAGTCGCCCGTGGCTGCCGCGCACCCACCGCGGGTCGAGCGGGAYGACCGTCATGGCATACCGCAGCCCGAGCTTCTTGCGCACGAGACCGAGCCCGGCCCGTGCCTTGGCGGAGCGGTCGGCGGGGTCGAAGAACAGCTCGGCGGGGTCGTAGCCGGGCTTGCGGTGGATCTCGACGCCGCGGGCGAAGTCGGGTGCGCGCTCGTCGTCGAGCCAGTAGTAGTAGGTGAACCAGGCGCGTGGCTCGGCGACGAGGACGAGGTCGCCGCTGCGCTCGTGGTCGAGGCCGTATGCCGCCTGGCCGGCCCGGTCGAGCACCTGGTCGACGCCGGGGGTCGCCTCGAGCAGCGCGCGCACCTCCTCGAGCCGGTCGGCGTCCTTGACGTAGACGTGGGCGACCTGGTGGTCGGCGACGGCGAAGGACGCCGATGCCCACGGGTCGAGGTACTCCATCCCGGCCTGGGTGTGGACCTCGAGCAGGCCGGCCCGGCGCAGCACCCGGTTGACGTCGACGGGCTGGTCGACGGCGGTGATGCCGTACTCGCTGACGACCACCACGCTGACGCCGAGGCGTTCGGCGTCGTCGAGGAGCGGCGTCAGGGCGGCGTCGAGCTCGCGCGCCGCGGCGCGGGCCTCGGGGGACTCCGGGCCGAGGCGCTGGAGGTCGTAGTCGAGGTGCGGCACGTAGGAGAGCGTCAGGTCGTGCTCGGGCAGCAGGAGGCGGGTCGCCTCGATGATCCAGCGGGACGAGGCGATCGACGCGGTGGGGCCCCAGTAGTGGAAGAGCGGGAAGGCGCCGAGCCGGGCGGTGAGCCGGTCGTGGAGGGCCGCCGGTCGCGTGTAGCAGTCGGGCGACTTGCGACCGTCGGCGTGGTAGACCGGGCGCGGCGTGACGATCGAGTCGACGTCCATGCCCATGGCGTACCACCAGCAGACGTTGGCGACCCGCGCCCCGGGGTGCGCGCGGCGCAGGGCGTCCCAGACCTTCTCGCCCTCGACGAGGGCGTGGTGCTGGCGCCAGAGGAAGACCTCGCCGAGGTCGCGGAAGTACCAGCCGTTGCCGACGGCCCCGTGGTCGGCGACGGGCCGACCGGTGAGCATCGTCGACTGCACCGAGCACGTGACGGCGGGCAGCACGGTCCCGAGCGACGACTGCCAGCCGGAGCCGGCGAGCCGGGAGAGGCGTGGCATGTCCGCGAGGGCGCGCGGCGTCAGGCCGACGACGTCGAGGAGCAGGACCTTCGCGGGCTGTGTGGTCGGGGCGCTCGGGGTGGTCATGCGGACTCCTTGAGGCCGAGGTCGATGAGGGTGTCGCGCAGCCAAGCGAGCTCGCCGGCGATGCTCACGGCGAGGGCCGCGTCGTCGGTCGGGCGCACCGCCTCGGGCACGACGGTCCACGTGTAGGTCTCCACCTCGAGGTGGTCCGTCAGGGCCGTGTCACCGCCGACGAGGACGTCGAGCGAGTGCCGGAGGTCGCCGGTCGTCGCGGAGAGCGGCGGCTCGGGGGCGTGGTCGAGCGGCACGTGGAAGTGGACCCGCCACGGACGCTCGGTGCCACCCGGGCACGGGTCGAGGGGGCGCGGGCCGCCGAGTGCGTCGCCGAGGTCGTCCCGGGCCCGCAGCTGGTGGCCCTCGCCCAGCTGGCCCGGCGAGCGGGTCTGGTGCAGGAAGCGGTCCTCGTCGAAGGCGGCGAGGGCGCTGCGGGTGGCGTCGTCTGCGGGGTGCTCGACGTGCAGCGCAGCGGAGACCTGAGCCTTGACGACGCGACGGCCGGCGGCGGCGAGCCGAGGCACGGCGACGGCCGCGTCCTCGAAGCCGACCGCGAGGTGGCAGAGGTCGAGGCAGACCCCGAGCACCTCCTCGTCCCAGCCCGCCATCCGGTCGACGAGCTCGGTCGTCGTCTCGATGACGCAACCCGGCTCGGGCTCGAGGCCGACGCGGACCTCGCGGCCGGTGCGGTCGCGCAGCGCGTGGAGGTGGTCGGCGAGCCGGTCGAGCTGCTCGTCGGCAAGGACCTGCCGGTCGCCGAACCACGGGTGCCGCCACCCGAGGGGAAGCGTCGAGATGCTGCCCCGTGCGGCGTCGTCGGGCAGCAGGCGGGCGAGCACCTCGGTGAGGTCGGTCGTGTAGGCGAGGCGGGCCGGCTCGGTCCAGTCGGGGTGGTAGACGCGGTGCTTGACGACCTCGTCCTGGAAACCGCGGTAGGGGAAGCCGTTGAGGGTGACGACCTCGAGACCTCGCTCGTCGAGGGCTGCACGGAGCAGGTCGGTCTGGCGCGGGTCGTCGGCGAGCCCGCGCGCGACCGGCGCGCTGAGCCACAGGCCGAGCCCGAGGAGGTCTGCGCCGAGGTGGTGGCGCACGGGCAGGGCGAAGCGGTCGAGCTGCCCGATGATCGTGTCGAGGTCCTCACCCGGATGGACGTTGGTGCAGTACGCGACGTGGACGGTCTGGCCGTCGGCGTGGAGCAGGCGCACGGCTCACTCCCTCGCGCCGCGGAGCACGGAGTTGCCCAGGAACGTCGCACCAGCCCCGACGAGGTCGCCCGGCTCGGTCTCGACGGGCGCATCCGTCTCGGGCAGCTCGAGGCGACCGCTCTGGCCGTAGAACTCGACGGGGTTGCGCCACAGCACCCGGTCGACGTCGTCGGCCGTGTAGCCCGCGGCGAGCATCGTCTCGGCGACGCGTCGGGTCTTGAGCGGGTCGCTGTTTCCCCAGTCCGCGGCCGAGTTGACGATCATCCGGTCGAGGCCGTAGCGGCGAAGGATCTCGACCATGCGGTGCTCGTCCATCTTCGTGTCCGGGTAGACGGAGAAGCCCATCCAGCAACCGGACTCGGCCACGACCCCGACCGTCATCTCGTTGAGGTGGTCGACGAGGACGGCCCCGGGCTCGAGCGCCGACTCGCGCACGACGTCGAGCGTGCGTCGGGTGCCGGCCAGCTTGTCGCGGTGCGGCGTGTGCACGAGCGCCGGCAGCTCGTGCTCGGCGGCGAGCCCGAGCTGGACGGCGAAGACGTCGTCCTCCTCCGGTGTCATCGAGTCGTAGCCGAGCTCGCCGACCGCCACGACGCGGTCCTTGGCGAGGTAGCGCGGCAGGACGTCGAGCACCTCCCGGCAGCGGGCGTCATTGGCCTCCTTGGGGTTGAGGCCGATCGTCGCGTGGTGCGCGATGCCGTACTGCGACGCGCGGAACGGCTCCCACCCGAGGAGCGCGTCGAAGTAGTCGCAGAAGGAGCCGACGTTCGTGCGCGGCTGCCCGAGCCAGAACGAGGGCTCGACGACGGCGCGGACACCGGCGGCGTGCATGCGCTGGTAGTCGTCGGTGGTCCGGGACGTCATGTGGATGTGGGGGTCGAAGATGCGCACGGCTGCTCCTCAGTCGGCTCGGTGGGCAAGGGAGAGGTCGAGGACCGTTCGGGCGTCCGGGGTCACGACGCGACCGGCGGCCTCGCGCTCGGCGGCGTAGTCGCGGACCATCCGGGCCAGCTCGTCGTCGGCGCGCTCGGCGAGGCCGGCGACCTGCTCGACGGGGATGCCGGTGAAGAGGACCTTGAGCACCGCCTGGCGCCAGGCGTCGGCGTCGAGGTGCGCGGCCGCATACGGACCCAGCGCAGCTGCGACGAGGCGGGTGTCGTTGGTGCGCAGGGCATCCCGCAYGATCGGGAGCGCGCCGTCACCGATGGCGTTTGCGCGGTCGGGTGCGTCGAGCGCGGGCAGCGCGAGCAGCACCGCGCGCCGCTCGGCCGCGTCGCCGTGGTCGTACACGCGACGCACGGCGTCGACGACGTATGCCGCCGGGCCGGGCACCGCGAGCAGCAGCGCCTCGCGCGCCACGTCGCCGTCGAGGCCCTCGCGGGCCGCGGTGCGTGCGGCCGCCGGGAAGTGACGGTCGATGGTGTCGGGATCGGACGCCACCTGGACGATCGCGTCCTGCGTGGTCACCGGGCTCATCGGCCCACCTCCTGGGGTCGTCGGGCGGCGTCGCGGAGGAACGTGAGGCTCGAGGCGGCCAGCGCCGGGGCGGCGTGCGAGTGGCGGGGCAGCTCGACGGCGACGAGGCCGGCGAACTCGATGGCCTCCAGCGCGGCGAGCACCGGGGGGACGTCCACCTCGCCCTCCCCGAAGGGCAGGTGCTCGTGGACGCCGCGCCGCATGTCGTCGATCTGGACGTTGGCGACGAGATCACCCGCACCGAGGATGCAGGCTGCCGGTTCGGCGTCCTCGGTGCAGCGCAGGTGACCGACGTCGATCGTCAGGCGCAGCCGGTCGGGTGAGTCGAGACGACGCCGCAGCTCGAGCACGTCGGCGATGCGCTCGACGAACATGCCCGGCTCGGGCTCGAGGGCCAGGTCGACACCGTGGGACTCGGCGACGGGCAGCAGGGCGGCGACGCCGGCCTCGACGCGGGCCCAGAGCTCGTCCCGGCTCGTGCCACGCGGCGCGATGCCGCTCCAGAAGGACACGACGGGCGAGCCGACCTCCGCGGCGACGCGGATCGCTCTCTCCAGCAAGTCGATCCGTCTGTCGCGGCCGCTCTGGGACACGAGGGTGGGCTCGTGCTTGTGACGCGGGTCGAGCACGTAGCGGGCCCCTGTCTCGACGACGACCGCCAGCCCATGACGCTCCAGCACGGCCCCGGCCCGGGCCGCGCGGCCGGCCAGGTCGGGCGCGAAGGGGTCGAGGTGGGCGTGGTCGAGGGTCAGGGCGACGCCGTCGTAGCCGAGGTCGGCGAGGAGCGCGAGCGCATCGCCGAGCCGGTGGTCGGTGAAGCCGTTGAGGCCGTAGCCGAAGTGGAGGCTCATGTCGCCGACACCCGCCTCATCGCCGCCGCACCGACCGGCGCGGATGCGGCGAGGCCGAGGGCGGCCGCGTGGTGGCCGGTCGCCGCGAGAGCCGCGCCCTGGAGCGGCACGAGGCCACGGATGCCGGCACCCGTGGCCCGGCGGACCGTGCCGGCGTCGGGGGTGCGCGCGGCGGCGAGCTGGGCGCGGAGGACGCTCACGGCATACGCCCCCGTGAGGGCCACGGAGACCGCGGCGCCGAGCGCTCCCCCAGCGCGTCCGCGACCGGACGCGGGGACCTGTCGCAGCGCCGAGGCCGTGGCGACGACCGCGGTCGCGGCGACGCAGGCCCGGGCGAGACCGGTCGACCCGCCGTGGACCTCGCCGCGGCTCAGGGCCGTGACGCCGGCGGTGTGGACGGCGACGAGGGTGGCCGGGACGGCGGCGGCACGCAGGCCGGGCAGGCCGCCGGCACTGGCGCCGAGGAGCACGTCGAGCCCGCGCGTCGAGGCCATCGTGGCGACGCTGACCGGCCCCTGCTTCGGGGAGAGGTCGTAGGCCCAGACCGCTGCGGCGAGCACGGCGGCCGACATGGCCGATCGACGTCCGCCGGCCGCCGCGGCAACGGCGACACCGGTGACGGTGAGCCCGGTGGCGACGGCGAGGGCCGTCCGCGCCGGCACGCGACCGGACGGGATGGGTCGCTCCGGACGCTCGACCGCGTCGGTGCGCCGGTCGGCCCAGTCGTTGAGCGCCATCCCCGCCCAGTAGAGGCACGTCGAGGCGACCGGTAGCGCCGCCGAGCGCGCGCCGGCCGGCCAGCCCGCGCTCGCCGCACCCGCGAGGGTGTCGCCGGGCACGGTGAGGGCGGCCGGTGCGCGCACCAGCTCCACGAGGTCGCGCAGGGTCGTCACGACGCGGTCGCCCAGGCGGTCAGCACCCGTTGCTGCTCGAAGAGGCGGTGCTCGTCGGAGCCGACCGGGTCCTTGAAGAAGAAGCCGAGGGCCGGCAGCGGGCCCACCTCCCCGCGTCGCAGGGCGAGGTCGGCGAGGCGCGCGAGATCGATGACGAGCGGCGCGGCCAGGGCCGAGTCGCAGCCCTGCCAGGTGAACTGCATCGACATCCTCGTGCCGAGGAAGCCGGAGAAGGTCAGGTGGTCCCAGGCCGTCTTCCAGTCGCCGAGGTCGGCGATGTTGTCGATGTGGACCGGGCCGTCGACGGGGTGGCCGAGCATCGCCTCGAGGCCGCGGGCCTTGCTGCGGGCCTTGCTCTCCATCGCCTCGGGGTCGGCGAGCGTGGCACCGTCACCGCCGCCGAGGAGGTTGGTGCCGGCCCAGGAGCGGACCCGGAGCGCGCGGGCGGCGAACATCGGCGCGAGGACCGACTTGACGAGGGTCTCGCCCGTCTTGCCGTCGCTGCCGCCCCACGGCACGCCGTGGCGCTGGGCGAGCTCCTCGAGCGCAGGCAGGCGCGCACCCGTCGAGGGGGTGAAGTCGACGAACGCGGCTCCCGCCGTGAACGCGGCCGCCGCGTAGACGGCGCTCGGTGGGAGCGGGGACTCCCCTGCGGCCCAGGCCTGCTCGAGCGCGGCGAGCGAGGCGTGCGCGGGGTCGTCGCTGATGACCGGCTCGGTCGAGCTGACGTTGACGACGACGACGCGTGCCAGCGACTCGGCCTGCGCGAACGCGCGGATGTCGGCGGCCAGCCGCTCGACGGCGTCCGCCTGACGCTCCTCGGCGTCCCGGTGTCCGTGGCGGATCCGGCTGCAGGTGCGGTCGAGCTCGTCGGAGACGAGCGCGAGAGCGGTGTGCGGGATGACGCCGGCGTCGGCGAGCTGCGCTGCGCGCTTGGCGAGCGGCACGTCGGCGACGTCGTGGCCGCCGACGACGAGGTGGTCGAGCGGGACGAGGCCGGCGCCGGCCAGGTCGGGTTGCTCGGTGACGAGCCCGTCAGGTCCGGCACCGCCGGCGGTGATGAGGGCGAGGCCGGTGGCGACGGTCGTGGCGACCGAGCCGCGTGCGCCGACGAGCCAGAGTCCGGTTCGTGCGTCCGTCATGGTCGTTCTCCTCTACGTGGTGGGGCCGGTGGCCCGGCGGCGGGGGCGTGTGCCCGCCGCCGGGCCACCGGGATGGGTCAGCGCAGCGAGGCGATGACCGCGTTGGCGTCGCGCTGCAGGGCGGCCGAGGCCGCCGCGTCGCGGACGTTGGAGCTGGACTTCGCTGCCGCGACGAAGCCCTCGAGCTGCGAGATCGCTGCCGCTGTGCGACCACCGGCGACGTGCTTCTCGGCCTGCTGGAGACGCTTCTCGAGCTCCTTCTCGCCGGACGGGGTGACGAGTCCCTCGCGGGACAGCCGCTCCGTCAGCGCGGTGAGCGTCATCAGCGACGTGCGGGTCGTGAAGGTCACCGTCGTGCTGCGCTCGAGACCGGCCTTGTCCTTCGCCGTGACGACGAGGGTGTGGTTGCCCAGCGAGAGCGTCCACAGGGCGAGCGGCTTGTCGGCCGCGACCGGGGTGCCGTCGACCGTGGCGGTCACGGTGTCGATGCCGCTCGTCGCGTCCGTCGCCGTCCACGTCACGTCACCGGAGTTGCCGACGGTGGCGCCGCCGGTCACCCCGGACACGGCGACCGCCGGCTGGGTCTTGTCGAGCTTGACCGTCACCGACCCGACCTGCGAGACGTTGCCGCCGTTGTCGGTGGCGCGGTAGAGCACCGTCGTCGTGCCCTCGGTCGAGATCGTCAGCGCCGTGTTGGCGTTGACCCACGTGGCCCCACCGTCGGTGGAGCGCTGGCGCGAGGCGACGGTGCCGTTGTCGCTCGCGTTGACCGTCACGGTGACGTTGCTCGTGTACCAGCCGTTCGCACCGTTCGGCGTCGCCGGGCTCAGGGTCACCGAGACGGTGGGAGGCGTGACGTCGGCGACGCCGTCACCGGTGAAGGTGAGGGAGTCGAGCACGACTCCGCCGGTGGAGGTGACGTAGAGACGCCCCGTCCCGCTGGGCTTCGACGACAGCGTCGCTGCCGCGTCGGTCCAGCCGGAGCCGTTCACCGCGATGGTCCCGAAGGGAGCCGCCGTCGGCGAGTCCCACCGGAGCGACAGGGTGCCGGTGCCCGTGGCGCGTGCCTTCACACCGGTGATGCCCACGAGGTTCGCCGGGTCCCAGGCGAGCCAGTCACCGGCGTCGAACGAGGTGACCTTGCGCAGGCCGCTCGCCGTGTCGTCGGCCGTGATCTCCACACCCTGCGAGGCGTCGGCCCACTCGGCCTCCTGCTTCTTCGGGTTGAGGATGAGCTGCTCGGTGGTGGTCGCACCGGGCAGGCCGTTCGCCCCGTTGTCGGTGTAGGTGATGACGACGACGCCGAAGATGTTCTCGGTCTCGCCGTGCTGGGTCGCGTCGGCCGGGGTCGGGATCGCGAACTGGCAGCCCGTGCCCTGGCTCAGCGGGTGGGCGTGCGCGTCATGGCCCAGACCGAAGGTCCACGAGACGCGGGAGCACACGGTCGCGGTGCCGTCCTCGGGGTCGGCGGTCGTGACGTTGAACGGCACCGCCTGGCCCCAGTCGAAGAAGGCGCCGTTGGGCGGGGTGGTGACGTTCACCGTCGGAGCGACGTTGCCGACGCTGATGACGGTGCTCGTGAGACCGTGCTTGCCCTCCGGGTCGGTGACCCGGAGCCGGGCGCTGTAGCGACCGAGGGTGGTGTAGGTGTACTGCGCGGATGCTCCGGTGGCGTCGAAGGTGCCGTCACCGTCGAAGTCCCACTCGTAGGTGAGGGCCCCACCCTCGGGGTCGACCGAAGCCGAGCCGTCGAAGGTGACGGTCAGCGGTGCGCTGCTGCTGCTCACCGGGGTGGCCTTGATGCGGGCCTGCGGCGCCTTGTTGCCCGGCGCGTAGTCGATGCGGTAGAGACCCGCGTCGGGGTTCTGGCGGAAGAAGCCGTCGCCGTAGTCGAGGACGTAGAGCGAGCCGTCCGGGCCGAACTCGATGTCGATCGGGCTGTCGGTGATCGGCTGGCCGTTGGTCTCCAGGTCACGGTTGGGCAGGAAGTGCTGGATGTGGTTGACGGGTCCGTTGGGCCACTTCACGTCGAAGACCGCGAGGTAGTCCTGCGAGAACTCGGCGAAGAAGGCCTTCTTGTCCCAGTACGCAGGGAACTTCGTCGTCGAGGTGTTCGTCGCGTCGAAGTGGTAGACGGGTCCACCCATCGGGCCCTGGCCACCCTGCGGGTCGAAGTCGGTGAGCTCGGGCCACGGCTGGTGGGTGTTGTTGTCGCCGTAGTAGAGCGTCGGCGCCGTGGCCGGCGGCACCTGGGCGAGGCCGGTGTTCCACGTCGAGGTGTTCTTCGCGCCGGCGTCGCAGTCGAACCACGGGCCGGGGGTCGCGGTCGCGAAGTTCCACTCGTTGTAGTTGGCGTTCGGGCCGTGGCAGTAGGGCCAGCCGCCGTTGATCGGTTTGTCGATGGCCGTGGTCTGCCACTCGACGTAACCCATCGGGCCGCGCTGCGGGTCCGGGGCTCCGGCGTCGGGACCGTAGTCACCCCAGGAGACGGAGTTCGTCGCAGAGTCGACGTCGATGCGGAACGGGTTTCGCACGCCCATGACGAAGATCTCCGGGCGCGTCTTGGGCGTGCCCGGTGCGAAGAGGTTGCCCGCCGGGATCGTGTAGGACCCGTCGGCCTCGGGGTGGATGCGCAGGATCTTGCCCCGCAGGTCGTTCGTGTTGCCGGCGCCGCGGCGCGAGTCGAAGCCGGGGTTGAAGCCGGGAGCGTTGTTGTTCGGCGCGAAGCCGTTGGCGCCCGGCGCGCTCGCCGGAGTGTTGTCACCGGTCGAGAGGTAGAGGTTGCCGTCGGCGTCGAAGTCGACGTCACCGGCGACGTGGCAGCACTGACCGCGCTGCGTCTCGACCTTGATGATGGCCTGCTCGCTCGCGAGGTCGAGCTTGTTGTTCGCGTCGTCCCACCTGAAGCGGCTCAGCTGGTTGTAACCCTTCCACTGGTCCCAGTAGGAGGCGTCAGCGCCGGCGGGCAGGCTGTTGGGCGCCGACCCTGTCGGCGTCGTCGTGACGTAGGGCGCCGTCATCGTCTTGGGCGCGTAGTAGAGGTAGACCCACTTGTTCGTCTCGAAGTCCGGGTCGAGGGTGACGGTCTGGAGGCCGTCCTCCGAGTTGTTGTAGACCGGGAGGGTGTTGACGACCTTCGTGACACCGGACACCGGGTCGACGAGTCGAACGTCGCCGTTGCGGGCGGTCGTCAGCACGCGACGGTCGGGCAGCACTGCCATGTCGATCGGCTCACCGGTGTCCTTGGTGAGCGTGATCTTCTCGTAGTTAGACCAGTCGAGCGCCGGCTCGGAGCCGTGGTCGACCCCGTCGTGAGCCTGGGCAGGGAGGGTGGCCACGGCGCCGAGCGCCGTGCAGGCGAGGACGGCTGCCGCAGTTGTGGCAACCAGCCTCCTCGCCGTGGATCGCGAAGTAGCATTCATCGGTACGTCCTTCTTGACAGAGACGGGCGAAGCCGGTCCCCGGGGAGCGCGCCGCTGCAACGGCACTGCACTCCCCGGGGGTCGGCGTTTCGTGCTTCGGGCCCCGTGGGGCACCGGACGACGTCAGCCGCGCAGGGCGGCCATGCCGTCGTAGCTGACCTTCGAGAGCTCCATCGACTGGTTCGGTGCCGTCGTCGCGTTGCCCGGGGCGGTGTCCATCTCCCACATCGGGTTGTGCGAGCCCTTGGCACCGACCCGACGCAGGAACGTCGAGTAGTCGATGTCGCCCTGACCGAACGGGGCCATGACGTAGCCGTTGGCCTGCGTCGTGTCGACCTTGCCGTCCTTGGCGTGGAAGAGCGGGAAGCGCTTGGTCTGGGCGGCGACGACGGCGGCCGGGTCGAAGATCGACGTGACGACGGACCCGTCGGGGGCTGTGTACGTCTTGTGCTTGTACTGCGCGACGTGCGCCCAGTAGATGTCCATCTCGAGGTAGACGTGCTTCGGGTCGGTGTTGGCGAGGAAGTGCTCGAGGCGACGGATGCCGGACGACCGCGTCGGCCGACCAGTCGCGTCGAGCGGCCCGCTGTCGAGCAGGAAGCTGTAGGCGATGTCGTGGTTGTGCGTGTAGAGCTTGAGACCGTGACGGGATGCCCGCTCGCCGTAGAAGTCCCACCGCGCCGCGGCAGCCTCCCAGTCGGCGACGTAGGCGCTGCTCGTCGGGTCGCTGCCCGTGCCGATGTGGCCCATGCCGAGGATGTTGGCGATCTCGCAGGCCGTGTCGAACGCGGCGATGTTGGCGTCCGTGATCGTCGACGGGACGGAGCCGTGGTTGCCCTCCGCCTGCAGGCCGAGGTCGTCCAGCCAGGCGCGCAGCTGGGTGGCACCGGCGACGGTGCCGAGGTCGGCGCCGCCCTCCGCGTTGGCGTGCTGCCGGAGCCCGGCGAACTCGATCTGGCGGTAGCCGATCGAGGAGAGCTCGGTGAGCACCTCCTTGAAGCCGGAGGCGTACGGCGAGGTGAGCGGGTCGCGCCCGACCGCGTCACGCACGGTGTAGAGGATGATGCCGCGGCGAGGGGCGGGGATGAGGACGCCGTTCGCGCCGGTAGCGGCCTTGGCCGCCGTCCCGGTCAGGGTCACGGCGGCGGCGACGCCCGTCGTGGCCGCGAAGAACTGGCGACGGTTGAGGCCGAGCTTGCTGACGAGCTTGAGCGGGTTGACGTCATTGTCGTGCATGTGAGCGTGCTCCTTCAGGGGGTGACAGAGACGAGACGTGCGGTTGGGCTGAATCTCCTTGTCTTTGGGGCGAGGTCGGGTGCCTTCCGCAACGTTCAGGACATGGCCGGCGACGTCGCGTGGGCCCCGTCGATCGGGGTCCAGGACCCCTCCCGCTCCACGCTGGTCTCGACCGCCGACAGGATCCGCTGCACCTGGAGCCCGTCGGAGAAGGAAGGCCGGGGGTCGGTGCCCTCGGCGATGGCGGTCAGCAGGTCGACCGCCTGGTGGGTGAAGCCGTGCTCGTAGCCGAGCACGTGACCGGGCGGCCACCAGGACGCCACGTAGGGGTGGCTGGACTCGGTGACGAGCACCCGGGTGAAGCCGGCGTCCCGGCTCGGGACGCGACCGTCGAAGACGTGCAGGACGTTCATGTCCTCGAAGTCGAAGGCGATGGAGCCCTCGGTCCCGTTGATCTCCAGGCGGATCGCGTTCTTGCGGCCGTTCGCGAAGCGGGTCGCCTCGAAGGTCGCGAGGGCCCCTCCGCTCATCCTCGACACGAGGACCGCGGCGTCGTCGACGGTCACCGGTCCCGTGGTGGCTGAGCCGTTCTGGGCGGCCGAGGCGCTGATCCCGCCGGTGCCGACGGTCGTCGGGTCGGCGATCGGACGCTCGCGGACGAAGGTCTCGGTGAGCGCGCTGACACCCGTGAGGTGCTCGCCCGTCACGAACTGGGCGAGGTCGACGATGTGCGCTCCGATGTCGCCGAGCGCCCCGGAGCCGGCGCGCTCCTTCTGGAGCCGCCAGGTGAGCGGTGACTGCGCGTCGACGAGCCAGTCCTGCAGGTAGGCGCCCCGGACGTGGAGGATGCGGCCGAGCCGTCCCTCCTCGACGAGGCGACGCGCATACGCGATGGCCGGGACCCGGCGATAGGTGAAGCCCACCATCGAGCGGACCCCCCGCGACCGGGCCGCCTCGGCGGCCAGGACCATCGCCTCGGCCTCCCCGACCGAGTTGGCGAGGGGCTTCTCGCAGAGCACGTGCTTGCCTGCCTCGAGGGCGGCGACCGCGATCTCGGCGTGGGTGTCGCCCGGCGTGCAGATGTCGATGATGTCGATGTCGTCACGCTCGAGCAGGCGCCGCCAGTCGGTCTCGACCGACGCCCAGCCGAAGCGGTCGGCCGTGTCCCGGGCGGCCGCCTCGTTGCGCCCGGCCACGGCGACGAGACCCGGCGCGGCCGGCACGTCGAAGTAGCTGCGCACGTTGCGCCAGGCCTGGGAGTGGGCCCGCCCCATGAAGGCGTAGCCGATCATCCCGACCCCGAGGGTGGGCTTGCTGGGTGTGCTCATGACGTCCTCACATCCGACGTGGGGTGGTACCGCTGACGGTGGCGCGAGCACCGACCCGATCAGGACTCGAAGCCGAGGGGCAGGTACTGCTCGACGTTCTCCTTGGTCACGACGGGCGCGTTGAGGACGATGCGGTTGGGCACCTCGACCTGGACGAGGTCGCTCAGGCCCTTGCCCTGGGCGATGAGGCGCGCGAGCTTGATGCCGTCGGCGGCCTGGGTCGGCGGGTAGATAACCGTGGCCTCCATCTTGCCCTCCTGGATCCAGCGCATCGCGTTGGCCGAACCGGCCCCGCCGATGAAGGCCATCTCGTGCCGGTTGGCCTGGTCGAGCGCGGCCATGACGCCGACACCCTGGTCGTCGTCGTGGTTCCACAGGACGTCGATCTTCGGAGCGGCCTGGAGCAGGTTGGACGCCTGCTTCTCGCCGGACTCGACCGTGAACTCGGCCGCGACGCGGTTGTCGACGGTCTGGTTGCAGGCCTTGAGCGCGTCGGCGAAACCCTTCGACCGGTCCTGCGTCAGGGGCAGGGCGTCGATGCCGGCGATCTCCGCGATGACGGGGTTGGTGAGGTTCTTGTCCTTGACGATCTTGCAGGCGTAGGTGCCGGCGGAGACACCCATCCCGTAGTTGTCCCCGAGGACCGTCGCGCGGGCGGCGAACGGGCTCGAGAACTCGCGGTCGACGTTGATGACCGGGATGCCGGCCTGCATCGCCTTAGTGGCGACCTCGGTGAGCGCGGCGCCGTCGGTCGGCAGCAGCACGATCGCGTCGACCTTGTCGTTGATGAAGGTCTCGATCTGGCTGATCTGGAGGCTGGCGTCGTTGGTGCCCTCGGCCGACTTGAGCTCGATGTCGCTGTACTTCTTGGCCTCGGCCTGGGCCGAGTTGTTGACGGCGGCGAGCCAGCCGTGGTCGGCCGCGGGCCCGGAGAAGCCGATGACGACCTTCTTGCCGGGGGCGTCGTTGTCGCTCGAGGCGTTGCTGCCGGTCTGCTGCGTGGAGGCCGCGGGAGTCGTGGCCGGGTCGTTGCTCGTGCACCCGGCGGCGACGAGCGCGGAGCTCATGGCGATCGCCAGGACGGCGAGGCGCTTGGTCGGACGGGAGAGTGATGCGGACACGCTGACTCCTATGTGAGCGAAGATGGGTGGTGCGGTGTGTGGTGCTCTGCCGTGCTGGTGGTGCTGTCGACCGGGCTGGCTAGCCCGACCTGGTGCGGGAGACCCGCTGCTGGAGCAGGACGGCGGCGACGATGATCGCCCCCTTGGCCACCGCCTGCGTCGACGTGTCGAGGTTGTTGAGCGTGAAGACGTTGGTGAGCGTCGTGAAGATGAGGACGCCGAGGACGGTGCCGACGATGGTGCCGCGACCGCCGCTGAGGAGCGTGCCGCCGATGACGACGGCCGCGATGGCGTCGAGCTCGTAGAGCGTGCCGTGCGTCGAGGTGCCGGTCGTCGTGCGAGCCATGATCATCACGGCCGCGATGCCGCAGGCCACACCGAGCAGGATGTAGAGGTACATCGTCTGCCGCTGCACCCGGATGCCCGCGAGTCGGGCCGCCTCGGGGTTGCCGCCGATGGCCAGGGTGCGTCGGCCGAAGGTCGTGCGGTTGAGCAGGACCCAGCCGACGACGGCGACGATCGCGAACATGATGACGAGGACGGGGATGCCGAGGACGCTGCCGCCGAAGAACTCGATGAAGCCACGGTCGCGGATGATCTGGGTGCGGCGCTTGGCGATGATCTCCGCGAGACCACGGGCGGCGGCGAGCATCGCGAGGGTCGCGATGAACGGGGCCATCCGGCCGTACGCGATGAGCACCCCGTTGACGAGTCCGCAGACGGCGCCCACGACGAGCGCCGCGATGACCATGACGATCCAGTGGATGTTCGCCGCCATCGTCTGCGTGGCCACCGTCGTGGCCCAGACCGACGAGAGGGCGACGATGGCGCCGACCGACAGGTCGATGCCGCCCCCGGAGATGACGAACGTCATCCCGACGCTGACGACACCGATGACCGAGCCGAGGCGCAGGATCGTCAGGGCGTTCTCGGGGCTGGCGAAGCGGTCGCCCGCCGTGATGATGCCGACCACCACGAGGAGCACGAGGGCGAGCACGAGGCCCGCGTTGCGGCCGGCCGGCCCGCTGAGGAAGCCGGCGAGGCCGCCGTCCCGTCGTGGTGCGGCACCACCGACCGCTGGTCCGCTCGGGGTGGACGTGGTGTCCCCCTCGGCGCGGCCGGCGGCGGACTCCCCTGCCTGGTCGGCCTTCGTGACGTCGGCGCTCATGCCGCGTCTCCCTTCAGGATGATGTCGAGGACGGCGTGCTCATCGAGCTCGTCGGCCGGTCCCTCGTGACGGACGGTGCGGTCGGCGAGGACCAGCACCCGGTTGGACAGCCCCAGGACCTCGGGGATCTCGCTGGAGACGACGACGACGGCCACGCCCTCGTCGGTGAGGCGGCGGATCAGGGCGTAGATCTCGGACCGGGCGCCGACGTCGACGCCACGGGTGGGCTCGTCGAGGAGCAGCACCTTGCAGCCGCGGAGCAGCCAGCGGGCCAGGACGACCTTCTGCTGGTTGCCGCCGGAGAGGGTGCGCGACTCGCGATGCACGCCGCGCGGGCGAACGTCGAGCGACTCGAGCAGCTCCTCGGCGGCTTCGACCTCGGCCGAGCCGTCGAGCAGGCCGCCCCGCGAGAAGCGCGGGAGCGTCGCGAGCGTGATGTTCGAGGCGAGCGAGGCGCCCAGGACGAGCGCCTGGCTCTTGCGCTCCTCGGGGCACAGGCCGATCCCGGCGGCGACCGCAGCCGCGACGGACCCGCCGCGCACCACCGTGCCGTCGACGGTGACCGTGCCGCTCGTGGCCTTGCGGGCTCCGAAGATCGTCTCGACGACCTCGCTGCGTCCCGAACCGACGAGACCTGCGAGCCCGACGACCTCACCGGGTCGCACGTCGAAGCTGACCGAGCCGAACTCGCCGGCCCGGCTGAGGCCCTCGACACGGAGGACGGGCTCGGCGTCGACGACGACCTCGGGCTTGGGCGGGAAGACGTACTCGATGGAGCGACCCGTCATGAGTCGGATGAGCTCCTGCGTCGGGGTGGACTTGGCGTCGAGCCCGGTCGCGACCGTCTTGCCGTCCTTGAGCACCGTGACGCGGTCGCCGATCTCGCGGATCTCCTCGAGACGGTGGGAGATGTAGACGACGGCGACGCCCTGGTCGGTGACCTCGCGGATGACGCGGAAGAGCTGCGCGACCTCGCCCGCGTCGAGCACCGCGGACGGTTCGTCCATGACGATGAGCTGCGCGTCGCGGGAGAGGGCGCGGGCCATGCTGACGATCTGGCACGAGGCTGCCGAGAGGGTGCCGACCTCGGCGGCGGGCGAGATCTCGGGGTGGCCGAGACGGGCGAGCAGCCGGGCTGCCTCGCGGCGGGCGGCGGTGCGCTGGGAGAACCCGAAGCGCGTGGGCTCGTGCCCGAGGAAGATGTTCTCGGCGACGGTGAGTCCCTCGACGAGGTCGAGCTCCTGGTACATCGTCGCGACGCCGAGGTCCATCGCCGCCTGCGGGTGGTGCAGGGTGACCGCCTCGCCGGCCCATTCGATGGTGCCCTCGTTGGGCTCGTGGACGCCGGCGAGCACCTTGATGAGGGTGCTCTTGCCGGCGCCGTTCTGGCCGAGCAGGCAGTGCACCTCACCGGGCCGCACGTCGAGGTCGACGCCACCCAGGGCCACGACCCCGGGAAAACGCTTGACCACGTTCGTCATTCGCAGGAGAGGGGCGCCTGCTACATCTCGCCGTCGAGATTCCATGCGTCACACCGTGACCCACTTTTGTCGGCACGTCAAGCAAAAGTTTTGACGGTGAGACACGAAAGCCGTCGCATGACATACCGAAGCCGTGTGTGCTTGACTTGAAACGTGCGTCCAGAGCCATCGTCGTCCGCGTATGCCGCCACCGCCGTGAGCGGAGCCGGCGAGCTGCTGCAGCTGCTGCGCGACGAGACGCCACGCACCCGGGCCGAGCTCGCCAAGCTCACGGGACTCGCCCGTTCGACGGTCGGCGCCCGCGTCGACGCGCTGCTCGCCACCGGTCTGCTCGCGCCCAGCGGCGAGGCGGTGAGCACCGGCGGCCGACCTCCCGTCCGCTTCGCCTTCAACCCCGAGGCCCGCGTCGTCGTCGGCGCGGACATCGGCGCGACGCACGGACGGGTCGCCCTGACCGACCTCAGCGGCCGTCCGATCTGCGAGATCGGCGAGAACCTCGACATCACCGACGGCCCCGAGGTCGTCCTCGACTGGCTCGTCGCGACGACCCGCCGGCTTCTCGAGCAGGCGGGCCGCGAGCCCCGAGACCTCATCGGCATCGGCATCGGCGTGCCGGGGCCGGTCGAGCACTCGAGCGGCCGCCCGATGCGACCGCCGATCATGCCCGGCTGGGACGGCTACGACGTGCCGGCCCACCTGCGCCGCGACTTCGACGTGCCGGTCCTCGTCGACAACGACGTCAACATCATGGCGCTCGGCGAGCACGCGATGGCCCACCCCGACGTCGAGCACCTCCTCTTCGTCAAGGTCGCCACGGGTATCGGCGCCGGCATCATCAGCGGCGGGCGCCTGCACCGCGGGGCGGTGGGCGCGGCCGGCGACCTCGGCCACGTCGCGGCGCCGCACGCCCCCGAGGTGCTGTGCTCGTGCGGCAACGTCGGCTGCCTCGAGGCGGTCGCCAGCGGGCCGGCGATCTCCAAGGCGCTCAAGGAGATCGACATCGTCGCCGAGTCCAACAAGGACATCGTCGACCTCGTCCGGGGCGGCAACATCCCCGCCGCCCTCGCGGTGCGTCAGGCCGGGCGCACCATCGGCGAGGTGCTCGCCACGTGCGTCAGCCTGCTCAACCCCTCGGTCATCGTCATCGGCGGTTCGCTCGTCCAGGCGGGCGAGAGCCTCATCGCCGGCGTGCGCGAGGTCGTCTACGGCCGCTCGCTCCCCCTCGCCACCGGCGTGCTCCAGATCGTGCCGGCCACCACCGGCGTGCAGGCCGGCGTCATCGGCGCGGCCACGATGGTCATCCAGCACGCCCTGACGGCCGACCGCGTCGATCTCGCCATCGCCCAGTCGGCGTCCTGAGCTGTCGGCTCGCTTCGCTCGCGCGTCCGGCGCTCGATGACGTCCCGCCTTCCCTCCTCGACTGGCTCGCTGCGCTCGCTTCGCTCGTCAGTCCAGGCGTGACGCACGCCGGACCTGCGGCACGGCGGCCCGACCCGCCACAATGGGGTCCATGAGCGATCACCGGCCCGTCGAGACGTGGCTCACCGACATGGACGGCGTCCTCGTGCACGAGGAGGACGCGATCGCCGGAGCCGCCGAGTTCGTCACGGCGCTCAAGGAGTCCGGCCGAAGCTTCCTCGTCCTGACGAACAACTCGATCTTCACGCCGCGCGACCTGCGCGCCCGGCTGCTCCGCAGCGGCATCGACGTGCCGGAGGAGGCGATCTGGACCTCCGCCCTGGCCACGGCCCAGTTCCTCGCCGAGCAGCGCCCCGGCGGCTCGGCCTACGTCGTCGGCGAGGCGGGCCTGACGACGGCGATGCACGACGTCGGCTACGTCATGACCGACCGCGACCCCGACTACGTCGTGCTCGGCGAGACGCGCACCTACTCGTTCGAGGCCATCACCCGCGCGATCCGCTTGATCGAGAAGGGCGCCCGCTTCATCGCGACGAACCCCGACCCGAGCGGCCCGAGCCCGGCCGGCACCCTCCCCGCCACCGGCTCGGTCGCCGCCCTCATCTCGACGGCCACCGGTCGCCAGCCCTACTACATCGGCAAGCCGAACCCGCTCATGATGCGCAGCGCCCTCAACCGCCTCGACGCGCACTCCGAGACGACGATCATGGTCGGCGACCGGATGGACACCGACATCATCAGCGGGCTCGAGGCGGGCCTGCGTACCGTCCTCGTCCTCACCGGCTCGACGAGCCGCGAGCAGGTCGAGCACTTCCCTTACCGCCCGAGCCGGATCGTCGACTCCGTCGCCGACCTGGTGCGCTTCGTCGCGCACGAGGACTCCCAGCGGCACTGAGCCGCAACGGCGCCCACGACGACGTATGCCGTCACGCCCGTCGGTGACGGCCGTGACGGCATACGTGGTGCTGGCCCGTCGGGGCCGGCTGCTCAGGGCAGGTAGTACGTCGGGTTGGGCAGCTGGACCGCACGGTCGGCGTGGCCGCCGATGAGGTCGCTGTACTGGTCGCCGAGGTTGGCGACGACGTCGTAGCCGAGGTCCTGCTCGATGTGGGCGCGGGTCGTCGACTTGTACTCGATGGTCGTGCACGTCGGATAGGCCTTGCAGTGGCCCTGCATGTAGGCCGGCGGCGTCTCGCTCGAGCGCCACTTCGTGAAGTAGAGGTCGTCGCTGAACTGCGGGTAGCCCTGCTCGTGGAGGTTGGCGAGCGTCGCGGCCTTCTGGCCGGTGTTGCGACCCGTGAGACCGATGACCGTGCACCCGGAGTCGGCGACGGCCTTGACGACAGCGGGCATCCCGGGCGTGGCCGGGAAGAGCTTGTTCTGGACCCAGTAGTCCTGGCGCACGGGGTTGAAGACGAACTTCATGTCCGCCACCTCCATGTCGTAGGTCCACAGGGTCGTGTCGTCGGCGTCGAAGACGACGGCCGGCTTCGAGCCGGAGCGGGCGCCCTGCCGGCACTCGTTGACGAGCCGCTGGGTCGTGCGACGCTCGAGGGCGGCGAGCTCGGTGATGTACGGCGAGCTCGTCTTGCCAGCGATGCCGGTGCCGGGGTCGCCGTAGTAGGTGGCGATCGTCTTCTTGACCGAGTCGATGTTGGGGATGCCCTCACCGCTCTCGGTGAGGCCGCTCGAGCCGTCCGGCTTCATCGTGAAGTGGGTGCGCGGCGCGAGGCGGGGCTCGCTGACCCCGGGCAGGTCGGGCGACGGGAGGTAGTACGTCGGGTTGGGCAGCTTGACGTTGCGGTCGGCGTGTCCGCCCTGCAGGTCGGACCACTGGTCGCCGATGTTGAGGACGATGTCGTAGCCGAGGTCCTGCTCGATGTGCTTGCGCGTGCCGGCCTTGTACTCGACGGTCGTGCACTTGGCCGTGGCGCACGTGATGTACGCCGGCGGCGTCGACCCGGCCCACTTCGTGAAGTAGTGGTCGGGGGTGAAGGCGTTGTAGCCGACGTCCTTGAGGTTGCCGATCGTCGCGTCCTTCTGGGCCGCGCCCCGGCCGGTCAGGCCGAAGATCGTGAAACCCATGGCGTCGGCCTCGTTGACGAGGTCGACCATGGTCGGCGTCGCCGGGAAGAGCTGGTGCTGGACCCAGTAGTCCTGGCGCACGGGGTCGAAGACGAACTTCATGTCCGCGACCTCCATGTCGTAGGTCCAGAGCGTCGTGTCGTCGGCGTCGAGCACGATGGCCGGCTTCGTGCCCGCTCGCTCCGCGGCGGCATACGTCCGCTTGAGCTGGGCCCGGAGACCGCCCGTGATCCGGCCCATCTCGGAGATGTAGGGCGAGCTCGTCCGGTTGGCCAGGCCCGTGCCGGGGTCTCCGTAGTAGCTGTAGATCGTCTTCTTGACCGAGTCGATGTTGGGGATGCCGGCGCCGTCGGCGCGGGCGCCGCTCGAGCCGTCGGCGGCCATGACGAAGTGGGTGCGCGGGGTCAGGGTCTGGTCGTGGCGGCCGCCGGCGTCGCCGTGGGCGAGGGCCGGGGACGCGCTGGCGACGACCAGGGAGCCGATGATCGAGCCGACGGCTGCGACGGCGAGGCCGGTGGATCTGGGGGTGGGACGCCTCATGGGTTCACCTCTGGGGCTGCTGGGTGTGCGGTGCGGGTGGGCCGCTCGACCGTAGTCCCGGGCGTGCCCCCGCGGGGGTCTGGCGACCCGCCGCGAGGGCATTTCCATCGAAATGGCATGGAACTCCCAGACTTCACCCAGACTCACGCCAGGTGGTGGGTCTCCGCGAGGGCGTAGACGGGCGTGTCGATGCCCTCCATCCGGGCCTTGAGCTGCATCGCGAGGTAGCGGGAGTAGTGCCGCGACTGGTGCAGGTTGCCCCCGTGGAACCACAGGTTGTCCTGTCGCGTGGGCTTCCACATGTTGCGCAGCTCGCCCTGCCAGGGGCCCGGGTCCTTCGTCGTGTCGGAGCCGAGCCCCCAGCACTTGCCGACCGCGTCGGCGACGTCCTGGCTGATGAGCCGGGCGGCCCAGCCGTTCATCGAGCCGTAGCCCGTCGCGTAGACGACGGCGTCGGCCTCGAGCTCCGTGCCGTCGGTGAGGACGACAGCGTGCTCGGCCAGGTGGTCGACCTGCCCGCGGACGAGCCGGATCGCGCCCTTCGCGACGAGCTCTGAGGCACCGATGTCGATGTAGTAGCCCGAGCCGCGCCGAAGGTACTTGAGGAAGAGCCCCGAGTCGTCGTCACCGAAGTCGAGGTCGAAGCCGGCCGCCTCGAGCGCGGCGTAGAAGTCCTTGTCCTGCTCACGGATCGCGTCGAAGGCCGGCCGCTGGAAGTCGGCGAGGATCTTGTAGGGGATCGAGGCGAAGACGAGGTCGGCGGTGTCGTGGTCGATCCCGCTCGCGACGGCCTCCTCGGAGTAGAGCGGGCCGAGGACCTGGTCCATGAGCGAGTCGGACCGCACGATGTGCGTGCTCGACCGTTGGAGCATGGTCGGCTCGGCGCCGTTCTGCCACAGGTCGGCACAGATGTCGTGGGCCGAGTTGTTCGAGCCGATGACGACGACCTTCTTGCCGGCGTAACGCGCGCCGCCCGGGTGCTTGCTGCTGTGGTGCTGGTCGCCCTGGAAGACGTCCTGCCCGGGCAGCGTCGGCACGTTGGCGATGCCGCTCATGCCGGTGGCGAGGACGAGCTGCGCCGGGTGGAGCACGACCTCGCGCCCCTCGCGGGTCACGTGCACGGTCCATGCCCCGGTCTCGGGGTCGAAGGTCGCCGACGTCGCCTCGCTGTTGCTCCAGTAGTCGAGCTCCATGACTTTCGTGTAGCTCTCGAGCCAGTCGCCCATCTTGTCCTTGGGCGTGAAGACGGGCCAGTGGTCGGGGAAGGGCAGGTAGGGCATGTGGTCGTACCAGACCGGGTCGTGCAGGCACAGCGAGTGGTAGCGGCTGCGCCACTGGTCGCCGGGCCGTGGGTACTTGTCGACGACGAGCGTCGGCACGCCGAGACGCTTGAGCCGCGCGGCGAGGCCGATGCCGCCCTGGCCGCCGCCGACGACGAGGACGTAGGGCTCGGCGTCGACGCCGAAGGACTCGACCTCCTGCTGCCGCTTGTCGAGCCAGTTCTCGGTCGAGACGTTGACGCCGTGCTCGGCGCCACGGGGACGGCGCGTACCGGACGGCTCGGGGTGGTCCTTGAGCGACTGTGCGCTCGTCAGCAGGGTCCAGGCCAGGCCGTCGCGGACGCGGACCAGGCCCTTGCCCGTGAAGGTGGCGTTGCCGAAGGTGAACCACGCCTCGTGGACGCCGTCGGCCTCGGACTCGCTCGTCGCCACGATGTCGGTGGGCCACGCGCCGGGCTCGATGCCGGCCAGCATGTCGGCGACCTGCTCGCGCCCCTCGGACGTGTGGATGTTCCACGTCATGCTGATGAGGTCGCGCCAGTAGCACTCGTCGCCGAAGAGACCGGTCACCCGGTCGACCTCGCCGGAGGCCAGCGCGTCCCCGAAACTCCCGAGCCACTGGCTCGCCGTCAACTGCTCACCCATCGCCAACTCCTTTGTCCACGTGGTGGGGTCGTGGTGCTGACGCTAGGAGCGGATGAGGTCGCCGGACAGGGTTGCAGAACGTTGCAGGTCGCCCCCGATGGCGTATGCCGGGTGCTCAGGTCGCGTCGGTCCGCACCGTCGCGGGCGTGGTGAGGCGGTAGGGCCGGCTCTCGACGAGGCCGCCGAGGCGCTTGCGCAGGCGCGACATCTCGGCCCGGATCGTCACGGGCGTCGTCGCGCCGTCGAGCAGGGCCATGAGGGCGGCGGTGTCGAGCCCGGCGGGATGGTGCGCGAGGAGGGCGACGATCTCGGCATGCCGCTCGGACAGGGCGATCTCGACGGTCGACCCCGCGGTCGTGACGAGGAGGCGCGGGCTCGGGTGGCGCACGACCTCGACGGACGCCGGGGCACTGACCGCCTCGTGGAGCACCCAGCCGCCGGTGATGGCCTCGGCCCGGACCTGCCCGATCTCGGGGACCCACACCGTGCCCTCGCGCAGGCTGCCCGGCACCCAGACACGCTCGCCGACGCCGTAGCCCTCCGCCCGCGCCACCCACCCGTGACGGTCGACGACGACGAAACGGCCAGACCCGGCATACGGCTCGCTGGCGCGGGCGACCCGGCGCAGGTCGCGCTCGTGCTGGCCGGCGAGCGTGTCGACGGCCTCACGGACGGCCATGGTCACGAGCATGAGCGTGTGCGGGTGGGCGGTGCGGAAGGCCCCGCTCAGCGTGACGACGCCGAGCGGCGTCCGCGCCCGACGGTCGAGGATCGGGGCGCTCGTGCACACCCACGCGTGCTGGTCCTCTCGCGCGTGCTCGGGGCCGAAGATCTGGACGGGTCGGCGCTCCTCCATCGCGGTGCCGAGCGAGTTGGTGCCGACGTCACCCTCGCGCCAGCGGGCGCCCTCGACGAAGCCGAGGCCGTCGCTGCGCCGGCGGATCGGCGACGGGCCGAACATCCACAGCGGGTAGCCCTCGTCGTCGCTGATGACGAGCTCGTTGCCGGCCTCGTGCGCGAGCGGGAGGAGGCGGTCCTTGAGGACGGGAACGACGGAGGCGAGCAGGCGCGAGCGCTCGCGCCGGGCGAGCAGCGCATGGTCGGAGATCGGCGTCGAGATCTTGTCGCCCTCGGGAGTCTGCCGCAGCCACGAGCGGGCGACGACGCCCCGGGCGCCGGCGGGCACCTCGTGGGTGTGCGCCCACGCTCGGTGCAGGCGCAGCAGGTCCCGGGCCTTGGCTGCGGGGTCCTCGAACGCAGTCAGGGCCRCTTCGAGTCCGGAGGCAGTGGACATGCGCACCTTTGCGACGGGTGGCCCCGCGCGAGGTCGTACGCGTGGGGTCACGGCTCCCCGTGATCGTGACACGCGGGCGGCCGGTTGGGTAGGGCGCGTTCAGCCTGGGTGAGCCTTGGTCAGCGTCGGCCGGTTTGGTCAGCCTCCGAAGAGGCGGCGCCACCAGGACGGTCGGGTCTCGAGCGCAGCGGTGCGAGCCGCGGCGGCCTTCTCCTCACGCGCGGCCCGCTGCTGCTCCTCGAACGCGGCGCGCAGCGGCCGCCAGCGCCCGACCATCTCGTCGACGTCGAGGGTCTTGGCGATGAGCGGCGGCAGGTTGCCGACCGCGGGCCGCAGCCGGTCGGCGAGGACGCGCTTGTTGTAGTCCTCGATGACCTCGCGGACCTGCGCCTCGGTGCGGACGTCGACGAGCGACTCCGGATAGCCCGCGGCCTCCTTGCGCAGCCCCAGCGCCCCCGGCAGGGCACCCCCGAGGTCGAGGTTCTCGCGGGCCGCGAAGCGCTTGACCCACCAGTCGGGATCGCCCGAGTCGCTGAGGTCGAGGGGTTTGCCGGCACCCGGCAGGTTGTCGAACTCCCCACGCTCCTGCGCCTCGCGGATCTGCTTGTCCACGGGGCTCTCCCAGTACGGCTGGCCCGTCATGCGATCCACGCTAACCGACGCCGGACGGCTCTCGTGGCCTCAGCCGGGCTGGACCCTCGGGCGCACGAGCACAGCGAGGGTCTCGCCGTCGCCGACCTCGAGCCGGTCACCCGTGACGACGAAGGCCTGGGGTGCGTCGAGGAGGGCGAGCAGCCGCTCCTCCTGCCCCATCGCCTCGGGTGGGCCGGCCATGCGGGTCGTCGCGGCATCGGCCACGGTGAGCAGTCCCTCGGCGACCTCATAGCGCCCCATGACCCGGTTGACGCCGGTGGTGCCGGTGAGCCGGCCGTCGTCGCCGAACGCCAGCTCAGGCTTCGGGTCGGACGTGACGGCGCCGCCGAGCTCCTGGACCACCCACGACGTGCCGACGATCGCGTTGTCTGGCATGCGCCCCACGTTAACGGGGGGCGCCCTGGGGGTGGGTCGGGTCGATCGGAGACGAGTCAGCGTGCACGACGACAGGGGGACCGTGCTC
Organism: Terrabacter sp. RAF57; assembly: GCF_052113925.1. Classification (NCBI taxonomy): domain Bacteria; kingdom Bacillati; phylum Actinomycetota; class Actinomycetes; order Micrococcales; family Intrasporangiaceae; genus Terrabacter; species Terrabacter sp. RAF57. The sequence goes on along the minus strand of NZ_JBFRDT010000019.1, from coordinate 319 downwards.
GGACTCGTGGCATGCCGCTCGACGAGTCGGAGGACGGCACGCACGAGGAGCTGATGGCCGCCGGGGCGCCTCTGCCGAGCTCTTCGAACCGCCGGCGCGGTCATGTCGCTGAGGCGCGTACTTTGGTGAAAACGTCTGCGCTGCAATGGATTTGGTGTGGACAAGGCTTTTCCGGGCGTTCGAACACCTGTACGATCAAGGGTATGGAGCAGAGCCGGAGCACGCAGCAGATCGAGCAGGACTGGGACCACGTCGCGTCCCTGGCCGCCGACCTGCACGACGCGCACGCCCGGCTCGTCGACTTCGTCGTCGCGGTCCT
>NZ_JBFRDT010000018.1:0-83294 GCF_052113925.1 Terrabacter sp. RAF57 | reverse complement strand
GCTGCCCGTCGTCGCGGTGGAGTCGGCGCTGAGGAAGCCGGCCGCCCGGGGTGAGGTGGCGGTGAGGTTGATCGCGGCGGCGGTCGCTCCGGCGGGCACGGGTGACCCGGTGACGCCGGCGACCTTGATGGTGAGCGAGGCGCCGGCGGGGATCGCGGTGCGGACGGGGTTGGATGTCGTGCCGACGCGGGTGTCGAGCAGGCGAGTGGGCGTCACCGGGACGAGGTGCGAGAAGGACGAGGGCCGCACGGCCGCCGACGGGGTCGAGGCTGGGCCGGCACCGATGACGTTCGTCGCCGTCACCGTGAAGGTGTAGGCCGTCTCGTTGCGCAGCCCGGTGAGGGTGGCCGACGTGGCGGAGCCGGACACCGTCGCGCTCGCCCCTGCGGGCGAGGACGTCACGGTGTAGCCCGTCACCGGGCTGCCGTTCGACGTGGCCGCGGTCCAGCGGACGGTCGCGCGGCCGTTGTCAGGGACCGCCGACACCGACGTCGGGGCCGACGGCGCGGTGGCCACGAGGGAGAACCGCATGGCATCGACGCCGACCTGGGCGGTCGTGGGGCTGGGTCCGTTGTCGCCGGCGTGGACCCGCACCGAGGTCCCGGAGCGGGCGAGGTAGGTGCCGAGCGGGGACCACGTGCCCGCCGCCGTGGACTGGTCGACGACGGTGGTCGCGGACCCGCGGGCGTCGGTGACGGCATACGTGACCTTGGCGTCGGCTCTGGTGGCCGGGACGAAGGCGCTCACCGCGTAGAGGCCTGCCGAGAGGGCCGGGGACCACGTGGCGCCGTTCTCCTCCGTGCTGCCGTTGGCGTACGTGGAGTACGCGCGTCCCTGCACACCCTGGCCCTGGTTGGGCTTCCAGTAGGACATGTTGCCGGTGAAGACGAACGACGGGCTGCCTGGGCCCGTCGTGTCGGAGCCGTAGCTGATCGGGACCGGCGCGCCCGTGACGCGGCCGCCGACCCAGTCGGCGTCGATGTCGATCCTCACCCCGCCCCACGTCTCGCTGCCGGTGGCGTACTGGTGGAGCCGCTGGCCGCCGGCCCAGTAGCTGTCCCGGAACTCGGGGTGACTCGTCGAGTCGGACAGGGTCTGCAGCCCGTTCCAGCTGGCGAACCACACGTTGTCGGGTGCGGTGAAGCCCGTCGTGCCCATCGCCGTGGACAGGTCGACCATGAGCGAGGCGGTGCTGCCGTACGCGCCGGAGGTGTAGCCGCGGGCGTGCAGCTCCTGCGTCCATGCCGTCAGGAACGACAGGACCGTGGCCGTGCAGCCGGACACGGTGGGGTCGTACGCCTCCATGTCGTAGTAGACGGGCGTGCCGGCGCCGAGACCGAAGAAGGCCGCGCGCCCGGCCGCGTCGGCAGCGGCGGCCTTGCCCTGCGCAGCCGCCTGCGTCGGGTCGATGGTGCTGAGGCCGGTCTGGTCGACGCAGGGTGCCTGTGGCCCGACGTAGATCGGCATGAGTCCCCAGCCCATCGAGCTGACCTGGCTCACCCACGTCGAGGAGAGGTTGCCGTCGCCGCAGGCCCGCATCGAGCCGCCGATGTAGATGCCCACGGCACGGTAGGGGGAGGCCAGCCAGGACTGCATCGTCGCGACGCTCGGGGCGGCGCACGCGTCGAACGCCATCCCGGTGAAGGGGTGTGGCCCCGACGTCGCGGCGGTCGAGGCCGTGCCCGGGGAGGCGGTGGCCGTGGAGGCGGTGGCCGACGAGGACGAGGCGGAGGAGGTGGACGAGGTGGCTGCCGCCGTGCCGGCGGCCGGGCCGGTGCGCGTGGCCGCCGAGCTCGCGGTCGCGGTGGCGAGGACGTCGTCGACCCTCGACTCGCTCGAGCCCCAGGTGGCGTCGACCTGCACGTCCTGTGCCGTGAACCTCGCCATCGTGGTGCCGGCGGCGCGGTCGGTGCCGGTGTGGGCCCGGAGCGTGCCGAGGGTGGTCGTCCTCGAGGTCGTCGCCGTGCTCGCCCGGTCGGATCCCGGGTGCAGCCAGATCGTCTCGGCGCGCCCGACGAGGTGCGCGGGGCAGTCCTGCTGGGAGCCCGGTCGGCCCAGGTAGACGGCCCGCACGTCGAGACGGACGCAGCGGGTGGGGTCGGCGTCGAGGTCGACGACGGCCCAGTCGGACGGGACGGAGAGGTGGACGCCGCGGTAGTCCACGGATCGCGTGCCCGTGGGTGTCACGGCCGGGGCCGGCGCGGGGGTCGCGGCCGCGGGGCTCGCGGCCGCGGGGCGCGCTGGTGCCGGAGCCGCCGTCAGGGCAGCGGCGCTCGCGCTGGAGGCTGCACCGAGGGCCAGTGCGGCAGCACCGACGATTGCCGTGAGTCGGCGGGGTGAACCGGGCATGTCAGAACCTCTCGAGCGTCACGGCGATGGTCCGGACGGCACGTGGATCCCGATGGAGGCACGGCACAAATCGGGTGAATCGGACCACCCCCGTCGGAGGGTACCGGCTCGCCGCACCGCTGGGGCCCTTCCGGGCTCGTCAGCTGCCCGGGCGGGGTGCCGGCCCGCCGATCACGTCGTGAGGAGGTATGCCGGGTGCTCGGGGACCGCTCCCGTGTCGCGCAGGTGCCGGGCCAGGTGGAGGGCGCCGTCGAGGGCCCCACCGCGGGCCGCTGAGCGCCGGGCGCCGCCGCCGACCCGGGCGAGCCGGTCGTCGAGAGCGTCCACGACCGGTCGGGCGCTGAGGAGGCCGCCGGTCGCGGTGAGGACCGGGTCGGTCAGGCCCTCCGCCGCGCGCAGCAGCGAGTCGGCGAGGTCGGCGCCGGAGCGGGCGCAGAGGGCGTGGGAGACGTCGTCGTCGTCGGCGGCCGCCGTGACGAGCGGGGCGACGGCGGCGAGGCGCTCGGGGGCGTCGGAACTCGTCATGACGAGTCGCGGCCAGCCCTCCGGAGGGCCGAGCAGGTCGCTGGCCGCTGCCAAGATGGCGGACGACCCGTCGGGGAGCCCGTCGTGGGCGCGCAGTGCGGCGCGGAGTCCGGCCATGCCGAGGGTCGCCGCCGACCCGGCGTCGCCGAGCACGTGCCCCCACCCGTCGACCCGGCGCCACTGCTGCTCGAAGTCGGTGCCGAACGCGACCGCCCCGGTGCCCGCCGCGACGACCGCGCCGGGACCGATCCGGCCCGTCGCGCCGACGAGGTTGGCGACGGCGTCGCTGACGACGACGGTGCGCTCGGCGCCCAGGCCCTCCGCCACGGTGCGCAGCACCTCCGACCGGTCGGCGAGGAAGAGCAGGCCGCGCATCGACCAGACGACGACCGCGGGAGCCGCTGTGCCACGACGGGTCTCGTCGTCTGGGCGCGCTCCCAGCAGGGCGCGGGCGTCGGACACGAGCGCTGCGACGTCGATGCCGCCCGCCCCGAGCCGCACGCCCGGTGCCGTGAGCACGGGACCGGGCGACACGGCACACGTCTGCAGTCGGAGGCCCGACCCGCCGACGTCGACGGCCACGACCTGCTGCTCGTTCACGCGAGGGAGCCGATCACTTCGCCATGCCGGCGGTCAAGCCCGCGACGATCTGCTTCGTGGCGACGAGGAAGAGCACGATGAGCGGGACCGTCGTGATGACGAGCCCGGCGAAGACGGCCGAGTAGTTCGTCGCGTTCTCGCCGAAGAAGCTCGTCAGCCCGACCGGGAGGGTGTACTTGTCCTCGCTGCGCAGCAGCACGAGTGGGAAGAGGAAGTCGTTCCAGATCGGCACGAACCGGAAGACGGCCACCGTCGCGAGCGCCGGGCGCACGAGCGGGACCATGATCCGCCAGAAGGTCTGCCAGCTGCTCGCGCCGTCGAGCGCCGCCGCCTCCTCGAGCTCCTCCGGCAGCTGCCGGAAGAACGTCGTGAGGACGAAGATCGAGAACGGGATGCCCGACGCGGCGTACATGAGCATGAGGCCGAGCCGCGAGTCGATGAGCCCGAGCCCGTCGAAGAGGTAGAAGATCGGCAGGATCGCGAGGTGGATCGGCAGCATCAGGCCGGAGAGGAAGAGCGCCTCGAGCCAGCGGAAGATCCGCGCCCGCCCGCGGGCCAGCGCGTAGGCGGCCATCGTCGCGACGGCGGTCGAGATCGCGACCGCGCCGACCGTGACGAGGAGCGAGTTGCCGAAGTACGTCGCGAAGTTGCCGGTGGTCCACGCCTCGACGTAGCTGGCCGTCGTCGGGGGAGCGGGGAGGCCGAGCGGGTCGGTGATGAGGTCGGCGTTGGTGCGGAAGCTGTTGCTCACCATGAGCAGCAGCGGCACGAGCGCCAGGGCGGCATACCCCCAGAGGAGCACGCTGGCACCGGCGCCGCCCACGGGACGGTTGACCCGCGGTGGGCGCCTGCGGCTGCCCTGGGTCGGACGGGCCGCGACCTGCTCCTGCGGCGCCTCGGTGGTGACGACGGCCGTGGTCATGCGGTGATCCTCCGCTCGTGACGGCGCAGCACGGCCGTGGCGGCGTAGGCGCCACCGAAGATGATGAGGAAGAGCAGGGTGGCGAGGGCCGACGAGCTGCCGATGGCGTCGGTCGCTCCCGAGTCGAACGCCGTGCGGTAGAAGAGCAGTGACACGAAGTCCGTTGCGCCCGCAGGGTTCCCGGTCGAACCACCGAAGGCGTAGGGGAGCGCGAAGGCCTCCATGGCGAAGATGAACGTCAGGACCGACACCGTGCCGATGGCGGGCACGAGCAACGGCAGCGTGATCTTGGAGAACGCCTGCCGGTTGCTCGCGCCGTCGACGCGGGCCGCCTCGGTCAGCTCCTCCGGGACGCCACCCAGTGCGGCGCCGTAGAGCAGCACGGGGAAGCCGATCCACTGCCACACGCTGACGAGGATGACGACCCAGATGGCCGTCTTCGGGTCACCGAGCCAGGGGAGGGCCCATGACTCGAGGCCGACCTTCGTCAGCAGCGTGTTGACCGGGCCGAACGTCGGCGACAGGAGCAGCGTCCAGAGGTAGCCGATGACGATCGGGCTGACGAGGTAGGGCATCGCGTAGAGCGTCTGCAGCATCCGGCGACTGCGCGGACGCGTGTAGAGCAGGTAGGCGATCGTGAGCCCGAAGGTGTTCTGGATGAGCATCGTGCCGATGAAGAAGAGCACATTGTGCAGCAACGCCCGCGGGAGGTCTGTCGTGAACGGGGCCCTGGTGAAGAGCGTCACGAAGTTCTCGAGGCCCGCGAACGCTCCGCGGGTCGTGCCCTGCCACTGGAAGAAGGCGTAGGAGAACGCCGTCACCATCGGGTAGAGCACGAACACCGCGAAGAGCGCGAGCGCCGGAGCGACGAAGACCAGGCCGGTGCGGCGCCTCATGCAGGAACCGTCACGCGCTCGGCTTGAACCAGGTCTTGACGCCGGTCTCGAGGTCCTGGCTCACCGCGGTGGCGTCCTTGGAGCCGAGCAGCATCTCCTGCAGGCCCTTGCCGAGCAGGTCGGTGCCCGTGGGTGCGCCGTAGCGGAAGTCGGTGAGCAGCAGGTACGGCGAACCGGACTTCGTGTAGTTCTCGCTCATCTGCTTGAGCAGCGGGTCGGTCGGCTCGACACCCGGCACGGCCGAGATCTGCTTGATGTCGTCGTTGACCATCTGGCCGAACTCCTTCGTGGTCATCCACTTCACGAGCTCCGTGGCCTCGGTCGGGTGCTTCGACCTGGCGGAGACGGCGAAGTTGCCATCGGCCCATCCTGCCGTCGTCGACTCGGACCCGCTCGGCGAGCCCGGGGCCGGCGGCACCTGGAAGATGCCGATCTTCATGGCCGGGTTGGCCTTCTGGAAGACGGACAGGTCGAAGCTGCCACCGGGGATCATCGCGGCCTTCTCCGCCGAGAAGAGCGTCTGCGCGTCGGTCTGGGCCACGCCGGTGGCGTTCTTGGGCATGTACTTCTCGAGGTCGCCCACGACCTGCACCGACCCGACCCAGTCAGGGTCGGTGAAGGTCTTCTGGCCCGAGAGGACCTCGCCCTGGAAGGCCTTGCCGCCGAAGCGCGGGGCCGCGAGCACCTCGTGGACGATCGGGAGCGTCCAGTCATCCTTGGCGCCGATGGCGATCGGCGTGACGCCGGCCGCCATGAGCTTGTCGTTGGCGGCGATGAACTCGGCCCACGTCGTGGGGGCCGCGATGCCGTTCTTCTCGAAGAGGCCCTGGTTGTAGAACATCTGGACGGTCTGGCGGGCGAGCGGCACCGAGTAGGTCTTGCCGTCCTCCTTGCCCTTGGCGCTCGCGACGACGTTCTCGTCCCAGCCGGAGAGGTCGACCTTGCCGTCGAGCGGCAGCAGCGACTTGCTCGCGACGGTGCCCTGGAGCTGGCCGTAGGAGCGCACCTGGGGCACGTCGGGGCCGCTCGAGCCGGCGAGGCCGGTCGCGAGGATCTTGTTGTACTCGGTCGCCTTGAACGCCTTGAAGTCGACGGTGACGTTCGGGTGGGCCTTCTCGTACGCGTCGAAGATCTTGGTGTACGCGGCCTCGTCCTCCACGCGCCACGACCACACCGTCAGGGTGACCTTGCCGTCGTCTCCCGTGCTCGAGGAGCTCGAGGAGGACGGCGAGCAGGCGGTCACGACGAGCGCTCCGGAGAGCGCGGCGATCGTCAGGACCGTGCGGCGTGCGCGCCGCGACGAGCCGGGGAGGCGTGAGGCGAACGTCATGGTGGTGCTCCTGTCGGGTTCTGCTGGGTGCCTGGGGGTCGGCACGTGTGGGTGGGAGGGTGGTGGGTTCAGCGTTCGGGGGTCGGGGCGGCGGGGGCGGCCGGGGCGGCCACCTGGCCGCCGAGGGACGTCAGCGCGTGGGCCACGGAGCCGTCGTGGGCGGCGATCGCGTCGCGGGCCGTCGCGGCGTCGATGCCCGCGAGCATCGAGAGCAGTGCGGGCTTGAGCTCGCCGTCGGCGTCGTCGAGCGCCCGCCGGGCCTGCTCGGCGTCGGCGCCGGTGGCCTCCTGGAGGATCCGGACGACGCGGCCGCGGAGCTTGGCGTTCGTCGCGACGACGTCGACCATGAGGTTGCTCCACGTGCGGCCGAGGCGGATCATCACGGCGGTCGAGAACGAGTTGAGGACGAGCTTCTGGGCGGTGCCGGCCTTGAGGCGGGTCGAGCCGGTCAGCGCCTCGGGTCCGGTGCGCACGGCGAGCAGCAGGTCGGCGTGGACGGCGACCTCGGCGTCCGGGTTGGCCGTGACGAGGGCCGTGACGGCGCCGAGCTCGCGAGCCCGCGCGAGAGCGCCGGCGACGAACGGCGTACGCCCGGAGGCCGTGAGGCCGATGGCGATGTCGCCGGGACGCAGGGCCTCGGCCTCCTCGCGACCCAGGTCGACGTCGTCCTCGACGTTCTCGACGGCCTCGAGCAGGGCGCCGGGGCCGCCCGCGTGGTGGGCCACGACGAGCCCGGCCGGGGCGTTGAAGGTGGGGCGCAGCTCGGCGGCGTCGAGCACGGCGAGGCGTCCGGACGTGCCGGCGCCGAAGTAGTGGACGGCCCCGCCGGCGCGGAGCGACTCGACCGCGCGGTCGACGAGGAGGGCCAGCTCGGGGAGGACCTCACCGACGGCACCGGCCACCGTCGCGTCCTCGGCGTTGAGGGCCCGGAGGATGTCGAGGGAGGTGTGCGTGTCGATGGACGTCGTCCCCGGATGGCGCTCCTCGGTGGGGGCGTCCACGGTCACCTCGCTGCTCACCCGAGCGAGGTTAGTTTCCTACGCAGTCAGCGTCAATGCCGTAAATGAGTAACATTCGCGTCACGACGGTCGGTCCGGCGTGCCGGCGCTCGCGTCAGTCGGTGACGTGGTGGCCGGCGACGGCCTCGCGGGTGTCGGCGACGGCCTTGCGGGCCTTGCGGAGGTTGCGCTGCGCGACGGCGATGTAGAGGCAGTCGACGACGGTCAGGGCGGCGATGCGGCTCGCCGTGGCGCCGGAGCGCAGGCTCGTCTCGCGCGCCGCCGTCGTCAGGAGGATGTCGACGCCGGAGGCGAGCCGGGACAGCGGGAAGTTCGTGATCGCGAGCGTCCGCGCACCCGTCGAGCGCGCCGCCGCCAGCGCCTCGATGGTCTCGGTCGTCGTGCCGGAGTGCGAGATGCCGACCGCGATGTCGCCCGGGCCGAGCAGCGTCGCGCTCGTCAGGGCGATGTGGGGGTCGTTCCACGCGAAGGCGACGATGCCGATGCGGTGCAGCTTCTGCTGGAGGTCGGTGCCGACGATCGAGCTCGCGCCGATGCCGTAGATGTCGACGCGACCGGCCCGGGCGATGGCCGCCGCCGCCGCGGCGAGGGCGTCGCGGTCGAGCTGCTGGGCCGTCTCCTCGACGGCGCTCGCGTCGCTGAAGGCCRCCTTGGCGATGATGTCGTCGATGGTGTCGCTCGCGCTGATGTCGGTGCCGCCGCGGTTCATGGTGCGCGGGTGGGCCGACTCCTCGGCGAGCGCGAGACGCAGCTGCGGGTAGCCGGGCAGCCCGAGCCGACGGCAGAAGCGCAGCACCGTCGTCTCGGACGTGCGTGCTGCCGTGGCCAGCTCGCTGATGGTCAGGCCGGCGGCGCGGCGCGCGTCGGCGAGGACGATGTCGGCGACACGGTCCTCGGCGGGCGACAGCGAGGGCTTGATCCCCCGCAGGCGGATGAGCAGCGACGCGCTCGCGGCACCTGCGGGGGACGAGGCCCCGTCCTCGGTCCTGGGCATGGGCCTACGCTACGGCGTCGCGGCCGGCGAGCCGCCAACCGTCCGCCGTGAAGGCGTCGGGTGTCTTCTCGCCGTCGAGCAGGACGCCGCCCGGTCCCCGGACGACGACGTCGTCGACGGCGACGCCCCGACCGAGGTAGCCCCCGTCGGTCGTGTGCCGCCAGCGCAGCAGCTGCGACCCGGCCGGCAGCTCGGCCCGCACCTGCACCCAGCGCCTCGTGCCGGCGCCGGAGATGACGCCGTCGGCCGTCTCGGTCTGCCCGCGGTCGACGACGTCGAACGGCAGGGCCGTCCACGTCGCGCCTCCGTCGGTGGAGCGCTCGAGGTGGAGCAGGTCGGTCTCCTCGGTGTCGAGGAAGAGGTCGAAGCCGAGGCGCGCACCTCCCGGACCGACGGGGAGGGCGGGTGTCGTCAGGGTGGTGGCCGTCGCGTTGTCGGATCCCGTGAACCAGGCCGTGTCGCCGTGGCGCGGGCGGATGCCCATCGACGCGGCGAGCCCGTGGGCCCACTCGCGACGGGCGACGTTGATCGATCCCCAGTTGCGAGAGGGGTGCACGCGGTTGGTGAGCAGGATCGCGAACGACCGCGACGTGAAGTCGATGACGATCGACGTGCCCGTGTAGCCGGTGTGGCCCGCGGTGCGGGCGCCCGACAAGGCGTCCATGTACCAGCGCTGGTCGAGCTCGAAGCCGAGGCCGTGAGAGTCGCCGGGGAAGGCGCCGTTGACGTTCGTGATGAGCGCCTCGACGCTCTTGCGGCTGAGGATGCGCTCGCCGCGGTAGGAGCCGCCGTTGAGCAGCGCCTGCGAGAGGATCGCGAGGTCGTCGACGGTGGAGAAGACCCCGGCGTGCCCGGCGACCCCGCCCAGCGACCAGGCGTTCTCGTCGTGGACCTCGCCGCGGACCATGCCGCGCGGCGGCGCCGTCTGGTACTCGGTCGCCGCCGTCCGGGCCTTGTCGGTCGGGTTGTAGCCGGTGTCCTTCATCCCGAGCGGCGCCGTGATCCGGTCGTGGACGACGGTGTCGAGCGGCTCGCCCCGCAGCTTCTCGACCATGACGCCGAGGGTGATGAGGTTGAGGTCGCTGTAGAGGTAGGTGGTGCCCGGCGCGTTGGTCAGCGGCTGGTCCATGACGGCCTTGATGCGCGAGGCCTTGTCGGGCCATTTGCTCCACAGCGGCAGCCACGAGGTGAACCCGGACGTGTGCGTCAGCAGCTGGCGCACCGTCACGGCCCCCTTGCCGCCCGCGGCGAACTCCGGGAGGTATGCGGCCACCGGGCTCTCGAGGGAGACGCGCCCCTCCTCGATGAGCTGGACGACGGCGATCGAGGTGAAGAGCTTGGACACCGAGGCGAGGTCGAAGATCGTGTCGGTGCGCATCGGCTCCCACTGGTCGCGGGGCAGCTCGGTGCTCGCGTCGGCGTAGCGCAGCGCCCAGCCGCTCGCGTCGCGCTCGACGATGCGTCCCTCGTGGCCCATGATCCCGACGGCGCCGGCGAAGAGCGGGTGGCCGCTCGCGTCGACCTGCTCGTGGGCGTGGATCCGGTCGACGGCCTCGGCGATCGGGGCCGGGTCGAGCCCCAGTGACACGGGGCTCGTGTCGGACAGCACGGTGTTGGGCGGCGCGAAACCGCGGTCGGGCTTGCTGAAGTCGTCGGCCGTCGCGGAGCCGACGGGTCCCGCGGTCACGAGACTGCCCGCGAGGGCGAGACTGCCGAGGGCAGCGGGGACGAGGGTACGCAGGCGCATGTCACTCCTAGATCGTGCAACAGGTCGTGCAGCGGGTGGTGAGCCGGTGGACAGGTCAGTTCGAGGGGCCGCGGTAGAGGAGGTACTGCTGGCGCCGCGCGTCGAAGGCCGCGAGCTCGTCGCGCCACGCGCCGACGACCTCGGCGGCGGGGGCGCCGGCCGAGATCTGGGTGCGGAGCCGCTGGGAGCCGGTCAGCTTGTCGATCCAGTAAGGCCGGGCCGGGTCGTAGGAGTCGTAGCGCCAGGCGAAGTCGCTGTAGAGCGCCTTGGCCGCGACGAGCATCTCGACGCTCGAGCGGATGGGGTCGAAGGCGGACGGGTCGGTGACGTGCAGCTGGACGCCRCCGCAGACGAGTCCGGTGTGCTTGCTGAACGTCGGAGAGAAGTAGGCCTCGCGGAAGCCCACGCCCGGAAGGTTCAGCGCGGCAAGGCGTTCGGCCCACCGGTAGTCGACGTAGGGCGCGCCGATGAGCTCGAACGGCCGGGTCGTGCCGCGGCCCTCGGAGAGGTTGGTCCCCTCGAACATCCCCGTGCCGGGGTAGACGAGCGCGGTGTCGGGAGTCGGCATGTTGGGACTCGGCATGACCCACGGGAGCCCCGTGACGGGATACGGCACGTCCCGGCGCCAGCCCTTGACCTCGATGACGGACAGCTCGCGCAGGCGGCCGCCCGCGTCAGCCGTGAGGAACTCGCCGTCGAAGTAGCGGGCCAGCTCGCCGACCGTCATGCCGTGCGCCTGGACGATCTCCTTGGCACCGACGCCGGAGGTCCACGGCGTGGTCATCATCGGCCCGATCGCCGTGCCGCCGATGGGGTTCGGGCGGTCGAGCACGACGAAGCGGGCGCCGACGGCGACGGCCGCGCGCATCGCCGTGTACATCGTCCAGATGTAGGTGTAGAAGCGGGAGCCGACGTCCTGGATGTCGAAGACGACGGTCTCGACCCCGGCCGTGCGGAAGAGCGTCGTCATCTTGGCGGCGTTGGCGCCGTAGGCGTCGTAGACCATGAGCCCGGTGCGCGGGTCGGTGTGGTTGCCCTCGGAGTCGCCGGCCTGCGCGGTGCCTCGGAAGCCGTGCTCGGGCCCGAAGACGCCGACGATGTCGACGGCGCCGGACTCGTGCATCTCGTCGACGACGGTGCGCAGGTTGGTGAGGATGCCGGTCGGGTTGGTGATGATCCCGACCTTCTGGCCCGAGAGCGCCGACCAGCTCGAGGCGGCGGCGCTCTGCGCGCCCGTCGTGACGGGGTTGTTGGGGTAGTTGCTGGCGTATGCCGTCGGGCCGGCCTGCGCAGCAACGGAACCCGCCGCGGTGGCGGGGATGGCGACGGCGCCGAGGGCGCCGGCGGTGAGCAGCTGCCTGCGGTTGAGGTTGGTCATCTGGTCGCTCCCTGTCGTGGCGGGTGTCAGTAGGTGAGGCCGTGGCCGAACGGGTAGAGCACCGTGGCCGGGTCGCCGGCGACGGGGATGTCGACGGGCAGCGAGGCCGTCGGCGCGACGTCGCCCGTGATGACACGCGCCACCGCCTCGATCGCGACGGGGCTGTAGGAGTACGTCGCGACGTAGGTCGGGGCGCTCGTGAAGTAGGCGATGTCGTAGGGGTCGCGCACGGCGACGACGACGACGGTCTTCCCGGTGGCGAGGAGCGCCTTGACGAGCTTCTGCTGCCCGCCACGGGTGTCCGTGACGCTCGTGTCCCAGGCCTTCATCGTCGTGACGACGACGACGTCCTTGTCGGCGGCCGCCGCGACGGCGGAGGCCACCACCGTGTCGGTGGGCGACGTGCCGGTCTGGACGGTCTGGACCGTCGCGCCCTTGGCCGTCATCGCTGCCGCGAGCGTCGCCGTCGTCGAGACGCCGTAGCCGGTGACGAGGACCTTCTTGCCGGCCGGGGCGATCGGGAGGGCCTTGGCGTCGTTCTTGACGAGCGTCGTCGTGCGGTCGGTGACCGAGCTCGCCGACGCGAGGTGCGCAGGCGTGCCGACGACCGACGAGAGCGCGGCGGGGTCGGCGTACGGTCGGGCCACGATGCCGCGGCGGTACTTGAGGCCCAGCACGCGGCGTACCTTCGCGTCGAGCTCGCTGCGCGGGATGCGGCCGCTGCGGACCGCGGCGATGACGGCGGCGTAGGCGTCGTCCATCGCGGGGGTCATGAGCAGCTGGTCGACGCCGGCGAGGAGGGCCCGGACGGCCACCTCGGCGTCGCCGTAGAGGTCGCGGACGCCCTGCATGGCGAGCGAGTCGGTGACGATGACGCCCTCGTAGCCGAGCTCCCCGCGCAGCACGCCCGTCATGATCGGCTTGCTCAGCGTGGCCGGGTTGCCCGAGTCGTCGAGCGCCGGGAACGACAGGTGCGCCGTCATGATCATGTCGATCTGCTCGTTGATGGCGGCCTTGAAGGGCGGGGCATCGATCGACTCCCACTGCTCGCGCGTGTGGGTGATGATCGGGAACGCGACGTGGCTGTCGGTCGCGGTGTCACCGTGCCCGGGGAAGTGCTTGGCCGACGACGCCACGCCACCGTCCCGCTGGTAGCCGGCCACCTGCGCAGCGGCCAGCTCGGCGGCGAGGGCGGCCCGGGACGAGAAGGACCGCGTGCCGATGACGGGGTTGAGCGGGTTGACGTTGACGTCGCAGTCGGGGGCGAAGTTCGTGTTGACGCCCATGGCGAGCAGCTCGCGGCCGGTGATCGCGGCGGCCGTGCGGGCGTCGGCGGCGCTCCGGCCCGCTCCAAGGGCCATCGAGCCGGGGAACTGCGTGGCGGGCGGCCCGATGCGTGTCACGACTCCCTGCTCCTGGTCGGTCGCGATCTGGAGGGGGATCCGGACCTTGCTCGCCTGCGTCAGGGCCGCCTTCTGCAGTCCGTTGGAGAGGCCGACGATCTGGTCGGGGTTCTGCACGCTGTCGGTCCAGGCGAAGTAGATGACACCGCCGAGGTGGTACTTCTGCACGACCTCGGCCGGGCTCGCGACGCCGTAGAGCGGGACGTTGCGGCTGTCGGGGGTCGTGGCGTCCTTGCCGTAGACGTTCTGGATGAAGAGCTGACCGACCTTCTCCTCCAAGGACATCCGGGCGATCGTCGAGGTGACCCATCCCGTCTCGCCGGCGGTCGCTGCCGGGGCGGAGCTCGACGCAGCACGCGCGCTGCCAGCCGCGGCACCGGCCGCTGCGGCGGCGAGGCCGCCCGCGATCACGGAGCGACGTGAGAGTTCGGACATGGACATGGTGCCTCCAGGGATGTGAAGAATTCACGCAATCTGCCGTCGCGCCGGAACTTACCTACGTACTGTGGCGTAGGCAACAGATAGCGGCGTGCCGTCTCACGACGCGCCGCGCGGGGACCGGCCCACCGGCCCCACCCGCCGGCCTCGCTCACCAGCCGGCGAGGGACCTCACGGTCTGCACGGTGTCGATCTCGGAGACCGGCTTGTCGTCGCGGTAGCGCAGCACCCGGGCGAAGCGCAGGGCCATGCCGCCGGGGTAGCGCGACGACTTCTGCACGCCGTCGAAGGCGATCTCGACGACCTGCTCGGGGCGCAGTGACACGACACCCCACCGCTGGGTCGAGCGCCCCGCCTCGACGTCCGCCGGGTCGAGCGCCAGGGCGCTGAACCGCTCGGTCTGCCACGTGAGCATCTCGTCGGTCATCCCCTTGAACGTCTTGCCGAGCATGACGAGCTCACCCGAGTCCGCGTCGCGGGCGCCGAGGTGGATGTTGGACAGCCACCCCCGGCGGCGTCCACTGCCCCACTCGACCGCGAGCACGACGAGGTCGAGGGTGTGCCGCGGCTTGACCTTGACCCACCCGGGACCGCGGCGTCCGGCGGCATACGGCAGCGCGGGGTCCTTGACGACGACACCCTCGTGCCCGGCCGCGACGAGGTCGGCGAAGAACTGCTGGGCCCGCTGGGGGTCGGTGGTGCGCTCGCGCGGCACCCGCCACGCCGGCGGCACCGTCGCGGCGAGGCGCTCCCAGCGCACGTGCGCGGGCTCGTCGAGGAGGTCCTCGCCGTCGAGGTGGAGCACATCGAAGAAGTAGGGCGTGAGCGGCACCTCCTCGCGCAGCCGGTCGACGTCGGCGCTGCTCGCCGTGCGGGCGCCCGTCACCTGGAAGGGCTGGGGCCGGCCGCCGTCGCCCAGGGCGATGACCTCGCCGTCGAGGACGAGGGTCTCGACGTCGAGGGCTGCGAGCGCCTCGGTGATCTCGGGCATCCGGTCGGTGACCTCGTCGAGCGTGCGCGTGAAGAGGCGCATGGTGCCCGGGCTCGTGCGGTTGTCGACGTGGGCCTGGAGGCGTATGCCGTCGAGCTTGGTCTCGACGACGACCTCGCCTCCCAGCATGGCGAGCGCTGCGGCGACGTCGGGGGCCGAGCCGGCGAGCATCGGGCGCAGCGGGCGGCCGACCTCGAGGGTGAGCGCCTCGAGGGCCTCGGTGCCCCCGGTGAGGGCGGCCCGGGCGACCGGCCCCGCGAAGCCGGCGAGCATGACGGCCCGGCGCACCGCGGCGTCGGGGACGTCGGCGGCCTTGGCGACGGCCTGGAGCATGACGCCGTCGCCGGCGCCCTGCCGGGTCTCTCCGGTGATGAGGCCGCGGAGCCAGGCCTGTTCGTCGGCGGTGGCGCGTGCGAAGAGCTCGCGCACGGCGGAGGATCGGGCGGCGCCGGACCCGGACCCGCCGATGGCGGCGATCGCCGTGGCCGCGGCATCGACCTCCTCGACGGTCAGGGTGGAGGTGTCGGCCGGGTCGGGCAGGCCCTGCAGGCCGCGCCAGCTGACGCCGATGCGCCGCTGGCGGAGCGTGCCCGACAGGTGGGCGGTGACGACCTCGACGACGTCGGGCCCGTCCTGCGCCGCACGCCGCAGGCAGGCCGCCAGCGCCTCGACCTTCGCGGTGCGCGACGACGTGGCGGCGACGGTGTGCGAGGTGGTGACGACGTCGGAGAGCTGCATGCCCCGATCCTGCCCGCTCCCACCCACATCCCCACCGTCGAGAGGCCAGAGTTTGTGGGTGGCCAGGTGTCGAGGGGCCAAGGTCTGCGGGTGCCCGGACTAGATTCGCAGGATGAGTGGCATCGTCGACCGGACTCGCGGTCTCGTGCGCAGGGTCGCGCTGGGCACGGCAACCGCGGCCGGTGCGCTGCTCGTGACCGCCCGGACGACGCCCTGGCCGTCGGCGCTGCTCATCCGGGCCGTCTTCGACCGTGGGGCCGCGCACGCGAGCGCTGCCCTGGAGAAGCACGTCCCGGGCGACCTCGTCGAGGTCGTCGACGAGGCGTATGACATCGCCTCCCCCGACGGGCGGCTCGACGTCTTCCGGCCACCACGGACCGAGCCGCTGCCCACGGTGGTCTGGGTGCACGGCGGGGCGTTCGTGTCCGGGTCGAAGGGCGACGTCGCCAACTACCTCCGGGTGCTCGCCGGCCGTGGGTTCACGACGGTCGGGGTGGACTACTCCATCGCCCCCGGCTCGCGCTATCCCACGCCCGTCAAGCAGGTCGCCGCCGCACTCGACCACCTCGTCGACCACGCCGACCGGCTCGGCGTCGACCCGGCGCGCATCGTCCTCGCCGGCGACTCGGCGGGCGCCCAGATCGCTGCGCAGGTCGCGCTGCTCGCCAGCGACGCTGCCTACGCGAAGGACGTCGGCATCGAGGTGGACGTGCCGCCGACGTCCCTCAAGGGACTCGTGCTCTTCTGCGGCGCCTACGACTTCAGCCTCGCGCAGGGTTCGACCCGGCTGGGCAGCTGGCTCATCGACACGGCCATCTGGTCCTACCTCGGCTCGACCCGGCGCCACGACGAGCGGACGACCCGTCAGGGCTCGGTTCCGGTGCACGTCACGTCGTCGTTTCCCCCGGCCTTCGTCTCGGCCGGAAACGGTGACCCTCTCCTCCCGCACACGGTCGCGCTCGTCGAGGCACTCGACCGGCACGGCGTCGACCACGACGCCCTGCTCTTCGACGACGGCCACGAACCACGGCTCGGGCACGAGTTCCAGTTCGACCTCGACACCGCCGACGGGCGTGAGGCGCTGGACCGGGCGGTCGCCTTCATCCAGCGCGTCGCCGGCTGAGGACCGCGCGAACTCTGGCCCCTCGACGGTCGAGGGGTGGGGTGGGGCGGCACTTGACGTGGAGGGGCTCTTGTCGTCAGGGTAAGCAAGCGCTTAGTCCATCGCGAGGAGCACCATGCCCGACACCGCCGTCGTCACCGGAGCAGCCCGGGGGATCGGCCGCGCCATCGCCACCCGTCTGGCCCACGAGGGTTGGCAGGTCGTCGTCGCCGACCTCGACGCCGCTGAGCTCCAGGCGGTCGCGGACGAGCTGGGCGCCGTCGCGGTCCCGGGCGACACGTCGACCGACGCCGGCGTGCAGCACCTCGTCGACACGGCGTACGGCCGCCTCGGGCACGTCGACGTCTTCTTCGCCAACGCGGGGATCGGCACCCTCAAGGGTCTCGACGCCTCGGACGACGAGTGGACCCGCACCCTCGAGACGAACGTCCTCGCCCACGTGCGTGCCGCCCGGCACCTCGTGCCGCGCTGGCTCGACGCCGGCGGCGGGCGCCTCGTCGTCACCGCCTCGGCCGCCGGGCTGCTGACGATGCTCGGCGACGCGCCCTACTCCGTGAGCAAGCACGGCGCCGTCGCCTTCGCCGAGTGGCTGAGCGCGACCTACCGCCACCGCGGGATCGTCGTCCAGGCGATCTGCCCCCAGGGCGTGCAGACCCGGATGCTCGACGGCTCCGGCCCGCTCAAGGACCTGCTCACCCTCGACGCGACGCTGACCGCCGACGAGGTTGCCGACGCCGCGTTCCGGGCGCTCGCGGGCGATGAGTTCTACGTCCTCCCGCACCCCGAGGTGAGCGGCTACTACGCGCAGC
The DNA here is from genome assembly GCF_052113925.1 of Terrabacter sp. RAF57. Lineage (NCBI taxonomy): Bacteria > Bacillati > Actinomycetota > Actinomycetes > Micrococcales > Intrasporangiaceae > Terrabacter > Terrabacter sp. RAF57. Next base: position 66,032 of record NZ_JBFRDT010000018.1, on the reverse strand, counting down.
GCGCCGCCCACCCCGACGCCTGGCTCGCCGGCATGAACCGGCTCCAGCAGAAGCTCGACCACCAGACCGCCGACCAGCAGGAGAACGCATGACCGACCAGCCGAACACCTCCCAGCGCACCGCCATCGTCACCGGGGCCGCGCGCGGCATCGGCGCCGCCGTGGCCAAGCGCCTCGCCTCGGACGGGTATGCCGTCGCAGTCCTCGACCTCGACGAGTCCGCTTGCGCTGCAGTGGTGTCCGAAATCGAGTCCGCAGGTGGCAAGGGTCTCGCCGTGGGTGTCGACGTGTCCGACGAGGCGGCCGTGCAGGCGGCCGTCGACCGCGTCGCGTCCGAGCTCGGTGCCCCGACGGTGCTCGTCAACAACGCCGGCATCATCCGCGACAACATGCTCTTCAAGATGAGCGCCGACGACTGGGACGCCGTCATGAACGTCCACCTCCGCGGCTCGTTCCTCATGACGCGGGCGACGCAGAAGCACATGATCGACGCGAGGTTCGGCCGCATCGTCAACCTCAGCTCGACCTCCGCGCTCGGCAACCGCGGGCAGGCCAACTACTCCGCCGCCAAGGCGGGCCTCCAGGGCTTCACCAAGACCCTCGCCATCGAGCTCGGCAAGTTCGGCGTCACGGCCAACGCGATCGCCCCCGGTTTCATCGCCACCGACATGACGCGCCAGACGGCCGAGCGGATGGGGATCACCTTCGAGCAGTTCCTCGAGGGCGCCGCCAAGGAGATCCCCGTGGCCCGCGTCGGCCAGCCCGAGGACATCGCCGCCACGACCTCCTTCCTCGTGCGCGACGAGGCCGGCTTCGTCTCCGGCCAGGTCATCTACGTCGCCGGCGGACCGAAGGACTGACGTGACCGACGCCCGCGACGCCGCCCCCGACGGGGACCCGCCCGGCCTGCCGCTCGACCGGCTCCGGGGCTTCCTCGACGACACGGCGCCCGACCTGCTGTCGGGCCCGCTCAGCGCGAGGGTCGTCGCGGGCGGCAAGTCCAACCTCACCTACGAGGTCGGTGACGGCACCCGCACGGTCATCGTGCGCCGTCCGCCGCTCGGCCACGTGCTCGCCACCGCGCACGACATGGTGCGCGAGCACCGCGTCATCACCGCCCTGCGCGACACCGCCGTCCCCGTCCCCACGACGTATGCCGTGTGCGACGACCCCGACGTCGTCGGGGCGCCCTTCTACGTCATGGAGCGCGTCGAGGGCACGCCCTACCGCTTCAAGGCACAGCTCCAGCCCCTCGGCGCCGCACGGGTGCGGGCGGTCAGCGAGCGGATGGTCGACACCCTCGTCGCCCTGCACGCCGTCGACCCCGGGTCGGTCGGTCTCGGCGACTTCGGTCGCCCCGACGGCTTCCTCGAGCGGCAGGTGCGGCGCTGGAAGCAGCAGCTCGACGCCTCCCGCAGCCGGGACCTCCCGGGCATCGACGAGCTGCACGAGAGGCTCGCGGGATCCGTTCCGGCACAGGGTGACCCGACGATCGTCCACGGCGACTTCCGCCTCGACAACCTCCTCGTCACGAACGACGACGAGGTCTCGGCGGTGCTCGACTGGGAGATGGCGACGCTGGGTGACCCCCTCACCGACGTCGCCCTGCTCGAGGCATACCAGACCCTCCCGCTCATGATGGACAGCGTCGCCGTCTCCGACGTCTCGCGGACGCCGGGCTTCATCAGCGGTCCCGAGCTGCGCCAGCGGTATGCCGCCGCGAGCGGTCGCGACCTCGGGCACCTCTCGTTCCACCTCGGGCTCGCCTACTTCAAGCTCGCGGTGATCCTCGAGGGCATCCACTACCGCTACACGCAGGGCCAGACGGTCGGGAGCGGCTTCGCCCGCATCGGTGAGGCCACCGTCCCCCTCGTCACCGCCGGCCTCGCCGCCGTCAAGGAGAGCTGACCATGGACTTCGGATTCGACTCCCGCACCGAGGAGCTGCGCCAGGAGCTGCTCGGCTTCATGGACGAGCGCATCGTGCCGTCGCTGCCCGTCTTCGACGAGCAGGTCTCGGCACTGCCCGACCGCTGGGCGTGGAGCACCGCGCCCGTGCTCCAGGACCTCCGGCAGGAGGCCCGCGACCTCGGGCTGTGGAACGTCTTCCTGCCCGGCGAGCACGGCGCCGGCCTGACGAACCTCCAGTACGCCCCGCTCGCCGAGATCACCGGCCGCTCCATCCGCCTCGCGCCCGCGGTCCTCAACTGCGCCGCCCCCGACACCGGCAACATGGAGGTGCTCGCCCAGTTCGGCAACGCCGAGCAGCAGGAGCGGTGGCTGAAACCCTTGCTGCGCGGCGAGATCCGCTCGGCGTTCGCGATGACCGAGCCCGACGTCGCGAGCAGCGACGCGACCAACATCGCCACGAGCATCCGGCGCGACGGCGACGACTACGTCATCAACGGCCGCAAGTGGTGGATCACCGGCGCGATGAACCCCGAGTGCGAGGTCCTCATCGTCATGGGCAAGACCGATCCTGACGCCGACCGGCACCGCCAGCAGTCGATGGTCCTCGTCCCGCGCGACACCCCCGGCGTCGAGGTCCTCCGCGGCATGGAGGTCTTCGGCTACGACGACCACGACCACGGCGGCCACGCCGAGCTGCGCTTCACCGACGTCCGCGTGCCCGCGAGCAACCTCATCGGCGAGGAGGGCACCGGCTTCGCCATCGCCCAGGCCCGCCTCGGCCCCGGCCGGATCCACCACTGCATGCGCTCGATCGGCCTCGCCGAGGTCGCCGTCGAGGCCATGTGCCGCCGCGCCTCCGAGCGCGTCGCCTTCGGGCGGCCCATCGCCGAGCAGGGCGTCGTCCGCGACTGGATCGCCGAGTCCCGCGTGCGCATCGAGCAGCTGCGCCTGCTCGTGCTCAAGACCGCCTGGCTCATGGACACCGTCGGCAACAAGGGCGCCCATGCCGAGATCCAGGCGATCAAGATCGCGACGCCCAAGACCGTCGAGTGGATCCTCGACAAGGCCATCCAGACCCACGGCGCCGCGGGGCTGAGCCAGGACACCGAGCTCGCGGCCGCCTTCGCCGGCATCCGCACGCTGCGCTTCGCCGACGGTCCTGACGAGGTGCACAAGAACGCCCTCGCCAAGGCCGAGCTGCGGAGGTATGCCGCCCGCTGACCGCCGCCGGACGGCATACGCCCGCTAGGCGCCCGACGGCACGACCCACCCGACCGCACGACGAAGGGACCGACGATGGACTTCGACCTCAGCGCCGAGGAGCGCGAGATCCGCGACTGGGTGCGCACCTTCGTGCGCAAGGAGATCGTGCCGCTCGAGCCGCAGGTGCTCGAGCGGGAGCGGCGGGGCGAGCGCGGTCTGACGGCCGAGGATCTGAAAGCCCTTCAGGACAAAGCCCGCTCGTCCGGCTTCTTCGGCATCCAGACACCCGAGAGCCACGGTGGCATGGGCCAGGGTGCCGTCGTCGCCGCGCTCATCGAGATCGAGCTCGGCCGGTCGTTCGTGCCGTTCCGCTTCGCCGGCGAGGCCGACAACATCCTCTTCTCGGCGACCGAGGAGCAGCAGGACACCTACCTCCGCCCGACGATCGAGGGCACCCGGAGGTCGTGCTTCGCGATCACCGAGCCCGGGGCCGGGTCCGACGCCCGCGCCATCCGCACGAGTGCCCGACGCGAGGGCGACGAGTGGGTCATCAACGGCGAGAAGACCTTCATCACCGGCGGCAACGAGGCCGACTTCGTCATGGTCTTCGCCGTGACGGACAAGGAGAAGGGCGCCGACGGCGGCGTCACGTGCTTCCTCGTCGACCGCGACCGCGGGTGGACGAGCACCCCCATCGACACGATGGGCGAGTGGGGCCCGGCCGCGCTCGTCTTCGACGACGTCCGCGTGCCGCACTCCGCGATCCTCGGCGAGGAGGGCAAGGGCTTCGACCTCGCGATGCGCTGGATCGGCAAGGGTCGCTACATGCTGCCCGCGCGCGCGCTCGGCTCGTGCGAGCGGCTCGTCGAGATGGGGATGGAGTGGGCCCGCAACCGCGTCACCTTCGGCCAGCCCATCGCCGAGCGGCAGGCCATCCAGTGGATGGTCGCCGACTCCGCCGTAGAGATCGAGGCGCTGCGCTGGCTCGTGCTCGCCGCCGCCTGGCAGGTCGACCGCGGCCTCGACTCGCGCCAGTCCCAGTCGATGGCCAAGCTCTACGGCGGCGTCAAGGCCAACGAGATCGTCGACCGCGTGCTCCAGATGCACGGCGGGATGGGCTACACCCGCGAGCTGCCCGTCGAGCGGTGGTACCGCGAGCTGCGCCTGCTGCGCATCTACGAGGGCACCGACGAGATCCAGCGCCGCACCATCGCGCGCAACCTGCTCAAGGGGCACGTGTCGGTGCGTGGGCACCTGGGCTGAGGCGCGGCCCACCCGACCCGACGGCATACGCCCTCGACCAAAGGAGCCCCCGCGGGGCCGGTGGGGAGGATGCTGTGGGGATGGCAGGCCCACCCGCAAGCGCGAAGCAGTTCAACAAGGTCGCCGTCCGGCTCGCCGGGCACCGCGTCTTCCCGCTCTGGGCGGTGCTGCGCCACCAAGGCCGCTCGAGCGGCAAGGACTACGCGACCCCCGTCGCCGTCATCCCCACGCCGTCGACCTTCATCATCGCCCTCCCGTGGGGACGAGGCACCGACTGGGTCCGCAACGTCCGCGCCGCCGGCGGCTGCACGATCCGCTGGAAGGGGCGCGAGTTCACCTGCACCGAGCCGACGTTCGTCGACAAGGCCGTCGCCCTCGCCGGCGCGAAGGGCATGACCCGACGGGCGATCGACCGCCGCGACATGCCCGGCGGCTTCCTCCAGCTGACCCGGACCCCTGCCCCCAAGCACTCGGCGATGCAGTCCGGCTGGTGACGACGGGCCAGCCCCGCTGACGACACGGGGTGCGAAAAGTCCCTTTTGCCGGATTGTTCATCGCTCTGCGACATCATGAGTCAATGAGGTCAGCGGAGAAGGCTGCACGTGACGCCCCGCGTCGACCGACGAGCTCCGGGACGCTGGCCCCGAACGGGGCGCCCTCGTGACCCGCCCGACCCTCGGCCGCGCGCGCTGGTGGGTGGCGGCGGCCCTGGCGCTCGTCGGCGTCTTCGTCCTCGGGGCGACCGCGGTGCGCTTCGCCCCGCCCGGGTCGACCGTCGCCGTCTGGTGGCCGGCAGCCGGTCTCGCGGTGTCGTTCCTGCTCGCGACGGCACGGGGTGCACGGGCCTGGCTCTTCGTCGCGGGCGTCCTCGTCTCCAGTGCGGCCGCCAACGCCTACGGAGGGCGCCCGCCCCTCGTGGCCCTGTGCTTCGGCGTGGCCAATGCCGCCGAGGTGGCAGTCGTCTACGGGCTGCTGACCCGCGGCGGCCGGCGACCCGCGCTCGCGTCGATGGAGGATCTCTGGAACCTCCTCGCGGCGACGCTCGCCGGAGCCCTCGTCTTCGGCCTGTTCGCCGGGCTCACCGTGAGCATCGGTGTCGGCGGTCCGTTCCTCGCGACCGCGTCCGCCGTCACCGCCTCGCACGCCGCCGCCGTGCTCGTCTTCGCTCCCCTCGGCATCGCCGTGGGCACGCGCCGCACCCGCCGCCCGGGCTTCGAGGACCTCGTCCAGTGGGTCGTCGTCGTCGGGCTCATGACCTGGGTCTTCAACCCCGGCCAGGCGCTGCCGCTCGCGTTCCTGCCGATCCCCGTCCTCGTCTGGGGCGCCCTGCGCCTCGGGCTGCGCACGGTCGCGATCCAGCTGCTCGTCGTCGGTGTCCTGGCCGTCACCCTGACGAGCATCGGCGGGGGACCCTTCGCTGCGGCGGCGCGGGTCGGCGGACTCCGGCCCGAGACGGTCGGCGCGCTCACCCAGGCGTTCCTCGTGACGGCCGCGGTCACCGCCCTCTCGCTCGCCGTCGCCTCGACGCAGCGGCGCGCGGCCCTCGCCGACCTGCGCAGCGAGGTCGAGCTCAGCGGCGTCGTGCTCGACACCGCCGCCAGCGCGATCATCGTCGTCGACCGCGCCGGCGCCATCGCCCGCCTCAACGCGACGGCGGCGCGGCTGCTCGGTGCAGCCGAGGCGGAGCTCGTCGGACGTCCGGCGGCGGAGGTCTTCCCCGTCGACGACCACGAGCGCGTCTCCGCGCAGATGGCCGGCATCGGCGAGGGTGCCGTGCCGCTCCACGAGGAGCAGGACTGGCGCGTCACGGGGCTCGGGGTGCGCCACATCGTGTGGACCAACGCGTACCTCACCGACGACACCGGGCACCGCACCCACCTCGTCAAGACCGGCGTCGACGTCACCGACGAGCGCGCGGCCCGGACCTTCGTCGAGGCCGTGCTCGAGGCCGCCACCGCCACCGCGATCATCGGCACCGACCTCGACGGCGTCATCACCCTCTTCAACCGCGGTGCCGAGACCGTGCTCGGCTGGCGCGCGTCGGAGGTCGTGAGCCGCAAGGACTGGTCGCTGCTGCACGACCCCGCCGAGATCGACCGCCGGGCCGAGGAGCTCGGCGTCGAGCCCGGATTCGACGTGCTCGTGCACCGCGTCCGGGGCGGCGCCGCGACCGAGACCCGTGACTGGACCTATGTTCGCAAGGACGGCACCCGTCGCACGGTGTCCCTGACGATGAGCGGCATCCGCGACGAGGGCGGCCAGCTCACGGGCTATCTCGGCGTCGCGGAGGACGTCACGAGACGCCGGCAGGTCGAGGTCACCCTGCAGGTCGCGCTCGACCGGGAGCGTGAGGCGGTCGAGGAGCTGACCCAGCTCGACCGGACGAAGTCCGACTTCGTGTCGGCGGTCAGCCACGAGCTGCGCACTCCGCTCGCCAGCGTGCTCGGCTACACCGAGATGCTCGAGGACGGCGCCGCCGGCGCTCTCACCGACCGCCAGCTCGAGCTCGTGGCCCGCGTCGACCGCAACGGCCGTCGCCTGCTCTCGCTCATCGAGGACCTCCTGCTCAACTCCCGCATCGAGGCCGGACGTCTCGAGCTCGCCCCGCGCCGGTGCGACCTGTCCGACGTCGTCGCCAGCGCGTGGACGTCGGTCGAGACGGTGACGGCGCAGCGCGACCTCGTGCGCGAGGTCGAGGTGTCGCCGCGACCGCTGTGGATCGAGGGTGACCCGGCCGCGCTCGAGCGGATGGTCACCAACCTGCTCTCCAACGCCGTGAAGTTCACCCCGGACGGCGGCCGGGTCGCGCTCGCCGCACACCCCGACGACCGCCGTCCGGACACGGTCCGCCTCGTCGTCTCCGACTCGGGGATGGGCATCCCGGAGTCCGACCACGAGCGCGTCTTCGCGCGGTTCTTCCGCTCGAGTGCGGCCAACGAGCGGGCCATCCAGGGCTCCGGTCTCGGGCTGTCGATCGTGCGCGCCATCGCCGAGGGGCACGGCGGGTCGGTGTCGGTCGCCTCGGCCCCCGACGAGGGATCGACGTTCACGGTATGTCTTCCCGTTGCGGGTTCTGCAGGTCCGCCCACGCAGGCGGCCACTCGGACATATCGTGACCATCGGGACGATTCCTAGTGGCGGCGGCCACGATCCAGGGGTATGACGCAGACAGGGGACAGCGTGCGCGACGGCGTGGTGTGGGAGGTGCTGGCGCTCAGTCGGCTCACTGAGCTGATGAACCGGGTCAGCGCGCAGGACGACCTGTCGATCCTCTTCGACATGGTCGTCGACGGCGCCGCCGACGTGGTCGGCTTCAAGGTGGCGGCAATCAGTCTCGTCGTGCCCTCGGGCGACATCGAGGTCGTGGCCGTGGCCGGCGACGACGACGCGCGGGTCGAGCTGCTCGGCAGGCGGACGCCGCGTCCGGTCCTCGAGGCCGAGTTCGCGGTGGCCGAGAGGTGGGGGAGCCTGCGCTTCGTCCCCGCCGGCGAGCTGCCCGACGGGTCGGCCGAGGGCTGGGTGTCGGCCGACTGGACCGCGCCGACCCCTGCCGGTGACCCGGACGCGTGGAACCCCGAGGACACCCTCATCGCACCGTTCTTCGACGCCGTCGGGGAGTTGCTCGGCATCCTCTCGGTCGACCTGCCGCTCAGCGGGCGTCGCCCCGACGTGACGCAACGGGCCGTGCTCGAGCTCTTCGCGAACCAGACCGGCATCGCCATCTCGGCCGCCCGCCAGCGCCACGCCCTGTCCGAGCGGGTTCGTCTCGGTGAGGCCGTGCAGACGGTGGCGCGCATCGCGCAGGAGGACCTCGACCCCGCCCTGGTCGTCGACGTCGCGGCGATGCCGATCTCGGCCGGCCTCGCGTCGGCGGGCCTGTGGCTGCGGGCCTTCGCGGGCGAGGACGACGACGAGCGTGAGAGCGTCTCGGCGCGCAGCGGCGAGCGCGTGCACACGCCCGTCTCGCTCGTCGCGATCGCCCGACGGATGGCCGCCCGCTGCTGGCGTGCCGGTGTCGTCGCGGTCGTCGGCGCCGACGGCCACGTCGAGCCGGCGCGCCTCTGGAGCGACGACGACATCGCGCAGGTGCGCGTCTTCCTGTCCGACGCCGCAGCGCGCTCGCTCCTCATCGCGCCGATGGGTTCGGGGTCGAGCTGCTTCGGCTACATCGCCTGCACGCGGGGGCCCGGTGACCCCGACTGGACCGACGCCGAGGCCCAGGCCGCGCTCGAGATGGGCCGTGACCTCGGGCGGGCCATCCGGAACGCCCGGCTGTATGCCGTCGAGCGGCGGGTCGCGGCCGAGCTGCGTGAGGCCGACCGCAGCAAGACGCAGCTCTTCTCGACCGTGTCGCACGAGCTGAAGAACCCCCTCGCCTCGATCGTCGGGCACGTCGAGCTGCTCCGGCAGGAGCCGGACGGCAACGGCGACTGGTCGCTCGGGGTCATCGAGCGCAACACCGAGCGGCTGCAGAGCCTCGTCGACGACCTGCTGACGCTGTCGCGGGTCAGCGACCCCGACCGGCCCATGCCCGAGGCCGACGTCGACCTCGGCGAGGTGTCACGTGACGTCGTCGACATGTTCCGTCCGCGCGCGGACACCCAGCAGGTCAGCCTGACCTTCGACCTCGAGGAGCGGTTGCCGCTCGTCCGGGGCAGTGCTGGCGACCTCGAGCGGGTCGTGCAGAACCTCGTGAGCAACGCGGTGAAGTTCACCCCCGCCGGCGGGAAGGTGGCGGTCTCCGTCGCGAGCCGACGCGACCGGGTCGTGCTCGAGTGCATCGACGACGGACTCGGCATCTCACCCGAGGACCAGGAGGGCCTCTTCACGGAGTTCTTCCGCGGCACGAACCCGGAGACCCTCCAGGTGCCGGGCACGGGTCTCGGCCTCAGCATCGCGCAGCGCGTGGTGACGAGGCACGGCGGGCGCATCGACGTCGAGTCCGAGCTCGGCCGGGGGACGAGCATCACGCTCCTGCTGCCGGCTCTCTGACCTCGGGCGCGGGGGCCCGACCGGCGAGCAGGGCGACGACGAGCGCGAGCGCGGCCACGGCGGCGAGCACGATCGTCCAGCCCGTTCCGAGGTCGCCGGCGAAGACGACGACGAGCACGCAGACGACGGCGACCCCGATGGCGACCGGGATCGCGAGCGGCGTGCCGGCGGCGCGGTCCATCCCGCCGCGGGCACCGTTCCACCCGGCGACGGCCAGGGACCGCACCCGGCGGGCCCCGCGCGACGGGCCGACGACGAGGGCGACGAGCACCACGGCGAGGGCGACCACGACGACGACGCGCACGAGCTGGCGCAGGCCCTCGGTGACCGTGTCGATGACGGAGACCGCGGCTGCGGAGGCGCCGGGCGGCAGGCTGCTCGCCACGTGCGACCGGGCGAACGACAGCCCGAGCACGAGCACGACGCAGGCGACGGCGGCACCGAGCCCCACGCGTACCAGTGCTCGCCGGTGGTCGCGCGCCATGGCGACCCCTCCGGCGATGAACGCGAGAGCCAGCAGCGGCAGGGCCACGCCGCCGATGCGCAGGGCGTTGTAGGCGGTGCGTGCGGTGTCGAGGTCGCTGCTGGGGAGCAGGGGCACCGACACGGTGATCGGCGGCAGCTTGTCGACGAGCGGGACCCCTGCGGCGACGAGGCGTTGTTCGATGGGCTCGACGAGGTTGCCGATGTCGATGCTCACGGTCGACCCGTTGTCGACGATGGCGCCGTCGGGCGACCGTGACAGCACCGCGACGAGCTGGGCGTGCGAGACCTGGTTGGCGGCGACCCAGACCGTGGCGAACTGGTCGCTCCCGACGACGGCGGTGACGACACGGCGCACGACCTGCTCGACCTGGGCGGCGAGGGGAGCTTTGAGCAGCCCGAGTGATCGTGCTGCGACCGGTCGGCCTCCGGCCTCGAGCGCCTCGATGGCTCGGTCGACCAGGTGCTGGTCGCTGATGGCGACCAGGACGCGTGCCGTCGCACGGTCCTCGACGAACGCGGTCACGGCCGGGTCGGTGGCGAGCGGGGTCACGGTCTCGACCCAGTTGTCGGTGTCGGTCACCGTCGTGCGCAGCCACGTCGCGGTGGCCCCGACGGGCACGAGCACGACGCCGATGACGAGGAGCACGGCTGCCAGCACCGAGCGCAGTCGTGCGGGCATCTCGACCTCCGGGTGTCACGGGGACAGGCCTCCGACCTGTCCTCCGAGCCTCCCGCGGCGCCGGGGCACCCGCATCCCCCGATGCGGGTGAGGCTCAGGCGGCGTGCCGCTTGGCGGGTTGCGCCAGCTGGGGCGCCATCGACCGCCCGCGCAGCAGCAGGAGGCCGCCGACGACGATGCAGACCACCTCGGCGATCGCGGCCGTCCAGACCGAACCGCCCGCCCACACGGTGTGCACGCCGAGCAGTCCGACGGTGGACGCGATGATGAACGCGCCGAGTGTCGCGGCCCCGAAGCCGGCGGTCAGGAACGCGGGGACCCAGTGCTCCCAGCGGAGCAGCAGGATCGCGATGACCACGCCGGCCACGACGTTGATGAGGAACATCGGCCCCACGCTCTGGTTGCGCACCCCGTCGAACCACAGGTAGAGGTGCACGCCGGCGGAGACGAGCAACGCCACCGCTCCCACGCCTCGGAGTCTCATGATGCGCTCCTGTCGTCCGGGTCGCGCCGCGGCGTCCCGTTGGCGTCGCGGTGTTGGACTCCCTTCCCCTGAAGACGCTTCGTCGTGGGCACCGGTTCAGCCGCCGGCGGTCGGCCCGTAGGCGGTGAGGAAGCGGTCGCGGAAGCGGTCCATCGGCCAGACCGGGGCGGTGGGTCCGGGCCGCAGCCCGTCCTGCCAGCCCCACGAGGAGATGCGCGCGAGCACGGCCGGGTCGCGGGCGACGATGCTGACGGGCACGTCGTGCCCGGCGTGCTCGCCCGAGACGATGCTGACCGGCTGGTGGTCGCCGAGCACGAGGACGACGAGGTCGTCGTCGTGGGTCGCGCGAAGGAACGACACGACGCTGTCGAGGGAGTACGCGACCGTCTGGCCGTATGCCGCCCGCACCCTCTCGGGGCTGCTCCACACCACGTCGCGTGGCGTCGCGAGCCCCGCCTGGGCGAGGTAGGGGGAGCCGTCGCCGATCGTCGCCCAGTCGAGCAGCCGCGGCAGCGGCGCCCAGGGCACGTGGCTCGTCACGAGGTCGATCTCGGCCATGACCGGCGGCCGTCGACCGGGTGGGCGGCGCTGCAGCTCGAGCCGGTCGAAGGCTGACAGCGTGTACTGGTCGGGCATCGGTGCGTAGCCGAAACCGGGCCCGGCATAGCCCAGGGTGCGGGCGTCGTAGACGGTGTCGTAGCCGTAGAAGGCCTTGCCCTCGGGCCAGTCGTGACGGTTGGCCGGGATGACGTCGACGGTGCGCCACCCGGCGCGGGCGAAGGCACCGGCGAGGGTGAGGCGGCGGCCGGCCGACGACCCGGTGTCGAGGAGCTGGTCGTAGCGCCGCTGACTGCTCACCCAGAGTCCGGACTGGAGGGTGGAGTGGGCGAGCCAGCTGATCCCGCCGAAGGTGGGGGACGTGAGCCACGCGCTGCGCGTCGCGTAGCCGGATGCCTTCAGCCCGCTCGTCCCGGCCGTGAGCGCCCTTGCCACGTCGGGGCTCTCGTCGACGGCGACCTTGCCGTAGCTCTCGACGAAGACGACGACGACGTCCTTGCCGCGCAAGGCGGTCAGCAGACCGCCCGGCGCGGTGTCGCGGTACGGGTCGACGGCGATCTGCGCGGCGAAGACGTCCTGGTCGTGGAGGCCGTCGCGCACCGACGTGAACTCGCGGCCGGCGAGGGCCGCCGTGCTCGACGACGCGGCGGGCAGGTCGGCCGTGACGCCGAGCCCGAGCGAGGCGCAGACGCCCCAGGCGACCGCCCCGGCCACGAGGGCGCGCGTCGCGCCGGTCCGGTGGCGATCGACGACTCGCCCGACCCGTCGCACGGCCAGGGGCGTCAGCACGACGATGCCGAGCATGAGCAGCCCTGCCGCGACGACGGCCACCACCGCCGTCACCGGACCCGTCGAGTCGCCGAGGAGGTCGGTGGCCGACCCGGCGTAGCGCCAGTCGGTGAGCGGGTTGAACGTCCGGTAGAGCGTCGCGAGGAAGGCCGCGTCGAGGACGCGGACGACGAGGAGGACCCCGAGGCCGAGCCCGACCGCGATCGTCAAGGACCGCGCGGCCACGCCGCGCAGGAGCAGGAGCCCGGCCACGAGGACGAGGGCCTCGACGGGGATCCGGAGCAGCGCCAGCGGTGTCGGCGACCAGCCGACCGCCGGGTTCGGCGCGACGAGCGCGACCCAGACGAGCAGGACCGCGAGGGTGGTGAGGACGTGGCCGGCGACGCGGCGGCCGGTCCGGGCCCGGGGCGGCGACGTCACGGCAGCACGCGCGCGTCGACGGCCATCGGCCCGACGACCGGCCGGGGAGCGAGGACCTCGACCTCGTGGCGTCGGGACACCGACATCCGCCGCAGCGTGAGGACCTCGGTGCCGAACGAGAGGACGAGCAGCCCGAGCCCGGCTGCCACAGCGACCGATGCGGCCACAGCGGGCAGGATGCCGGCGGTGGCCACCGTGAGGACGATGCCCTGGTAGGCCGCGATCACCTTGCGCCACAGGCGTGCCGGTACCTGTCCGCGCAGCCACGGCGCCCATCGGGCCGCGAGCACGACGAGCAGCAGGAGGTAGCGGGCGACCCCCACGCCGAGCACCCACCACCCGAGGTCACGGGTGACGGCCACGCTGAGGACGAGGATGAGGAAGGCGTCGGTCTCCATGTCGAAGCGCGCGCCGAGCGGGTGGACGGTCCCGGTGCGGCGCGCGACCCGGCCGTCCACCGCATCGAGGACGAGTGCCACCGAGGCGAGGGCCACGAGGACGCCGGTCGGCTCGTCGGTGCCCCCGGTCCCCGCCACGATGTCGGCGACGAGGGCCGCGACGCCGCACACGAGCACCGCCCTCGACAGGGTGACACGGTCGGCGGGCAGGAGGCGCCGGCGCGAGGCCCGGACGAGCCCGGCCTTGAGCAGGGAGCAGAGGGCCACCCCCGAGGCCACGCCGACGATCCAGCCGGCAGGGCCGAGGCCGGTCGCCCGGCCCAGGACGGCGAGCAGGGTCAGCACGCCGACGAGCCCGACGACCGGGCCGTGAGGGGTCACATGACGCACTGCGCCTCCACCGGGCTTGAGAGGTTTCATCCAAGGACGCCGTCGTCACCGCCGGAGTTCACGGACAGCCCTAGTCTGGTCGCGTGTCCACCGATGCGCGGGCTTTCTGGGTGGTCGAGCCCGGCACGGGCGAGATCCGGCCGGTCATCGTGCCCGCTCCCGGGCCGGGCGAGGTGCTCGTGCGGGCGCTGCACTCGGGCGTGAGCCGCGGCACCGAGACGATCGTCTTCCGGGGGAAGGTGCCCGAGGACCAGTACGCCGTCATGCGCGCCCCGCACCAGGAGGGGGACTTCCCCGGTCCCGTGAAGTACGGCTACCTCGGTGTCGGCGTCGTCGAGGAGGGACCGACGGGTCTCGTCGGGAGGACGGTCTTCTGCCTGCACCCGCACCAGACGTCCTACGTCGTCCCCGTCGGGTCGGTCGCCGTCGTCCCCGGTGACGTGCCGGCTCGGCGGGCCGTGCTTGCCGGCACCGTCGAGACCGCCGTCAACGCGCTGTGGGACGCCGCTCCGCGGCTCGGTGACCGGGTCGCCGTGGTGGGTGCGGGGATGGTCGGGTGCTGCGTCGCGCGCCTGCTCGCCGGGATCCCCGGGTGCCGGGTGACCCTCGTCGACGTGGACCCGTCGCGGGAGGCGGTGGCGGGATCGCTCGGGGTCGGCTTCGCGCGGCCCGCCGACCTCGTCGACGCGCGCGGGGACCACGACCTCGTCGTCCACACGAGCGCCACGGGTGCCGGGCTCCAGCTCTCGCTCGACCTCCTCGCACCTGAGGCGACGGTGCTCGACCTCAGCTGGTACGGCGACGCGCGGGTCGAGCTGTCGCTCGGCGGAGCGTTCCACTCGTCGCGGCTGCGGATCCGAGCCAGTCAGGTGGGTGCAGTTGCGGCAGCGAGGCGCTCGCGATACACGTATGCCGGGCGGCTGGCGCTCGCGCTCGACCTCCTGCGCGACCCGGCCTTCGACGCGTTGCTGACCGGCGACTCGCCCTTCGAGGAGCTGCCTGCGCTGATGCCGCGCCTCGCGGACGGCTCCCTGCCGGCCATCTGCCACACGATCTCCTACCGACCCACCCACTGAGCGGGGAGCCGATGTTCAGCGTGACCGTCCGGGACCACATGATGATCGCGCACAGCTTCCGGGGGGAGGTGTTCGGTCCGGCGCAGCGGTTGCACGGGGCGACGTTCGTCGTCGACGTGACCTTCCGCGGTCCCGAGCTCGACGACGACGACATCCTCGTCGACATCGGTCTCGCGACCCAGCACGTCCGCGAGGTCGTCGGTGCGTTCGGCTACCGCAAACTCGACGACGAGCCGGACTTCGCGGGGGTCAACACCTCGACCGAGGTGCTGTCCCGCACCATCGCGGAGCGGGTCGCGGGTCGCATACGCGCCGGTGACCTCGGCGGCGCCACCGACCGGGTGACCGCGCTCGCCGTGACCCTCCACGAGTCACACGTCGCCTGGGCGAGCTACGAGTGCGAGCTCTGAGGGAGATCCACGTCGTCGTCCCGGCCGGGATCGACGACCCCCTGCTCCCGAGCGGGGGGAACACCTACGACCGCAGGGTGCTCGACGGCCTGCGTGCCCTCGGGTGGCAGGCGAGCGAGCACCCCGTGCCCGGGCGGTGGCCACACCCGGACGCGGCAACGACGGCCTGCCTGGCCGATGTCGTCGCGGCCGTCGAAACGGGGTCGGTGCTGCTCGTCGACGGCCTCGTCGCGTCGGCCGCGGACGCCGTCCTCGTGCCCGCGGCGGACCGCGTCCCCCTCGTCGTCGTCGTCCACCTGCCGCTCGGGGTGTCTGACCCGAGCGCGGCCGCGGCTGAGGGCCGGGTGCTGGCCGCGGCCGCGGCCGTCGTGACGACGAGCGGGTGGACCCGGGACGTCCTGCTCGACGCGTACGCCCTCGCCCCCGCTGCCGTGCACGTCGCCCGGCCCGGGGTCGACCGGGCCCGCGTGGCGGCCGGCGGTCCCGACGGCGGGCGCCTGATCTGCGTCGGCGCGGTGACCGCGCTCAAGGGGCAGGCCGACCTCCTCGCGGCGCTCGCGCTCGTGGACGACCTCCCCTGGTCGTGCGTCCTCGTCGGCGCCCTGACGCGCGAGCCGGACGTCGTCGACGGGTTGTGTCGGCGGGTCGCGGCGGCGGGCCTCGGCGACCGCGTGCACCTCGTGGGACCGCGCGTCCGCGCGGACCTCGAGCGGACGTATGCCGCTGCCGACCTCCTCGTCCTGCCCTCCCACGTCGAGACGTACGGGATGGTCGTGACCGAGGCACTCGCGCGCGGCGTCCCGGTGCTCGCGACCGACGTCGGTGGCGTCCGCGAGGCGGTCGGGCAGGCAGGTGACGGGTGGCCCGGGCTGCTCGTCCCTGCAGGCAGTCCCGAGGCGCTGGCGGTCGCGCTCCGGTCGTGGCTCACCGACGGGGCCCTGCGGGACCGGCTGCGCCGGAATGCCCTGGCGAGACGCGACACCCTGTCATCGTGGTCGGAGACCGCAGGGCACGTGTCGGCCGTGCTCGAGCGGGTAGGGGGTCGCTGAACCCGATCGTGGAGCCGGACGTCGTCACCATCAGGGTTCCCGGGCGGATACTCGGCAGATCCTGGGCAGAAAGGGCGGAGGAGATGCAGCGCGACCGGTCCTGGCTGCGCCCCCTCGCGGGGCTCGTGATCCTCGGCGTCCTCGTGTGGCGAATCGGTGGTGGCGCTTTCGTCGACGGACTGCGCCACGTCGACGCCCGTTCGGTCGCGGCGGCGGCCGCCATCGCCGTGGTCACGACCGTCTGCGGCGCGTGGCGGTGGGTCCTCGTGGCCCGCGGCCTCGGGTCCGAGCTGTCCCTGCGCTCGGCGGTCGCCGCGTGCTACCGGTCGCAGTTCCTCAACGTGACCTTGCCCGGCGGTGTGCTCGGCGACGTGCACCGAGGCGTCCGACACGGGCGTGACGGCGGCGACGTCGGCCGCGGCGTGCGGTCCGTCGTGTGGGAGCGCTCGGCCGGTCAGGTCGTCCTCCTCGGGCTGACGCTGGGCGCCGTGCTGCTGCTGCCGTCGCGACTGCAGCCGGTCGGATCCCCCGTGGCCACCATGGTTCTCGTCGCCGGGACCGCCGCTCTGGTGGGGGTCGTGGCGACACRGCGGAGCCGCACGGGTCGGACCCCGGCCGTGCGACCCGAGCCCCTCGCGCAGGTCTCGCGGGTCCTGCGGGTCGCGGTCGCCGACGTGCGTCACGGACTGCTGGGACGGCATACGTGGCCGGGAGTCGTCGTGGTCTCGGCGCTCGTCGTCGCCGGGCACGTCGCGACCTTCGTGCTGGCCGCCCGCAGCGCCGGGGTGGAGGCGCCCGTGGCCGACCTCGTGCCGCTCGCGCTCATCGTCCTCGTGGCGATGGCCCTGCCGCTCAACGTCGCCGGCTGGGGACCGCGTGAAGGGGTGGCGGCCTGGGTGTTCGGCGTGGCCGGCCTCGGCGTCGCCGGGGGAGTGGCGACCGCCGTCGTCTACGGCGTGATGTCGTTCGTCGCTGCCCTGCCGGGTGCGGCGCTGCTCGTCGTGTCACGGCGCGGAGCCCCCCGCACCCCGACCGCGCTCCCACCGGAAGGAGCCGTCCGTGGCTGACCGTCCGTACACCCTGCTCAGCTGTGGCATGTCGATCGACGGCTATCTCAGTGCCGGCACCTCGGCCCGGCTCATGCTGTCCAACGACGCCGACTTCGACCGTGTCGACGGAGAGCGAGCCGCGAGCGACGCGATCCTCGTCGGTGCCAGCACGATCCGTCACGACAACCCGCGCCTGCTCGTCCGCTCGCCCGAGCGGCGGGCTGCACGGGTGGCCCGCGGTCTCACCCCGTCGCCGACGAAGGTGACGGTCACGAGACGCGCCGAGCTCGACTGCGCCGCAAGCTTCTTCGCAGCCGACGGCGCGGACAAGATCGTCTACTGCCCCAGCGACGTCGTGGCCGAGGCGCGCGGACGGCTCGGTGCGGCTGCGGCCGTCGTCGATGCCGGTCGTCCCGCGACGATGCGCCGCGTCTGCGAGGACCTCGGCGACCGGGGGGTGCGGCGGCTCATGGTCGAGGGCGGCGGCACCGTGCACACGCAGCTGCTCACCGACGACCTCGCCGACGAGCTCCAGCTCGTCGTGGCGCCCTTCTTCGTCGGGGACTCGGCGGCGTGCCGGTTCGTCGGCGACGGGCGCTACCCCTGGAACGCCGGCCGTCGGGCGACGCTCGCCGAGGTGCGCCAGATCGGCGACGTGGTCCTGCTGAGGTATGCGTTGTCGCCGCGTTTCCGGGAGAGCGCGTGACCCCCCGGGCGCCGAGTCGTGTCCCGGCAGCTGCTCCCGGACCCCCACCGGCCCGCATCCGCACCCACGTGCTCGTACCGGTCACCTTCGCCGACGGTTTCGCGACGACGGCGCGCGTCTTCACCTTCGACGGACTCGCCGACGGGCGCGAGCACGTCGCGCTGGGTCTCGGGGACCGTGCGGAGGCCCCCGGTCCAGGGGCCTGTGACCGTGACCCGACGCCGACCCGGCTGCACAGCGAGTGCCTGACCGGTGACGTCTTCGGCAGCGGGCGGTGCGACTGCGGCGCCCAGCTGCGCGAGTCCGTCGAGCGCCTCGACGCGAGCGGCGGGTTCCTGCTCTACCTGCGGCAGGAGGGCCGCGGCATCGGGCTCTACCCGAAGCTCGACGCCTACGTGCTCCAGGACGCGGGGCTCGACACGTACGAGGCGAACGTCGCCCTCGGCTACGGCGAGGACGAGCGGGACTACACCGTCGCGGCGCAGATGCTCGGGGCGCTGGGCGTGAGCCGCGTCGAGCTGCTCACCAACAACCCCGACAAGGCGGATCAGCTGCGGGCGCTCGGGGTCACCGTGGCCCGTCGCGTCCCGACCGGCGTCCACCTGTCTGACGCGAACGCCCACTACCTCGCGACGAAGGTCGTGCGTGGCGCGCACACCCTCGATCTGCACATCCAGCCCTGATTGACCGCAGCACCCAGCGGTGCATCATGGGTCCGTGGACGACGGGACTTTCGGATGACGCCGGGGCAGCGCCTCTCGGTGACGGTCAATGGCACCGAGCGCGGTCTGGCGGGCACCGACCCCGCGACCAATGCCCTCGACTGGCTGCGGGGGCAGGGGCTCACCGGGGCCAAGGAGGGGTGCGCCGAGGGGGAGTGCGGCGCCTGCGCGGTGCTCGTGGCCCGCCCCGACGGTGGGTCGGGCACCGAGTGGACGGCCGTCAACGCCTGCCTCCTGCCGGCCGCCTCGTGGGACGGCCAGGAGGTCGTCACCGCCGAGGGACTCGGGACGCCCCAGCACCTGCACCCCGTGCAGCACGAGATGGCGGTGCGAGGCGGGTCGCAGTGCGGCTACTGCACGCCCGGTTTCGTCTGCTCCATGGCTGCCGAGTACTACCGGGCCGACCGGCAGGACGACGCGGCCCGTGCGGGCAGCGACGCGGACGCGCACGAGTCGGGGCCCAACGGTTTCCGGCTCGGGGCGCTCTCCGGCAACCTGTGCCGGTGCACCGGCTACCGGCCGATCCGGGACGCAGCCTTCGCGCTCGACTCCCCGGCGGCCGACGACGCGCTCGCCTCGCGGCGCTCGGACGCGCCGCCACCTCCGATCGGGACCCGACTCTCGGGGGCGACCGGCACCTATGCCCGGCCAGCCGACCTCGACGAGGCGCTCGAGCTGCTCGCGGCACATCCGGGCGCGGCGGTCGTCGCCGGCTCGACCGACTGGGGCGTCGACGTCAACCTCCGTGGCACCCGGGCGACGTTCGTCATCGGCATCGACCGTCTGCCCGAGCTGCGCCGCCTCGAGGTCGGTGACGAGGCCGTCGAGATCGGCGCCGCGTTGACCCTCACCGAGGTCGAGCGCGAGCTGGCCGGGCGGATCCCGCTGCTCGACCAGGTGTTCCCCCAGTTCGCCTCCCGGCTCATCCGCAACGGCGCGACCCTCGGCGGCAACCTCGGCACGGGCTCGCCGATCGGTGACCTGGCGCCCGCGCTGCTCGCGCTCGAGGCCGTCGTGGTGCTCGCGAGTCCGGACGGGGACCGGCAGGTGCCGCTCGCCGACTACTGGACCGGCTACCGGCAGAGCGTGCGTCGCCCCGACGAGCTCATCCGTGCGGTGCGGATCCCCCTGCCGCTCAGCCCGACCACGGCCTTCCACAAGGTCGCCAAGCGCCGCTACGACGACATCTCCAGCGTCGCCGTCGCCGTGGCCCTCGATGTCGTCGACGGCTCCGTCCGGCGGGCACGCATCGGTCTCGGCGGCGTGGCGGCCACCCCCGTCAGGGCGCTCGCCACCGAGGCAGCCCTGGAGGGCCGTGCCTGGACCGCGGCGACGGTGCAGGCGGCCGCCGAGGTGATGCGGGGTGAGGGCACCCCGCTCGACGACCACCGGGCCAGCGCGGCCTACCGCAGCGCGGTGCTGGGCACCTCGCTCCTTCGCCTCCATGCGGACGAGCAGTCTGCCGACGGGGTGGGCGCATGACATCCCTGTCGCGCCGGGCCACGGATTCCGTCGTCGGACAGCCGATCC
Organism: Terrabacter sp. RAF57; assembly: GCF_052113925.1. Classification (NCBI taxonomy): domain Bacteria; kingdom Bacillati; phylum Actinomycetota; class Actinomycetes; order Micrococcales; family Intrasporangiaceae; genus Terrabacter; species Terrabacter sp. RAF57. The sequence continues at coordinate 45,919 of NZ_JBFRDT010000018.1, read as the reverse complement.
CGCACGAGTCGGCCGCCCTTCACGTCACGGGCAGTGCGCTCTACACCGACGACCTCGCGACGCGCACGCACGGTCTGCTCCACGCCCACCCCGTCCAGGCACCGCACGCCCACGCCCGCGTGACCCGGCTGGACGCCGTCCCCGCGCTCGCCGTCCCGGGCGTCGTGCGCGTCCTCACCGCCGCCGACGTGCCCGGCGTCAACGATGCCGGCGTCAAGCATGACGAGCCGCTCTTCCCGTCCGAGGTGATGTTCTTCGGTCACGCCGTGTGCTGGGTCCTGGCCGACACCCTCGAGGCGGCCCGGCTCGGGGCCCTGGCCGTCGAGGTGGACTACGAGCCGCTGCCCTCGGTCGTCACCGTCCGCGAGGCGATCGAGGCCGGCAGCTTCCAGGGCGGCCAGCCGCGGCTCGAGCGCGGGCAGGTCGACGAGGCCTTCGTCGCGGCCGAGCACGTGTTCAGCGGCGAGCTCGACCTCGCCGGGCAGGAGCACTTCTACCTCGAGACGCACTGCTCGCTCGCCCACGTCGACGAGGGCGGACAGGTCTTCGTCCAGAGCAGCACCCAGCACCCGACAGAGACCCAGCAGATCGTGGCGCACGTGCTGGGCCTGGCCAGCCACGCCGTCACGGTCCAGTGCCTGCGGATGGGAGGAGGCTTCGGCGGCAAGGAGATGCAGCCGCACGGCTACGCAGCCGTGGCCGCCCTGGGAGCCGTCCTGACCGGGCGCCCCGTGCGCCTGCGCCTCACCCGGACCCAGGACCTGACGATGACGGGCAAGCGACACGGCTTCCACGCGCAGTGGCGTGCCGCGTTCGACGGTGACGGCCGGATCCAGGCGCTCGATGCCACCCTGACCTCCGACGGCGGCTGGAGCCTCGACCTCTCCGAGCCCGTGCTGGCGCGGGCGCTCTGTCACGTCGACAACGCGTACTGGATCCCCCACCTGCGGGCCGACGGGCGGATCGCCCGGACCCACAAGACGTCCCAGACGGCGTTCCGCGGGTTCGGCGGACCCCAGGGGATGCTCGTCATCGAGGACGTCCTCGGCCGCTGCGCACCGCTGCTCGGCATCGACCCCGTGGAGCTGCGCCGCCGCAACTTCTACGCGGAGGGCCAGGCCACGCCGTACGGCCAGGTCGTCCGTCATCCCGAGCGGGCCGTCGCCTGCTGGGAGCAGGTGCTGACGACCGGCGAGCTCACGGAGCGCTCGGCGGCGATCGCCGCGTACAACGCGTCCCACGAGCACACGAAGCGGGCCCTGGCCGTCACCCCGGTGAAGTTCGGGATCTCCTTCAACTTCACCGCCTTCAACCAGGCCGGGGCGCTCGTGCACGTCTACAAGGACGGCTCGGTCCTCATCACGCACGGTGGCACCGAGATGGGCCAGGGCCTGCACACGAAGATGCTGCAGGTCGCCGCGACGTCGCTCGCCGTCCCCCTGTCGCTCGTCCGGCTGGCGCCGACGCGCACCGACAAGGTGCCCAACACGTCTGCGACGGCGGCGAGCTCGGGGGCCGACCTCAACGGCGCAGCGGTCAAGGACGCCTGCGAGCAGATCCTCGAGCGGCTCCGCGCCGTGGCCGCCGCCCGGCTGGGCGTCCCCGCCGAGGACGTGCGGTTCGAGGACGGGTGCGCGCGAGCGGCGTCGGGAGCGGCGACAGGCGCAGCAGAGGTGGCCTGGGCCGATCTCGTGAGCGAGGCCTACTACCAACGGGTCCAGCTCTGGGCTGCCGGCTTCTACCGCACCGAGGGACTCCACTGGGACTCGACGAGGATGCAGGGCTCGCCGTTCAAGTACTTCTCCTACGGCGCCGCGGCAGCCGAGGTCGAGGTCGACGGCTTCACCGGCGCCTACCGGCTGCGCCGCGTCGACATCGTGCACGACGTGGGTGACTCGCTCTCTCCGCTCGTCGACCTCGGCCAGATCGAGGGTGGCTTCGTGCAGGGTGCGGGCTGGCTCACCCTCGAGGACCTCCGGTGGGACGAGTCCTCCGGCCCGACACGCGGCCGGCTCGCCACGGCGTCGGCGAGCACCTACAAGCTGCCGAGCTTCTCGGAGATGCCCGAGGTCTTCAACGTCGCACTGCTCGAGCGCGCCACCGAGGACGGCGTCGTCTACGGGTCCAAGGCCGTCGGGGAGCCCCCGCTCATGCTCGCCATCTCCGTCCGCGAGGCCCTGCGCCAGGCGGCCGCCGCGTTCGGGCCCGCCGGCACGCAGGTCGACCTCGCGTCGCCGGCCACACCCGAGGCAGTCTTCTGGGCTGTCCAGCAGGCACGAGGCGCCGGCCAGCCGCCGCACACGGTGGCGGTCGTAGGGGGCGGGCGCCAGGGCGTCGGCGTCGCGCCCGAGCGTGCGGACCCCGACGGGCACCCGCTGCGCCCGCACTCGGAGCAGGTCGCTGCCGGAATGGGTGACTGACGTGCACTGGCTCTCGGCAGCCCAGCGGCTGCGTGCGGACCGGATCCCCGGCGTGCTCGTGACGGTCGCGGCCGTCCGCGGCCACGCTCCGCGCGAGCCCGGCGCCAAGATGGTCGTGTCGCCCGACGACACCTGGGGCAGCATCGGCGGCGGCAACCTCGAGGCGACGGCCGTCGAGCGGGCTCGCGCCATGCTCGAGCGGGCCGACGCCGGCCCCGAACAGCTCGACCTGGCGCTCAACGAGCGAGCACCTGTCGAGCACGGCCAGCAGTGCTGCGGCGGCGAGGTGTCGGTCCTGCTCGAGCCACTGCCCGTCGTGCCCTCCGTGGCGATCTTCGGGATGGGGCACGTCGGCGCCGAGCTGGCGCGCATCCTGAGCCGACACGACCTCGAGCTGCACCTCGTCGACGGCCGGGCCGACCGCGTGGCCGCGGGACGACTCGCGGGGCTCGCCGACGCCGTGGCCGGCGTGCACGTCCACCACGCGCCCGTGCCGGAGCTCGTGCTCGGGCAGGTCCCGCGCGGCACGCACGTGCTCGTCATGACCCATGACCACGCCGAGGACGTCGCGCTGTGCGACGCCGCCCTGAGGTGCTCGCACCTGGGCTCGATCGGGCTCATCGGGTCGTCGGTGAAGTGGCGCCGTTTCGAGCAACGCCTTGCGGCAGAGGGCCATTCGGCGCAGGACCTGGGCAGGATCACGACGCCGATCGGGGCGCCCGGGCTCACCGGCAAGAGCCCGGCGACCATCGCCGTGGCGGTCGCGGTCGACCTGCTCGCGGCCTTCGAGCGGGAGCGGCAGCTCGAGCGCAAGACGCCGGGCACCCGTCCGTGACGATCTTCAGGGTGCGCGTCCTCGACACGCCGACGAGCCCCTTCGCCGGAGGCACGCTCCGGTCCGACGACGACTGCGGGCTGCTCGTCGGGGACGGCGTCATCACGGCACGCGGCCCCTTCGACGTGGTGCGCGCGGAGCATCCCGACGAGCCGGTCCTCGACCTGCGCCAGGGTCTGCTCCTGCCGGGGCTCGTCGACACGCACGTGCACTTCCCCCAGGTGCGCGTCATCGGCGGGCTCGGCCTGCCGCTGCTCGACTGGCTGGACCGCTATGCCCTGCCGGAGGAGATGCGGCTCGCCGACGTCGACCACGCACGGGGCGTGGCCCGTGACTTCGTGGCGGGACTCGTCGACGCCGGGACGACGACCGCACTCGTCTTCGGGGCCCACCAGGCCCCGGCCGTCGACGTGATGTTCGAGGCGGCCGACCACTGGGGCCTGCGGGTCACGACCGGACTCGTGACCTCGGACCGGCTGCTGCCCGAGCCGCTGCTCACGACCCCCGAGCGCGCCTACGCCGAGTCGCGCGAGCTCGCGGCCCGCTGGCACGACAAGGGCCGGCTGCGCTACGCCGTCACACCACGCTTCTCCCTCTCGGCGAGCGAGGGGGTGCTCGAGGCCTGTGCGGCCACCTTCTCCGAGGTGCCGGGGTCGCTCTTCACCTCGCACCTCAACGAGAACCTCCACGAGATCAGCGAGGTCGCCGCCCTCTTCGGCGGGGCCTCCTACGTGGACACCTACGACCGCTTCGGCCTCGTGACGCCGAGGTCGGTGCTCGCTCACGACGTCCACCCGACCGATGCCGAGCTGGGCACGCTCGCCGCGCGCGGCGCCGCCGTGGCGCACTGCCCCACGAGCAACGCGGCGCTGGGCAGCGGGCTCTTTCCGCTCCGTCGTCACATCGAGGCCGGGGTGCGCGTCTCCCTCGGCTCGGACGTCGGCGCCGGCACCGGCTTCTCGCTGTTCAAGGAGGGACTGCAGGCCTACTTCGTCCAGCAGCTCCTCGGCCCGGACGGGATGCTGCTGACCTCGGCCCACCTGCTCTGGCTGAGCACCGGGGCCGGCGCCGACGCGCTCGGGCTCGGTGACGACGTGGGTGACCTGTCGGTCGGCAAGCAGTTCGACGCCGTCTGGGTGCTGCCCGAGCCCGGCGACCCGCTCGCCGTGGGCCTCGACAACGCCTCGTCCCCCGAGGACGCGCTGTCCAAGGTCTTCGCGCTGGGGACGACCTCCGACGTCGGGGGCGTGTGGGTCGCGGGTGAGCAGATCGCCGCCGGCCGGTGGCGGAGCCCACGCCCCCGCTGACGTGCCCCCGCCCTACCGAGGGCGTATGCCGCCGCCCCACCTGCCGGGTCGACGTCCCCACGCGCCGGGGTGACGCTCAGAGCGTTGCGGGACCGCTCCCGTGTGCGGGCGTGGTCTGCCGCGTCAGTGCGTCGCGGGCCCGAAGGGGTCCCGGGTGCTCGCGCATCGACGCACCCAGCCGGTGAAGCCCCGCGCGGTCCACGGAGTCCGCGGGACCCATCAGGCGCTCGGCGGCCGAGCGGATCGCGGCGGCGTCGGCGCGGTTGGGGTCGAGCACCTCGCCCAGCCGCTGCGCCTCGACGGCGGCGGCGCCGGCGAACTGGTCGGTGGAGAGGGGGAGGAGGAGCAGGGGAACGCCGGCTGTCAGTGACTCGGTGACGCTGTTGTTGCCGCCGTGCGAGACGGCCACGGAAGCGTGACCGAGCAGGGTCACCTGCGGGAGCATCTCGCGTACGAGCCACGACTCGGGGAGTGCACCCAGCAGGGGGCGCGGCGTCGACCCGTGGGCCAGGGCGACGCGGACGTCCAGTGGGCGCAGCGCCTCGACGATCGTCGCGAGCAGGTCGGAGCGGGCGGAGAGGAAGCTGCCGAGGCTGACGTAGACGACCGGCTCGTCGCTGCGGCCGAGCCACGTCTCGACCTGCTCGTCCGAGGCCTCGGCCCGCACCGCGGAGCCGAGGAAGGTGTGGCGCGGGAGCAGGGCGGTGCGGTCGTGGTCGTGCAGCTCCGCGGGGTAGTTGAGCATGAGGACGTCGCCGGTCTCGGCGAAGGCGTCGACGCTCGGCGTGGCCCCCGGCGACAGCAGCGCCAGTGCGGCGTTCCACTGCGCGGTGAAGTCGTCGCGCACCTGCTCCGAGAGGCGCCGCAGCTCGGCGAGCGCGTCCGGCCCGGGCGTGAAGGCACGAGGCCAGGCAGGCGGGTAGCCGTAGACCTCGTCGCCGACGGTGAGAGCGGACGGGTGACCCAGCACGACGTCGGCGTGGCTGGTGCCCCTGCTGGCGAGACCCAGTCGCGCACCGAAGGCGAGGTGGTCGACGACGACCGTGTCCGGGCGCACCCGGTCGACGACGTCGTGCACGGCCCGGGCCACGCCCACGGCGTTCCAGAGGAGGTCGTCACCACGCGCCCGGGCCTGGTAGGCCAGCGTCTCGACGGCGCCGAGCCGCGTCGCCTCGAAGAACCCACGGAGCGAGTCGTCCTCGCCCGCCGGCTGCTCCTCGGCCCGGATGACGCCGGGGTTCGAGCCGCGCCCCAGCTGCAGGTGCTCGCGCTCGTAGCCGAAGGCGGTGACGAGGGCATCGGTGGCCGTGCCGGTGGCGACGACGACGCGCTCACCCGCATCACGCCAGGCCGTGGCGAGGGTGGCGAGCGGGTAGAGGTGGGAGGCGTAGTCAGGGCTGATGACGAGGAGGGTCACGAGGCTCCCTCCACGGCGTCGGAAAGGCGCGGCTCGCCCGCTCGCTGCGGCGCCACCTCACGGTAGACCGCGGCGAGCGACGCGGCCATCGTGTCGATGCCGAACCGCGTGCGCACCATGTCCCGGGCCTGCGCCATCCGGGTGTCGGCTTCCGGTGCGGCTGCGAGGTCGAGCGCCTCGTGGGTCGCGCCCGCGAGGCCGGCGGCAATGGACGTGTCGGCGAGGATGCCCGTCTCCCCGTGGGCGACGTAGGTCGCCGGGCCCCCGCCGTCGGGTGCGACGACGACGAGCCCGACGGCCATCGCCTCGAGGATCGCGATGCCGAACTCCTCCTTGAGGCTCGCGCTCACATAGACGCCGGGCGGCGCCGTGTCGCCCGGACGTCCGCGCAGCCGCGCGAGCCACGCGATGGTCGTCGTGTTGGGACGGTGCCCGGCCACGAGCAGCCCCAGGTCGGCCGCCTCGGCGGCAGGCACGACGGCGTCGATCCGGGCCAGCTCGGCGGCCTCCTCGTCGCTCGGGTGGTCGAGATCGCCGCCCACGAGGAGCAGGTTGCAGCGCTCGCGCAGCCGGGCGTCGTCGCGCCAGGCCTGCACGAGGGTCGCCATCCCCTTGACGGGGTTGAGCCGACCGACCGACACGACGGTCGGCAGGGCTCGGCGGTCCTCGGGGAGGGTGTCGAGGAGGCTGTCGAGCTGGTCGACGGCGGATGTGACGCCGGACCCGCGGCGACGTCCCGACCCATCCAGGGTCTCGCCGACGATGCGGTCGACACCTGCCACGTCGATGCCCTCGCCGACGACGCTGAGGCGGTCTCGCTGCACGTCGATGTCGATCCCGAGGTAGCGCCGCAGGTCGTCGCCGACCTGTGGGCGCGGGAAGAGCACGAGGTGGGAAGCGCGCGCGGCGAGGTCGCGGAGCAGCTGGTCGCGGAACCACAGGTGCTCCACGAGATCGGCTGCGTCGAACCCGGCACGGGTCAGCGTCCCGGCGTGGTCCCGCGCGTCGATGAGGGCCTGGGGGTCGGGCGCGAGGGTCAGCACGACGGGGATGCCGAGCTCGTCCGCCACTTCTGCGGCGGCCATGGACCCGACGTCGGCCATCCGCAGGTGGATCGCGTCGACGCGACCGGCGGTCCGGAGGACCCGGCGGATCCCGCGGCGCGCCGCGACCCGCGCAGGCCACGCACGGCTCACCCCCACAGGACCCGACAGCGGCACCTTCGCGTAGTGGTGGCCCCTCGCGAGAAGCGAGGAGCCGACGTGGCCACCGGGCGCGGCGGACGGACGTCCCGAGGGGAACTGGGCCGGTTCGGGGCTGCCGCCCGACACGGTGATGACCCGAGTCATCGCGGGCTCGCCGCGCAGCAGGGCGTCCCCGAGGTGCACGAGCAGCGTGGCGATGCCGCCCGTGTCGCCCCGGCCGGAATGGTGCAGCTGTCCGTCGATGTCGGAGTGGAGGAAGAGCTGCACGACGGTCAACCCGTCGGGCACGGGCGGTGCCGGGGCCGGACGCAGGTCGAAGAGGGCGAGCCGGGCGGTCTGGGCCAGAGGGCCGACCGTACGGGCCAACGACACGAGGAGTGCCTCGGCGCTGTGGTCGGCTGCGGGTCCGTCGCCGAGGGCGGCCGTCGCGGCCGCGCGCACCGGGAGCGCCTCGGTGTCGTCTGCCGCGAGAGCCACGAGCGCCATCGTGGTCGCTGCGCCGGGCACCAGCCCCAATGTCTCGGCCAGTCGGGTGCGGCCGTCGTCGTCGGTCGTTGACGCCAGCCCGGTCACCAGGGCGCCACGCACCCGGTCCGGCTGCCGCACCGCCCAGCTCTCGAGGGTGCGCTGGGCCAGCATCCCGGTGAAGCCGCCGTCGCGGCTCGAGCTGACGAGGTGCGGCAGCGCCTCGTCGACGGGAGCCGTGTGCCGCAGCGCGTCGAGCGCGTGCTCCGCCACGTGGCGCCGCCCGTCAGCCACCAGGCGTGCGAGCACCGGTGCCGCGGTGGGGTCGTCGCAGACGCCGAGCGCGTGGACGGCGGCGAGGGCGGTCAGGGGATCGTCGGAGAGCGTGGCCGAGATCAGGTCACGGACGCCGTCACCGTCCGCCTGCGCAGTGACATCGGCGAGCGTCGACGCTGCCCGCATGGCTTCGAGGAGGGTCGGAGCGGTCCGGACCGCCTCGAGCGCGGAGCGGGGGTCCATGGCTCCGACCTTAAGCGTCCGATCGCGAAGATGTACAACCCTTGTCCAACGTTGGCCGAGGAGTCGGGCACTCCAGGCCGCCTCAACGGTCGAGGGCGGAGTCCCTCGAGCTACGGTCGGCGGAGCCAGCCCTTCTCGTGTGCCGCCCAACCCAGCTGGATGCGGCTGTTGGCACCGGTGGCATCCATGAGCGACCGGACCCGGCGCTGGACGGTGCGTAGCCCGACGTCGAGCTGCCGCGCGACCAGGACGTCGGAGGCGCCGGCGATGAGGAGCGAGAGCACCTGGAGGTCGGTCTCGTCCGGACCCGGGGCCGTCTCCACGAGCTCGTCGCTCTCGGGAGACACGAAGTTGAGCGGCCAGGCTTCGCGCCAGACGAAGTCGAAGAGCGACAGGAGGGACTGGACGAGCCCGGTCGAGTGGATGACGAGGGCCGCCGGCTCCGGGGAGTCTGCATCAAGGGGCACCATCGCGGTGCGACGGTCGGCGATGACGAGCTTGGTCGGGACACGGTCGCTGATCCGCACCTCCTCGTCGCGGCGTATCACCGCCACCAGCTCGGTCTGCGACGTCTGCTCCAGCACGTCGCGCTCGAGCACGACCCGGTACCGGACGCCGCGGGCCGCCGCGATGTCTTCGGCCTGGTTCTCCGACGCCGTCACGGCCGTCGGGTTGTCGGTGACGAGGACGCAGACCTCCTCGACGGCGCCCAGCTGCAGCTGGTGGAACCGCTGTCCGACCGCGCCGGCCCCGACGACCACCTCGACGAGATCGTGAACGCTCCCCGCAGCATCGGTGCGGTGCGCCTCCGCCAGCCGCGCGGCCACGAGCTCGGCCTGATCGAGCTCGTGWCGGCGGTCGTTGAGGAGGGCGCGCAGCGCGATCCCCGGTGGCGCCGCTACCCAGCGGCCCGGCGTGGCGGCCGACTGTGCCACCAGTCCCATGCGCTCCAGCCCGACGAGACTCTCCTCGACCTCCGCGTTCGAGAGCTGGCAGCGATGGGTGAGGTCGTCGACGGTCGTGCCACCCAGCCCGACCAGCGTGCGGTACAGGTTCGCCTCCGCCGGACCGAGACCCAAAGCCGCAAGCGCTTCCATGTCGCTCCTTCCGCCAACTCTGACGTCGTCAGGGCGGGTGGCGCACCTGCGCCATGACGCATAACCGCCGCACGCACATTCTTCCGGACAAACCGGCGCTCCGGCACTGTGACTGACGGCGCCGGATTCCCCACCCGGCGCCCCCCACGCAGCGTGACCCGAACAGCGGCTCGCGCCCCCACTCCCCGGAGGACCACAGCATGCGCCCCATCTGGCGTCACACCCTAGGGGTGGCAACGGTTGCCATCGTTGCCGCCACCGCGGCCGCCCCCACCTCGGCCTTCGGCCAGGGCTCAGGTGCCCCACCCCGTCCGATCGTCGGATCGCGCGCTGCCCAGGCGACGAGCGACGCTCCCAAGACCGTCACCCTGATCACGGGCGACAAGGTCCTCGTCACCGGGGCAGGCACCAACGCCCCGATCGTCACGGTGCTACCGCGCGAGGACGGCGCCGTGCCCTCCGTGGAGACTCGGCGGGTCGGCAAGGACGTCTACGTCTACCCCGCCGATGCCGTGGACGCCCTGTCTTCCGACAAGGTGGACGAGGAGCTCTTCAACGTGACGGGGCTCGTGGCCATGGGCTACGACGACGCCAGCACCGACAGCGTGCCGGTCATCGCCCGCTACTCCACGGACCTCAGCCGGGCGCGTTCCGCGCCCGCCACGCCGAAGGGCGCTGCCAAGGGTCAGACCCTGCACTCGATCGACGGCATCGCGCTCAAGGCCGGCAAGGCGCAGGCCGCTGCCTTCTTCGCGGACGCGACGGACCCGTCCACCGCAGCCGGTGCGAAGATCGAGAAGATCTGGCTCGACGCGAAGGCGTACGCCACGCTCGACCAGTCGACGAAGCAGGTGGGCGCCGACCTCGCCTGGGCGAGCGGACTCAAGGGCAGTGGCACCAAGGTCGCCGTCCTCGACACCGGCGCCGACGCCGAGCACCCCGACCTGAAGGGTCGGATCGTGGCGTCCAAGGACTTCACCGGGTCGGCGGGTGGCGCACTGTCGGACGTGCAGGGCCACGGCACGCACACCGCCTCCACCGTGGGCGGCTCTGGTGCGGCGAGCGCTGGTCTCGAGAAGGGCGTCGCCCCCGAGACCCAGCTGCTCATCGGCAAGGTGCTCGGTGACAACGGTGGAGGTTCCGACTCGATGATCATCGGCGGCATGGAGTGGGCGGTCGGGCAGGGCGCCGACGTCGTCTCCATGAGCCTGGGCAGCAACGGGTCGCCGTCCGCCTGCAACGATCCCATGTCGTCGGCGGCCCAGGAGCTCGCCACGACGAGCAAGGCGCTCTTCGTCATCRCTGCCGGCAACACCGGCTCGGCCAACAACACCGTCTCGGCTCCCGGCTGTGCTCCCGCCGTGCTGACGGTGGGCGCGGTGGACCGTCAGGACGTGCCGGCATGGTTCTCCAGCCGCGGGCCCACAGCGGTCGACCACACCCTCAAGCCGGAGATCTCGGCGCCGGGCGTCGGCATCACCGCCGCGCGCTCAGGCGGGCGGGGCGACAACGCGTACGTCGCGATGTCGGGCACGTCGATGGCGACGCCGCACGTCGCCGGTGCCGCCGCCATCGTCAAGCAGACGCACCCGACCTGGACCGGGCAGCAGCTCAAGGCGGCCCTCGTGTCGTCGGCGAAGTCCGATGTCCCCGGTGACGTCCGCGCGCAGGGTGCCGGCCGCCTCGATGTCTTCGCCGCCACCAAGGCCTCGGTCACCACGATGCCGGTGCAGGGCGGCACCTTCGCGTGGCCGCACACGAGCGCCCAGGTCACGACCATCGACCTTCCCTACACCAACGTCACCGACCAGCCGGTCACCCTCAAGCTGTCCGTCGCCGGTGTCACGGGTGACGACGGTTCCGCCGTCACGTCGACGCCGGCCGTCCTCGGAGCCTCGTCGGTGACCATCCCCGCTGGTGGCACCGTCAAGGTCCCGCTGAAGGTCGACCCGACCGCGAAGCTCGCGGCTGCGCAGTACGGCGACGTCACGGGCCGCATCCTGGCCACCGGCGGCGCCAACGTGTCGACGCCCTTCTCGCTCTACGTCACTCCCCAGACGGTGCAGCTCACCGTCCGGATGAAGGACCGCCTCGGTCAGCCCGCCAACCTGGGTTCGAGCGTCGACGTGGTCAACATCGACTCCATCAAGGCGCAGCGCGCCTTCAACAACGGTGCCGCGGAGCAGACGTTCCAGGTGCGTCCCGGCACCTACTTCCTGTCGAGCTTCGTCAGGAGCCCCGACCCGACCTGGCTGACCCCGAACACCGTCGGCTCCATCGCCTACTTCGGCCGACCGGAGATCAAGATCACCGGCGACACGACCGTCGACTTCGACGCGACCAAGGCGCACCTGCTGTCGGTCAAGACGGACCGACCCAGTGAGCCCAAGGCCTCGGTCCTCTCGTTCTCCCGCACGTGGGACGACACGTGGATCCACGCCGGCTCCCTCAGCAGTGGCTCGACGACGACCGCCGTGTACGCCGACGTGCAGGGCAACCCCCAGCAGGGCACCTGGGAGTTCGGTGACTGGTCGCGCCGCTACGCGCCTGCCGTCGAGTCGCTGTCGGTCGTCGCAGGACCGGTGCTGCACCCGATCGCGGCGCCGAACGCGGCGCCGGGCCTCGACGGTGTCGGCACTGCGGGTCTCGTCGACGGTGGTACCGGCTCGATCTTCGACCCCGCCCGCGTGGGTGGCAAGGTCGTGCTCGTCAAGGTCAGCACCGCTGGCATCTCCCCGTCGATGGTCAACCGGGCTCGCGCGGCCGGTGTCAGGGCCCTGCTCGCGTACGCTCCGGCTCCCGGCAAGTGGCTGCCGGTGGCCGGGTTCACGCCGCTCAGCGTGGCGACCTACTCCCTTCCGATGGCCGAGGGCGACCAGCTCCAGGCGCTCCTTGCCACCGCCCCCGGTGGTCAGCTGACGCTCTCCTGGAAGGCGACGGCCAGCAGCCCGTACGTCTACAACCTCGGCTTCACCCAGTCGACCCCGCTGACCGACGACAAGACGTTCGTCGCCCAGGACAAGAAGCTCGGCCGCACGGAGGCGGACTACAAGGGCATGGGTGTCGACACGCCGCTCCTGGACTACGTCTATGCCGGTCGTGACAACGGCGTCACCTTCGGTGTCTCCGCCTATGAGGCGGTCCACGTCGCGAGGAAGCGCACCGAGTTCTACACCGACGGCGGCACGAAGTGGCTGCACTACCTCACTTCGAGCTTCCCCTTCGGAGAGGCGATGACCGAGGCCTGGCGCACCTACCCGGCCGGCAGCGTCCGCACCGACAGCTGGTACGGCGGCATCGTCGCCCCGGCTGCGATCAAGAACGACCAGGGCGTCGAGCAGCTGACGGCCGAGCGGCAGGGTGGCCTGATGGGCTTCGCCCCCCAGATGTGGGGCGACGACTTCGGGCACGTGGCCAACCCCGGCAGCTTCGGGGACGAGGGCAACCTCACGCTGCGCCGCAACGGCGAGGAGATCGGCTACAGCTACACCCCCAACGGCGTCTTCGAGGTGCCGGCCGAGGACTCGGCCTACGAGCTGGAGATGAACACCGGCAAGTTCGGGAGCCCGGCGCGTCAGTGGGCCCGATCGACCGAGGTCACGACGACGTGGCGCTTCCGCTCCGCGCTCGACCCCGACACGTTCTCGGTCGGTCTCCCGCTGCTCTTCCCGCGGGTCGGCCTGCCCGAGGAAGGCAGCAAGACCCTCGCCGCCTCGGCGGGGCAGGTGCTGCCGATCCGGGTCACCGGTCACGGCGGCTACGCCCCTGGTGACATCGTCTCGGCGACGTTCGCCTTCTCCTACGACGGTGGCACGACGTGGACGGACGCCGCGGTGTCCAGCAACGCCGGGGCGTGGAGCGCGGTCGTCGACCACACGGGTGCCAGCGGCAAGACGGTCACCACGCGGGTCGAGGTGACCGACCGCAAGGGTGCTTCGGTGACGCAGGTCGTCAAGGCGGCCTACGCGGTGCGCTGACGAAGCGACAGATCTCTCGACATGGCGGATGCCGCCCACCTCCCCGGAGGTGGGCGGCATCCGCCCATGACTCGGCGCACCTGCGCGCCGGGAAGTTCACCGCGAACCCGGCTCGCTCGTGCTCGCGGTCATCGCACGCCCCGGGGAGTGAGGGCGCGGCGGCGGACCGACCCTCATCCGAATGCTGCGAAGGGGTCGGCCACGCCGATGTAGCAGGTCTCGAGGTACTCCTCGATACCTTCACGTCCTCCCTCGCGGCCGAGGCCGGACTGCTTCACGCCGCCGAACGGAGCTGCCGGGTTGGACACCACGCCCGTGTTGAGGCCGAGCATCCCGGTCTCCAGACGTTCGCCCATCCGGAGCCCTCGGTCGAGGTCGCGGGTGTAGACGTAGCAGACGAGTCCGAACGGCGTGGCGTTCGCGAGGCGGACGGCCTCGTCCTCGGTGTCGAAGGGAACGATCGAGGCGACCGGTCCGAAGATCTCCTCGTCGAGGATGTCCGCGCCGGCTGGCACGTCGGTGAGGACAGTGGGCGGGAAGAAGTGGCCGGGTCCGTCGAGTGCCCGGCCACCGAGGGCGAGACGGGCGCCCGCGGCGACGGCTCCGTCCACGAGACGGCCCACCCTCGCGACGGCCGCGGCGTTGATGAGGGGACCCAGGCGTGTGGCCGGGTCGGTGCCACGACCGACCGTGACGGAGGACATCCGTGCTGCGAGGGCCTGTCCGAACTCGTCGGCGAGGCTCCGGTGCACGAGGAAGCGGTTGGCGGCGACACAGGCCTCACCGCCGTTGCGCAGCTTGGCGGCGAGCGCTCCCTCGACGGCGGCGTCGAGGTCGGCGTCCTCGAAGACGATGAAGGGGGCATTGCCTCCGAGCTCCATCGAGACCCGGAGCACCTGGTCGGCCGAGGCGGCGATGAGCCGCTGGCCGACCGGTGTCGAGCCGGTGAACGACAGCTTGCGCAGCCGCGCGTCCGACAGCAGCGGGCCGCTCACCGACCCCGGGTCGGTCGTGGGGATGACGTTGAGGACACCCGGCGGCAGGCCGGCGTCCTCGAGGACCTCGGCGAGGAGCAGGGCGCTCAGTGGGGTCAGCGCGGCAGGCTTGAGGACCATGGTGCAGCCCGCGGCGATGGCCGGCGCGATCTTGCGGGTCGCCATGGCGAGCGGGAAGTTCCACGGTGTGATGAGCAGGCACGGCCCGACCGGTCGCCTCGTGACCACGAGGCGGTTGGCTCCGTCGGGAGCCGTGGAGTACCGGCCGGAGATCCGCGTTGCCTCCTCGCCGAACCAGCGGAGGAACTCGGCCCCGTAGCTGACCTCGGCGTGCGCCTCGGCGAGGGGTTTGCCCATCTCGAGGGTCATGGTCAGCGCGAAGTCCTCGGCGCGGATGGTCACGAGCTCGAAAGCCTGGCGGAGGATCTCGGCTCTGACGCGCGGTGGAGTGCGCCCCCACGACGGCTGGGCGGCGTGCGCCGCAGCGAGCGCGCGGTCGCCGTCGTCGGGTCGCGCGTCGGCGACGGTGGCGAGGACGGTCTCGGTGGAGGGGTCGACGACCTCGAACCGGCCACCGTCGGCAGCCTCGGTCCACCGGCCGTCGATGTAGAGCCCGGTGGGGATCCGAGCCAAGAGAGCGCGTTCGGTCTGGTCCGTGACCGCTGTCGTCGTCATGTCGTCACTTCCTAGGTAGGGGAGAGGGAGGGCGCTCGCGCAGCGCCAGCACGGCATACGCCCGTGCGGGAGCGGCGCTGGTCCTAGCGGCGCACGAGGTCGGGCCCGACGTCGGCGCAGGACCGGCACCCGGCGAGGGCGAGCGCCTCCTCGACCTCCGAGGCCATGTCGACGAGAAGGCCTCGCACCCCGTCGGACCCGCCGGTGGCGAGGGCCCAGATGACCGGTCGTCCGACGAGCACGGCTCGCGCTCCGAGGGCGAGCGCCTTGAGGACGTGCGATCCCGTGCGGACGCCCCCGTCGACGTAGACCTCCACCCGGTCGCCGACGGCCTCGACGACCTCCGGCAGGGCCAGCGGCGCCGGGACGACCCCGTCGAGCTGCCGCCCTCCGTGCGTCGACACGACCACGGCAGAAGCGCCGGCAGCCACACAGTCCCTGGCGGCCTCTGCGGTCAGCACCCCCTTGGCCACGACGGGCAGCCCGCTGGTCGCGGCGAGCCGTTCGAGGTCGTGTGGGCCGACGTCCGCGGCCTGCACCATCCGTCGGTCGCCGACGTCGCGGTGGTCGAGCGACTCGATGATCCCGGTGCTCGGACGGGAGACAGGGAGGCCGGCGCGCTTGCGAGCCACGCGGGGGGTGTCGACGGTGACCACGAGAGCCAGCGCACCGGCGGCGGCGGCACGGCGGCCGACCTCGTCGGTGACGCCGCGGTCCTGCAGCACGTAGAGCTGCTGCCAGAAGGGACCGGCAGCGGCGGCGACAGCCTCCACCCGGGTGCTCGACCTCATCGACAGCACGAGGAGACTGCCCGCCGCCCGGGCCGCCTTGCCCACCCCGACCTCACCCTCGGGGTGGGCCAGCCGGTGGGTGGCAGTGGGGGCGACGAGGACGGGCGAGGTGATCGGATGTCCGAGCACCTGAGACGCCGCCGAGGTCGCCGACACGTCCCGCAGCACCCTCGGCCGCAGCAGCACCTCGTCCCAGGCCTGCTCCTGCCGCGTGAGCGTGGTCTCGTCCCCTGCGCCCGCGGCGAAGTAGGCGAACACGTCTGGCGGGAGGGCGGCCTCGGCCCGGTCCCGCAGGGAGGCATGGTCGATCATCGCCCCGGGTCCAACCGATCCAGCTCAGCGCGGATCCACTCCAGCTCGCGCGAGACGTAGTCGACGATGTCGCCGTTCTTGAGGTGCGCGGGCAGCACGTCCCACGTGTAGGTCTCGATCTCGAGGTGGTCCGAGAGCGGGGTCCGGGCATGCACCTCGAGCGCGGCCACGATGCCGGCCCGCGTCGTGCTGAGTCCGTCCAGGTCCTCGAGGAAGATCGGTACGTGGAAGTGCGTCCGCCACTCGCGAGGACCTCCTGCGGGGTCGGCGCGCCAGGCCCGGATGGCGTCGGCGAGGTGGAGAAACCGCGTGAGGCGCCCGTCTCGTCGCTCCGTCGTCTGGCTGAGGTAGATCGTGTCCGTGAACGCCTCGAGGGCGTCCACGGCGGAGTCGGTGACGTCCGGGACGCGGAGCGCGGCTGCGGCCTGCAGCTTGAAGACCGGGACCCCGGCGTCGGAGAGCAGCTCCAGCGACCGGGCGATGTCCTCGAACTGCACGGACTGGTGGCAGATGTCGAAGACGACGCCGAGGTGGCGACGGACCAGCCCCGCGACCTCGCTGACGGGGAGTCCCGTGAGCCGGCACAGGGTTTCCGTCCCGGTCGAGGACCAGACGTCCTCGCGGAACCAGTCCACCGTCTCCGGGGTCGTCTCGAGGAAGCAGGCAGGCTCCGGCTCCAGCGCGAGCTTGACTCGCCGCCCCGTCGTGCGCTCGAGGTCGACGAGGTGTGCCACCACGGTGAGGACGTTCTCGGTCAGCGTGGCCCGGTCCGCGGTCGTCTGCACCTTGGGTCGGAAGGCGAGCGGCGAGGTCTGGATGGACGGTGACACGTGGGACGGGCAGACCTCGGCGAGGATGTCGGCGACCTGGCAGGTGTAGCGAACCCGGTCAGGATCCGACCAGTCGGGCTCGTACACCTCCTCCATCACGACACGACCCTTGAAAGGGCCGTAGGGGAAGGCATTGACGGTGTAGACGTACATGTCGTTCTCGTCCAGCCAGACCCGCAGACGTTCCCGCTCGCCCGGGTCGTCGGTCAGCGTCTGCGCCGACGAGGCGGACAGACGGAGCGAGACGGCATACGACGTGTCGGGCGACACCCTCCGCTTCACGGCCGGCGCGTAGGTCATGAGGCTGTCGCGCATCTCCGGCCAGGTGTCGCCCGGGTGCACGAGGGTGGAGTACGCGAGGTGCTCGGTCCGGGCGTTCACGACGAGCTCCCGCTCTCGTGGGCCTCGAGGCGCTGACGCACCCGGGCGAGCAGCCGCGCTGCGCTGGCACCAGCCAGATGCTCGTCGACGGTGAGAGCGAGGTGCACGAAGGAGCCGATCCCGATCCCGCGTCCACCGTCGGGGAGCTCGACGACGGTGGGACGGTCGACGACGTCTCCGAACGAGATCGCGACGACCACGCCGTCCTCGAGCACGGGGACGTCGAACAGGACGCCGGTGCCCCGGAGGTCGTGGACCGACAGCTCGGGCCGGGAGGCCTGCCCCTCAGAGCCGTTCAGGGGTGTGTCTGCGGCTCCGAGGACCCGCTCGATCCCCTGCACTCCGAGGTCGTGGGCGTTGACGACCGTCCGTGGCGCGCCCCCGGGCGGCCCATGGACCGACACCGTCGTAGGGACGACCTCGGCCGTCGCCGCGCGGACGGACCGGACCGTCCGGACCGACGACTCGACGAGCCAGGCGAGCAGGTCAGGTGAGGTCGTCAGACGGGTGACCTCCACCTCGGTGACCGCGGTGTGGCGAGCGCGCACCGTGCCGGGAGCGGCGACCGGAGTGGCGAGCGGGAGGGACTCCGCCATCGAGGCCGCCCGGTCCACGTCGTCCGTCGTGACCCGGCCGCGCGGACCGGTGCCGGTGAGTCCCCCGAGGTGCACGCCCCGGTCGTGCGCCAGACGACGCACCCGGGGAGAGTGCACCTGCCGGGGGCGGTGGCCACCTGAAGCGCGAGGGGCCGGCCGACCCCCGGGGAGGAAGGGCGCCAGCGACGGAGGCACGCTCACGACTGGAGCGCCTTCTCGACAGTCCGGGCGACGCTCTCGGCGGACGGCATGACGAGGTCCTCCAGGGAGTCGGCGGACGGCAGCGGGATGTGCGGGGTCGTGATCCTCTGCACCGGTCCGTCGAGGTCCCAGAACGCCTCGTCGGCGACGAGCGACGCGATCTCGGCACCCCAGCCGAGCAGCTGGGGATTCTCCTCGACGGTGAAGAGCCTGCCGGTCCTGGCGACCGAGTCGAGGATCGTCCGGGTGTCGAGAGGTACGAGGGAGCGCACGTCGATGACCTCGGCATCGATGCCGCGGGTGGCCAGGTCCTCCGCAGCAGCCAGCGCCCTCGGCACCATCATGCCGAGCGCCACGATGGTCGCGTCGCGACCGGGGCGGCGCACCTTGGCGGTGCCGAGCGTGTCGACGATCTCGCCGTCGGGCACCTCGCCCTTGGCGGCATACAGACCCTTGTGCTCGCAGAAGATCACCGGGTCGTCGTCCCGGATCGCCGCGGCCATCAGGCCGACGACGTCCTCGGCGGTCGACGGCGTCACGACCTTGAGCCCCGGGATGGCCATGGCCCAGTTCTCGATCGACTGCGAGTGCTGGGCCCCGAAGCGCAGGCCTCCGCCGTTGCCCGTCTTGATGACGAGCGGCATGGTCACCTGGCCCGCCGTCATGTAGCGCGTCTTGGCGATCTGGTTCACCACGATGTCCCAGCACACGGCGAAGAAGTCCGAGAACATGATCTCCGCGACCGGTCGTAGCCCGGTCATCGCCGCGCCCATGGCCGCGCCGAGGATGGCCTGCTCGCTGATGGGTGTGTCGATGACCCGCTTCGGGCCGAACTCGTCGAGCAGGCCGACCGTCGTCTTGAAGACGCCGCCGGCCCCGGCGATGTCCTCGCCGACGACGACGACGCGCTCGTCGCGGCGCATCTCCTGTGCGATGCCGCGCGCGACGGCATCTCGGTAGCTCAGTTGCGCCATGACCATCCTCCATCAGCCCAGACATCGGTGAACGCGCTCTCGGGAGAGGGGAGCTCGCCGGCGATGGCTCCCTCGGTGGCCGCATCGACGAGCGCGAGAGCCGTCGCGTCCATGGCATCGAGCTCGGCCTCCGGAACGCCGAGCCGCCCCAGTCGCTCGCGGTAGATCGTGAGTGGGTCGTAGGTCTTCCAGGCGTCGACCTCCCCGGTGGGACGGTACTTCCCGGGGTCGGCGCGCGAGTGCCCTCCGTGGCGGTAGGTCAGGGCCTCGACGAGCGAGGGGCCCCGGCCCGAGCGCGCCCGGTCGAGGGCTTCGAGCGCGGCGAGGTGGACGGCGTCGGCGTCGTTGCCGTCGACGACGATCGACTCGAGTCCGTACGCCGCGGCCCGGTCGGCCGCCGGGTGCGCGACGGCGGTGATGTCGCGGATGGACGTGTACTCCATGTAGAGGTTGTTCTCGCACACGAAGACGACCGGTAGTCGGTACACCGCGGCGTAGTTGAGGGCCTCGTGGAAGGCGCCGATGTTGGTGGTCCCGTCGCCGAAGAAGCAGACGGCCACCTGGCCCGACCCGCGGTACTGCGCGGACCACGCAGCTCCGTTGGCGATCGTCAGGTGCGCCCCGATGATGGCATAGGACCCCATCATCCCGTGCTCGACGCTCGTGAGGTGCATCGAACCGCCCTTGCCTCCCATCAGGCCGTTGGCCCGTCCGAGCAGCTCGGCGAGCACCGGTGTCATCGGCACGCCCCTCGCGAGGGTGTGTGCGTGGCCGCGGTACGTGGCGAAGGTGTAGTCGTCCTCGTGCATGGCGGCTCCGAAGCCCGCCGCGATGGCCTCCATGCCGAGCGACAAGTGGCTCGTGCCCTTGACCAGCTGCTTCATGAAGAGGTCGTAGGCGCGCTTCTCGAAGGTCCGCATCTCTCGCATCGAGCGGTAGAGCTGTCGCCGCGTCTCCAGGTCGACGTCGAGCGCGTCGTTGCTGTCGCTCCGCTCCGGTGGGAGCACGACGCCGTGCTCGCCGTAGCGGTGCTCCGCCAGGGGCAGTCTCATGCGCCGACCTCCGCCGGGGTGGAGCTGTTCCTCGTGCCGGACTCGGCATCGGTGCCGGAGTCGGCGTCGGTGCCCGAGTCGGCGTCGGCATCGGTGCCGGAGTCGGCATCGGTGCCCGAGTCGGCGTCGGTGCCGCGCGGCGCGCGGTTGAGGTGGGACTGGCTGTCGCGCATCGTCGGCAGGTGGCCGCCGGTCGTGAAGTAGCGCTTGCCGGCCACGAGCAGCTCCTCGGCAGGGAACTTCGTGATGACCTCGCAGCCCGTGGCGGTCACGACGACCTCCTCCTCGATCCGGGCCGCCCCCCAACCGTCGGCCGCGGGCCAGTAGGTCTCGAGGGCAAAGACCATGCCCTCCTCCAGCGTCTCGGGGCTGTCGAAGGAGGTGAGGCGGCTGAAGATCGGTCGTTCCCAGATCGACAGGCCCACGCCGTGGCCGTACTGGAGCGCGAAGGCCGCCTCCTCGTTGGCGAAGCCGAACTCCTGCGCGGTGGGCCACAGCGCGACGACGTCAGCCGTCGTCACGCCGGGCTTGACGATGTCGATCGCCCGGTCCATCAGCTCGCGACAGATCGTGTACGCGTCCCGCTGGGCCCGTGATGCGCTGCCCACGGCGAAGGTGCGGTAGTAGCAGGTCCGGTAGCCCATGTGGCTGTGCAGGATGTCGAAGAAGGCCGGGTCGCCGGGCCGGATCAGCCGGTCGGTGAAGACGTGCGGGTGCGGTGAGCACCGTTCTCCCGAAATGGCATTGACTCCCTCGACGTGCTCCGAGCCGAGGTCGTACAGCGTCTTGCTCACCACGCCGACGCACTCGTTCTCACGGACGCCCGGACGGAGGAACTCGTAGAGGTTCTCGTAGGCAGCATCCACCATCGACGCTGCCTGCGTGAGCAGGCCGATCTCGTCCCCGGTCTTGATCCGCCTCGCCTCGAGGAAGAGCTGCTGTCCGTCGACGACGTGGAAACCCGCCGCCTCGAGCGCGAAGAGGACCGGCGGCTCGACGATGTCGACGCCGATGGCCTGGCCGTCGAGCCCGAAGTCGCGCATCACCTGGGCGACCTTGGCGGCCACGTCCGCGGCGCGCCCTGCCCCGGGGGAGATCGCGCCGCGCAGCGTGGAGATGCCCGCGCGGGCGCCGTAGTGTTCTCCCCGACCCGCAGCCGCGTGTGGTTCGTCGAGCCAGGTGGACTGCAGCTGGTGGTGACGGGCGGCCGACCCGAAGTCCCACAGGACGGGGTCCCCCCCGCGGGGGAGAATGGCGAAACGGATCATCTTGTCCATCGCCCATGTCCCGATGTGGGTCGCGGTCATGTAGCGGATGTTGTGGAAGTCGAAGGTCAGCAGGGCGCCGAGGTCCGACCGGTCGAGCTCCGCCTTGAGCCGGGCCAGGCGCTCGCGGCGCAGCCGGTCCAGGTCCAGGCGACTCTCCCAGTCGACCGCGTTCGTGCCGTACGTCGGTGACACCATGACTACTCCTCGAGAACGTGGATGGATCGGCAGCTGGTCGGTCGCGGCCGGTGGCGCAGGGTCGGTGGGCCCGGTCAGGCCGGCGTCGCGCCGGTCGGCGAGACGAGGATCTTGAGCTGGTCGCCCGACGGGTTCACGAGGACGTCGAAGCCGTCCGGGACGACCCGCTCCAGCTCGATCTGGGCCGTGACGGCCTTGGCGACGGGGTACTTCCCCGAGGCGATGAGCCTGATGATGCGCGGCCAGTCGGTGATGAGGTAGCACCAGCTGCCGATGTAGCTGATGTCCTTCTCCGACAGCCGCATCGCGTCGATGGTGGCCGGCTTGGTGTGCAGGCCCGTCTGCACGATCGAGCCACGCGTGCGCACACTGTTCATCGCCGTGGTCAGGCCCGGGGTGCTGCCCGAGCACTCGGCGACCACGTCGACGCCGGCGCCTCGGGTGAGCTGTGCGATCGACTCGGCGAACCCGTCCGCGGTCGGGTCGAGGACCGGACCGACGTCGAGGGAGGCCGCGAGCGCTGCGCGGTTGGGATTGGGTTCGGCGATCACGACGGTCGCAGCGCCGAGGGCATCGGCGTAGAGGGCCGACAGCACCCCGATGGGTCCGGCGCCGGTGATGAGCACGATGTCGCCGCCGCGGATCCCCACTCTGTCGATGCCGTAGGCCGCCACGCTGGCCGGCTCGACGACGGCCCCCTCCACGTCCGACACCTCGTCGGGGAGGGTCGAGACCTGGTACTCCTTGAGCACGGCGTACTGGGCGAGGCCCCCGGTCTCGGCGGAGAGCCCGGTGCAGGCGAACCGGACGCACAGGTGACCGAGTCCCTGTCGGCAGAAGGTGCATCGGCCGCAGACGATCGCAGGCATGATGCTCACCCGGTCGCCCACCGCCACGTCGGTGACCTGTGCGCCCACCTCCACGACCCGGGCGGAGAACTCGTGCCCGAGCGTCTGGGGGAGGGTCACCCCGGTCAGGGGGTGCGGCGTGGTCGGGGTGACGATGGGGCCCACAAGGTACTCGTGCAGGTCGGTGCCGCAGATGCCGCACCAGAGGACCTCGACGAGGACCTCGTCGGGGGCCTTGATCTCGGGGGATCCGACGTCCTCGATGCGGATGTCGGACTGTCCGTGGAAGCGTGCTGCGCGCACTTGAGTCTCCTCGGTGGTTGTCGATGGATGACGGACCGCCCTGCCTGCAGGGTGATTCGAAGGTCTGGTGATGGTGTCGAGCGCTGTCAGGCCCTGACTCGGCGCACTTGGCTGTAGATCACGGCGGCAGCCACGATGAGGGCGCCCTGGAAGAAGTACTGCCACGTCTGCGACAGGTCGAGGAAGACCATGGCGTTGAAGACCTGGACGATGAGCCCGGCGCCGAGCAGCGTGCCGATGAACGTGCCACGACCGCCCAGGAGGCTGGTGCCACCGAGGACCACCGCGGTGATGCTGCTCAGGGTGTAGCCCACGCCCTGAGCCGGGTCACCGATGCCGAGCTGGCCGAGCAGCACGATGGAGCCCAGGAAGACGAAGCAGGAGGCGGCGACGTACGCCAGGACCGCCGTGCGGCCGACATTGATCCCGACCCGGCGGGCGGCGTCCTCGTCGGATCCGATGGCGCGCAGCCGCAGGCCGGGGCCCCGCCTGCGCAGGGCGTACTCGAGCACCACGGCAGTGACGACGAGGAGCAGGAAGACGACAGGTACCGGACCGATCTTGGTCTTGACGAGGCGGGTCACGGAGATCGCGATGTTTCCTCCGGGCGAGTCCCGGAGAAGGTAGCTGAGGCCCTGGATGCCGATGTAGCTCGCCAGCGTGGCCGCCACCGGGGTGAACTTGGCGAAGCGGATCAGGCTGCCGTTGGCGGCTCCGGTGGCGGCAGCGACCGCCAGCATGACGACCAGTCCCAGCGCCATGACCGCGGCCGATTTCTCGGCGGTCAGGAAGAACGAGCCGACGACGACCAGGAAACCGGCGAGCGGTCCGACGGAGAGGTCGATTCCCCCGGTCATGAGAACGATCGTCTGCCCGAGGGCGATGAAGCCGAGGGCCGCGCACGAGGTCATGACCGACGTGAGGTTGAAGGGTGCGAGGTATCGCGAGTTCTGCGACAGCACGAAGGCGCCGAGAAGGAGCATGACGAGCGCGAGGATGACGACCGGGGCATAGTCCCCGGTGAGGAAGCGGCTCCGCCGGGTCGAGACGGAGCTGGCCGTCCGGCTGGCGCCGCCCTGGTGCACCGTCGCGCTGACGGCCGAGTGGATGAGTCGTTCCTCGGTGACCTGAGCCCCCTCGACGACGTCGAGCACTGCTCCGCGTGACATGACGAGGACGCGGTCGCAGAGTCCTTCGAGCTCCTTGGCGTCGGAGGACGCGACGACGACCGGCACGCCCGCGGCGGAGACCTCGCGGAGGATCCGGTAGATCTCCGCGCGTGCGCCGACGTCGACGCCCTGCGTCGGCTCGTCGGCCAGGACGATGGCGGGGCGGGAGAGCAGGGCCCGGGCGAGCACGACCTTCTGCTGGTTCCCCCCGGACAGGGCCGAGACGACGGTCTCGGGTGAGGCGGTCTTGACGTCGAGAGCGGTGAGCTCGGCCCCGACGATGGTGTCCTCCCGGCGGCGGCTCAGCAGGACGCGACCCCGCAGCCGGTCCAGGGCGGAGAGAGCTGCGTTCTCGCGAACCGAGAGCGTCATCATGAGGCCCTCGTCGTGTCGGTCGGCCGGGAGGTAGGCCGAGCGCTTGCGCAGGTCGCGCGATGTCCGCGACACGCCGCCGACCGTGACCGAGCCCGAGAAGGCCGTGAGCCCGGCGAGCGCCCGCAGCACCTCGCTCTGGCCGTTGCCCACGATCCCCGAGACGCCGATGATCTCACCGGCGCGTGCCGTGAAAGAGACGTCGGAGAAGCCGGCGCCCGAGATCCCGTCGACGGCGAGGACCTCGTCACCCAGCTCGTCCTGCGGTGGCTTGACCGGGAAGGTCGACTCGAGCTGGCGCCCGACGATGAGTGACAGCAGCTCGTCGTCGGTGATGGCCTCCACCTCGGCAGTTCCGCGTACCTTGCCGTCGCGCAGCACGGTGACGCGGTCCGCCAGCTCGCGGACCTCTGCGAGGCGGTGCGTGATGTAGACGACGGCGGTGCCGGTGGCCGCGGCCCGCCGCACGCGTTCGAAGAGCATGTCGACGGAGTCGGCGCCCAGCGGGGCGGTGGGCTCGTCGAGGATGAGCAGCTTCGGCTCCACCGCGAGCGCCTTGGCCAGCTCGAGGAGGTGGCGCTGGGCGACGCTGAGGTTGCCGACCCGGTCCTCGAGGTGGGCGCTCGAGCCGACATCGGCCAGCATCTGCTGCATCGTGCGGATCTGCTCCGCGCCGGTTCCGAGGACGGCACCGGGCACGGCGACCACGAGGTTCTCGGCAACGGTGAGGTCGGGCAGCACCGCTGGGTGCTGGTGGACGATCGCGATGCCGAGCTGGGTGGCCAGGGCGGGTGTCAGCCGCTCGATGAGCGTGCCCGCGCCGGTGATGGTGCCGGCGTCCGGGCTCACCTCGCCGGAGGCGACCCCCATGAGGGTCGACTTGCCCGCGCCGTTCTCGCCCAGCAGGGCGTGGACCTCGCCCCGACGGATCTCCAGGGAGACGTCGGTGAGCGCCGCGACCCCGTCGTAGTTCTTGCTGATGCCGGAGAGGACCATCGCCGACTCGGCGATCACCGCGGTGTCTCTGGTCACGTCCAGTCCTTCGGTCGGCGTTTCGGTCGGCATCTCGCTCAGCGTCTTGGTCTCGGTGGCGACATCGACGGGCACGGGGTCGGCCGGGCCGTCGGTCGTGACGGCACCGGCCGCCCCGTGCGGAGTCACTTGAGCAGCTTCGCCTGGTCCTGTCCGGCCATCTGGGCGGACAGGTAGATGTCACCGGGAAGGTCCTTCTTGCACGTCACCGGGCTGGGCTTGCCGCCGACCGAGTCCTCGAAGGCGGGAGCCTTGAACTGCTTCGACGCGGGCGGGGTGCCACCGGTCGCGAGGGCGACGGCCCACTGGACCGCCAGTCGGGCGTTGTCGTTGCCCGTGGCCACGGTGAAGAGCTTGAAGTCCGGGTTCTGTGCCTTGTGCGCCTCGTAGAAGCACGAGAGGACGTTGCCGTCGGACGTCGCCAGGGCAGGGATGGAGCGACCGCTCTTCTCGAACTCCGGCAGAGCACCGACGAGGGACGGTCCGAAGTCGGACACGATCGCGTCGATCTTCGGGTACTTCGCGATGGCGGCACTCAGGACCTGCTGGGTCTTGGCGGGATCCCAGTTGGTGACCTCGAACGGCGCCTGCCCGATGAAGGTGTACTTCCCCGGGTCGAGGACCTCCTTCATGCCCTTGAGCTCGTCGAGCCCTTGGCTGTTGCCTGCGGGGCCGGACAGGAAGAGGATGTTGCCCCCGCTCGGCAGGGTCTTGGTGAGCCAGTCGGCCCAGTTCTTGCCGTCGGTGACGAAGTCGGCTCCCACCCAGACGTCGTAGTCCTTGCCGTCGGCGCCGCCCGGGTTGACCCGGTAGGGCACCGTGGTGACGCCGGCCTCCTTGGCGCTCTGCAGAGCAGGGAGCATGGCGTTGCCGGCGTCCGGGAACACGACGAGCGCGTTGACTCCCTTGGCGACCAGGCCCTGGATGTCGGAGATGGCCTTCTGGGTGTCGCCCTGACCGTCGGCGTACGTGAAGCTCGTGACGCTCGGGCACTTGGCGATCTCGTCCTTGGCTGAGGCCGTCGTCACGAGACGCCAGCTGTTGCCGCCGAACCCGTCGGTCAGGCCCAGGGTGATCTGCTTGGAGCCGCACCAGGATGGCGCGCCCGAGACGGTGCTGCCTCCGCTGGCGGCGGGAGAGGCGCCGTCGGACGAGCTGCCACAGGCTGCGAGAGCCAGGGCGGCGACGCTCGACACTGCGAGGACGCGGATGGCTGTGTTGGGTCGGGACATTGCGGATCGACCTTTCTGATGGTCATGAGCCGGGTGAGGGATGAAGCAAGAGGGGTCAGGCTGGGACGGTGCTCGCTGGACGCTGTGATCGCCTTCGCAGCCGCGACCAGTTGATGGTGTAGAGCGCGACACCGATTGCGAAGGCGGCCGACTGCACGAGCGTCTTGCCCGCGAAGTCGAAGCCGAGGGCCAGCACGAACTGGTCCAGCTGGATCAGGAAGAGCGCCGCGACGGCTGTGGCGACGAGGTTGCCCCGACCGCCGAGCAGGGAGGTGCCTCCGAGGACGACTGCTGCCACCGAGGCCAGCAGGTAGCTGTCGCCCTGGTATGCCGTGGGCTTGTTGAGGATGCCGGCCAGGAGCAGGGCGCCCAGCCAGTAGAAGACCTGCGCGAAGACGTAGCCGCCGGCCTTGAAGCCCTGCACGCGCAGACCAGCAGCCCACGCCGCCGAGCCGTTGGCACCGACCGCCTCGAAGCGACGTCCCGACGCCGTCTTCTTGACGATCACCGTGACGACGGCGGTCGCGAGGACGGCGACGAGGACCGCGTGTGGGATCCCGAGAGTGCTGTCACCGGCGAGCCGGGCGAGCAGGTCGGTGGTCTGTCGGGGGGTCCCCCCGGACACGGCCAGCACCGCGGCGTAGAGCAGCGCGTTGGTGCCCAGCGTGGCGACGATGGGGTTGAGGCCGAGGCGTCCGATGAGCAGGCCGTTGCCGAGCCCGGTGAGGAGCGAGACCCCCAGCGCGAGCAGGGCGGCCGGGAGCACCTTGGAGTCGTCGCCGTAGGCCTGGTGGGTCACGATGACGATGACGAGTGACACCGAGCCTGCGACCGACAGGTCGATGCCGCCCTGCATGACGACCAGGGTCTGCCCGAGGGCGACGATGGCGAGCACGGCTGCGAACGGCAGCATGCTCTGGATCGCACCGGAGCTGACACTGCTCGGGGCGAAGATGAAGCCGGCGATGACGAGAAGGGCCAACGCCGCGACCACGGTCAGCAGTCCACGCGAGAGCCCCCGGGGGGTGCGGCGCGACGGGCTGACCGTCTCGTTCTTCGGATCCATGACCCACTCCTCGACACTGAGGGTTTCGATGCTGACCGTCCGGATCACGGGCGACCAAGGTGTTGGGTGAGACTGTACATAGAGCATTTGGCGTTAACAAGAGGTTCACGCTCGGGTCTTTGTCAACGAGACAAGACCGTGATGCGCGCCTCGGGACGGACACCCGCGAAGCGGGCGAAACGACTACTCGCGTGAGTCCCCTGCAGACTGGATACGACTCAGGTCGGCCATGTCTCGCGGGCCCCACCCGGCGTCGACGGCGCCCTGCACCCGCCGCAGCGTCTGCTCCGTCACCGGCAGTGCCGCGCCGGTCGTCCTGCCCTGCTCGGTGATCAGGCGCAGGTCCTTGGCGACGAGCTCCAGGCTCATCGCGATCGGCGTCTGCGGGTCGAGGAAAGCAGGGCGCTTGTAGTGGACGAAGGGAGCCCCGACGACACTGCGTTCGAGCACGTCGTAGGCCTCCGTCCGAGTGACTCCGGACCGCTCCGCGAGGACGAGGGCCTCGGCCAGGGCCGCGTTGAGGTCGTGGACCACGAGGTTGACCGCGAGCTTCATCGCCTGACCTGCGCCGACGTCACCCACCCGGAGCACCTCGCCCGCGAAGGACTCGAGGACCCCCCGGGCGGCGATGACGTCGTCGGGCCGCCCGGACGCCATCACGAGCAAGGTGCCGGCGGTGACGGCGGGCACGCTGCCCGACACGGGAGCGTCGACGAAGCGATGTCCTGCCTCGCCGAGCCGGCGACCCAGACTCGTTGCCGCCGCCACTCCGCTCGTCCCCAGGTCGATGACGAGGCAGTGGGTGGGCAGGGCGCTCAGCACGGCCTCGGAGAGCAGCAGCGACGTGGTCACGTCGCCGTCCGCGAGCATCGTCAGCACGACGTCCGCGTCCGTCACGGCCTCCGAGGGGGTCGTGGCCAGGAGGAGCTCGCCGTGTGTCTGCGAGTCCACCAGGGCCTGGGCGGATGACCGCGTGCGGTTCCACACCCGCACCCGGTGCCCTGCGGCGGCCACGCGTCGAGCCATCGCCGACCCCATGCGGCCGGTGCCCAGGACCGCGACGTCAGCCACGGCGAGGGTCCACCAGGATCTTGCCGCCCGCGGAGCCGGCCACGATCGGGTCGAGACCACGAGCGACGACATCGTCGAGGGGCACCGTCGTGGTGCCGATGACGCCCGCCAGCGGACTGCTCTCGAGCAGCGCGAGGGCACGGGGGATGTCCGTGGCGCAGATGTGGGCGACGGTGGTCGCGATGTCGACCTCACGCAGCACGATGTCCGCGAGAGCGAGCTCCTGCGGGGACTTGACGAGGCCCACCAGCAGCGTCCGCCCTCCTCGCGCGCAGAGCGACAGCGCGCGGGCCGCGGCGCCGGGCGCGCCCGAGCTCTCGATGACGACGTGGGGCTGAAAGGGAACGAGGTCGCGCAGCTCCTCGAGCGTCGTCTCGCGGCTCACCGCGACGGTGCTCGTCGCGCCGAGTCGTCGCGCCACGTCGAGGCGGTCGGGGTCGACGTCCACCACGGTGACCGTGCCCCGGTGGCCACGCAGCCCGGCCAGGACGAAGGAGCCGATCGCGCCGGCGCCGAGCACGACGACGTCGTCCCCGTCAGCGATCTCGGCGCGGTCGATGGCGTGCAGGCCGACCGCGAAGGGTTGTGCGAGCGCCGCTTCGGTGTCGTCGCACCCGTCCGGAATGGTGACCAGGGTGCTGACGGGAGCGACGACGAGCTCGGCGAGTCCACCGTGGGTCGACAGCCCGAGCGTGTAGTAGCGCTCGCACAGGTTGGTGCGACCGGCCGCGCACCACCGACAGGAGCCGCACGAGACTCCCGCGCCGCAGGCCACCCGTCGGCCGGTCCAGCGTCTGCCCCCGTCCCCTGCGTCTGGGCCGGCGGCGACGACGGTCCCGATGAACTCGTGGCCGAGCACGGTGGGCCCCACGTGGCCGCTGCCGGTGTGTCGGTCCGTGAGCGGGACCATCATCGGTCCCTTCGCGTACTCGGTGGCGTCGGTACCGCACAGGCCGTTGAGAGCGACCTGGATGAGGACCTCACCCTCGCGGGGTCGTGGCTCTGGTCGGTCCTCGACCCGAAGGTCCAAGCGACCGTGGAGCACTCCTGCGCGCATCATCGGCCCCCTACCCGTCAGAGTTGGGCGGACGAGGTGATGTGGACCTTGACCTGGGACCGGTCCTCCAGAACGGCGGTGATCGCCTTCTCGGAGTCCGCGAGATCGTGGCTGGAGGTGACGAGTGGGCTGAGGTCCACCCCGCTGCGGGACAGGAAGCGCAGGGTCTGCGGCCAGACGCCGGGGGAACCGATGATGCCGCGAGCCTGAAGCTCCTTGGACTGGAACAAGCCGAGCTTCGCAGGTGCGGAGCCGCCCACGTCGATCCCGATGTAGACGATCCGGGCGCGGAACGCAGCGACCTCGAGCGCCGTCGCCATCGCCGCCGGCTTGCCGCTCGCCTCGAAGACGACGGAGGCCCCCTCGCCGTCGGTGGCCTCCTGCACCGCGCCGACGAAGCCCTCGGCAGTGGGGTCGAGCACCTCGTCGGCACCGAGCCGCAGAGCGAGCTCCCCCCGGTCCGCTGAGGGCTCGGCCACGACGACCTTCGCACCTCGGCCCACCGAGGCGGCCACGACGCCGAGCCCGATCGGTCCGGTCCCGAGCACGAGAACCGTGTCGCTCGCGTCGAGGTTGTCGGCGCGGACCGTCGCGTAGTAGCCGCAGCTGAACGGCTCGACCAGGGCGCCCTGGGTCCACGACAGGTTGTCGGGAAGGCGGTGGAGCCAGGCCTCCTTGGCCAGGAAGAACTCGGCGGCGGCCCCGCTGATGCTGAAGCCGAAGTGGTCGTCACCGATGACGCACTCGCCGACGACCCGGTCGCCGACGCCGAGACCCTTGACATCCCGGCCCACGCGGACGACTTCGCCGGACCACTCGTGGCCGGGGATCACCGGGTAGGCGAAGGGGATGATGTATCGGCCGGCGAGCAACTCGATGTCGGAGTGGCAGATCCCGACGCTCCGACTGGCGACGAGCACCTCGTCCGGGCCCGGCTCGGGGACGGGGACCTCGTTGAGGTGGAACTGGTCGGGCCCGGTGAACTGCAGCGCGCGCATGTGACGTCCTCGGCAGATGGCTCGGAGCGGTGCAAACCGCTGAACAGGTGGAACGACGGGAGTTCAGTCAGAGTGAACGCTCGGGGGCCACCTGTCAAGCAATCCGGTGGTCAGGACGGGGGGTGGACCACGAACCAGATCCCGCGAGCCGGCTGAGAATGCAGGTTGCGGAAGAGGTGGGGCTGGGAGGAGTCGAAGCCGAGGGCCTCTCCCGCCTGCAGGGTGAAGACGTCGAAGCCCACCGTGATCTCGAGCTCGCCCTCGAGGAGGTATCCGAACTCGGCGCCGGCGTGCTGCAGCATCCGGCCGTCGTTGGTCGAGTTGCTGTGCGGGGGATACACGATCTCGATGAAGTCGAGGTCCCCGCCGGTGTTGTCGGCCAAGCGTTCCCACACGACCCCGGTGTCCATCTCGAGGCGGGATCGGCCGCCGGGCCTGGTGACGGAGACGCGCTCGGCACGACCGGTGCGGGGAACGGCGTCGACCGGGGAGCTGATCTCCGACCGGCTCGGGAGGCCCTCCGCGTTCGCCGGACGCGAGGCGGCGGCCAAGGTCTCGGTGCCGTCGGCGTCGTCACCCGTGCCCGAGGATGGGCTCGCAGCGCCGCCATCCACGGCGAACAGCTCGTCGATCGACACGCCCAGCAGCTGGGCCAAGGAGTAGAGGGTGGCCACCGACGGTTGCGACTTGCCGTTCTCGAGCTGGGACACGAAGGAGGGCGAGACCCCCAGCTGTCGGGACACCTCGCGAAGGGACATCCCGGTGGCGAGCCGCACCTTGCGGAGGCGGCCACCGAGGTTCTCGACCTGCTCGACCACTCTCGGCTCACCTCTGTGCTGGCGTCGGTTTTCCCCGACAGTAGCGCGGGGCGACCCGTCCTGCCCGATCCGGCCGGCGCTCACTCGGGCACCGCCGCAGCACGACTCGGGACCGGCTCGCCGCGGCGGCACGTGCCGGGCCTGAAGTGGCGCGACAGGGTGGGCGCGGCGTGGGTCCGGGTGAGGATGCGTCCAGCCATGGGGGTCCTCCTCGGGAGCCGGGATGTGGTCGGGGTGGAACGGTCCAGGGCAGACGCAGGCGAGCTGTTTCGAGGTAACGTTAATCATCACTTGACGCCCTGTCCAGATCACGGCACCATCGGCCTGTCGCGGACATGGACGCTCGGACGTCACCCGCCGCACCGTCAGCATCGCCCGAAGGAGCGCGCATGGCACCCACTGCCCTCGTCGTAGGAATCACCGGCATCGGTGGACAGAACTGCGCGCACGCCCTGCTGGACAAGGGTTTCGACGTAGTGGGCCTCTCCCGCTCCGTGCGCGAGCCCGTTCCCGGCGTCGACCACGTCCTCGCTGACGTCCTCGACCCCGGTTCCGTCGAGCGTGCGGTCGCGGGCAGGCCGATCTCGCACCTGGTGTTCACCACCTGGCAACGGCAGGCGACGGAGGCCGAGAACTGCCGGGTCAATGGTGCGATGCTGCGCAACACCCTCGAGGTCCTCGGTCGCACCACCACGCTCGAGCACGCCGTCCTCGTGACCGGCCTCAAGCACTACCTCGGTCCCTTCGAGGCCTACGCCAAGGCTCCGGCGGAGACGCCCTTCCGCGAGAGCCAAGGGCGACTGCCGTTCGAGAACTTCTACTACGTCCAGGAGGACGCACTCTTCGAGGCAGCGGCTCAGCAGGGCTTCACGTGGTCGGTGCACCGACCGCACACGATGATCGGCTACGCGCTCGGCAACGCGATGAACATGGGGGTCACGCTCGCCGTCTACGGCAGCATCTGTCGCCAGACGGGGCAGCCCTTCGTGTTCCCCGGGAGTCCACAGCAGTGGGCAGGCGTCACCGACATCACCGACGCTCGCCTACTGGGTAGGCACGTCGCGTGGTCGGCGACCGACCCCGCCGGGCGTGACCAGGCCTTCAACACCGTCAACGGTGAGGTCTTCCGGTGGCGTCAGCTGTGGAGCCGGGTCGCGGAGGGCCTCGGTGTCGAACCCGCCGAGTACCCCGGTCAGCCGCAGCCCCTCGAGGGGCGCATGACCCACGCCGACGAGGTGTGGGCCGACCTGGTCTCGCGCCATGGTCTCGCCCCGCACCCGGTGGCGGAGCTGGCGTCGTGGTGGCACACGGACGCTGATCTGGGGCGCACGGTGGAGACGTTCGCCGACATGGGCAAGAGTCGCAAGCTGGGCTTCCTCGACTACCAGGACTCGGCGGACTCGTTCCTCGACCTCTTCGAGTCGCTGCGACAGCGAAGGATCATCCCTCCCCTGTGAGCCCGGGAGCGACGAAGCCGTCGACAGGACACGGGGCCCGGCGCCGGCCGCATGGGTCACGCCTCGCCGGCGGTCCAGCCGGTGACCCGGACGATGCGACACACGAGCACCCGGTGGAAGGGCTTGTCGGCGTACTGCGGCACGGTGCCGGCCAGTCGGTCGGCGAGGTCGTCGGTCAGGGAGGACGGCGGGTCGCTGACGTGCCGGAGCTCGGCGCGCACCCACCACAGCCTCGACCAGTCGTCGGCCTCCCAGCGCTCGATGAGCAGGGAACACCGCGGGTCGGCCGCCAGGTTGACCTCGCGCTGCAGCCGGGAGGACGTCTTGGGCTTGACCGTGTCGATCGGGATGCCGACGTGCCCGTCGTCGCTCACGGCATACACGGCCGGGACCGGGTCGGGCCCGCGGTCGGGGTGCAGGGTGCACAGCACGCCGTGGACCTGCTCGCCCAGGCGGGACAGAGCCGTCTCCTCGTTGAGCCTCATCGCGTGCGCTCCTCATCGTCGGGTGGTGCCCAGAAGGTCTGGTACCAGCCTCCGCCCATCCCGGGGAATGACGAAACCGCAGGTCACACGATGGTGACCTGCGGTTTCGGGGGTGGTGGCCAGGGGCGGGGTCGAACCGCCGACCTTCCGATTTTCAGGGAGACGCATTGGTGCAGGTCAGGCACTGTCTTTTGCCCGCCGTGCGATCTAGCGTGCGATTCAATGCCTCAGAACGACTTGGGCAGCTTGCTCGCATCGCCATTCTCGGCGAGCTTTGACAGTGCATCCGCGATCTGCGCGTCACGGCCCTCGACGGCGTGCATGTAACGCTGAGCCGCGGCAGTCGAGGAGTGTCCGAGCCGCTTCTTGAGGTCGACGAGGCTCGCGCCTGTCGCGGCCGCAAGGGACTGCCCCGTGTGACGCAGATCGTGGAAGGCGATGGTGAGGCCCACCTGCTCCCGGGCACGGACGAAAGCCTGATAGATCGTGTTGCCACGCACCTGCTGCCCGTGACGGTCCGCGAGGAAGTAGGTCGGGCCAGAGTGCTTGCGCGCGTGGCTCTCGAGCAGGGGAAATATGTGCGGGGGAATGGTGACCGTGCGCTTGCCGGCCTCGCTCTTGGGATCCTTCTCGAACTTGCGTGGTGCTTCGAGCAGTTCGACGTAGTTGCGGCGCACGGTGACGCGGCCGTGCTCCAGGTCGACATCGCGCGTCCGGAGCGCGCAGAGCTCACCGCGGCGCAGGCCGCACCACGCGGCGAGGGCCACTGCGGCTCGGAGGCGAGGAGTGGTGGCCTCGATCAGCTGGGCGACCTCGGCCGGGGTGGCGATGGGGCGTTCGGCGGACCGCTGGGCGCCGGCCCCCGGGATCTGGCACGGGTTCCTGACGATCGCACCGTCCTGAACGGCCACGTTGAGCACGGCACGAATGAGTCTGTACGACTGGCTGATCGACGTGCGTCCACCCGATCCCCGCAGCGCTTTGGCGTGCCAGGCGCGGACCAGCGGCGGATTGATGTTGGCAATCGGCTTGTCGAGAAGGTCGTCGAGATGTAGTCGCATGTTGCGACGGCACGTCTCCGCCCACCTCTCGCCGACCCGGGGGTTCTCCTCGAGGTAGGCCTCGCAGCACTCGCGCAGGGTGCGCTGCCCCAGCCGCGCGTCGGGCTGCCAATGTCCGCGCTCGACCTCCTGCTGGATGCGGTCGAGGAAGCGCCGCGCGTCTGCCTCGGTGCGATAGGTCTCTGGAGCGTTATGGCGGTGACCGTCTGGGGTCTGGTAGCTGGCGTGGAAGCGGCCGGACGGAAGCTTACGGATGTACCCGAACCGACGCCGAGTCATCAGCCCGAACCGGTCGGGTAGAGGCGCAGCCGCTCGACAGTGCCGTCGTTGATGAACTCTTGGAGCTCGGTCTCGGGGATCCGGACGTGCCTGCCGACACGCACGAAACGAATCCGCCTCTCAGCGATGAGGCGTCGTGGAAACCGCGTCGTTGTTCCAAGGACTCTGGCGGCGTCCTCTACGGTCAGTAGTCGCTCCATGTCGCGCACTCCTCGTGTGGTCTGAGAGCGAACCGTGGTCGGGGGTCACTATCAGCGCTTGCCGCGGCCTGCGGGTCACCGTCGGCCCGTGGCGGTGCGCCGCGGCTCAACACGGTCGGCGGACGGAGAAGTAGCAGAGCTATCATCCCCTTCGTCGCTTCCACGCGCGGAAGTGGCAAAAGGCGCATTGCCTGTGATTCGATGCTGCTGCAGGGATTCATCAAACAGTTGGAGAACCCAAGGCATGGCACAGCGTATTCAGACGATTCTGGACGATGACATCGACGGTGGACCCGCCGATTCCACGATCCAGTTCAGCCTCCAAGGCACTCAGTACGAGATCGACCTCTCCAAGAAGAACGAGGGGAAGCTGATCGCGGCGCTCGAGCCGTTCACGAGCAGAGCGCGGAAGATCGGCGGTGGCCGCCGCTCGTCGACCAAGTCGCCCGCTGGAAAGACGGACAAGAGCCAGCTTCAGGTCATCCGCGAATGGGCGCGCGCCAACGGCCACAAAGTCTCAGACCGGGGCCGGATCAGCCAAGAAGTTCAGGACGCGTTCAACACCTCTCGCTGAGGCCAACACGGAGGTCGCCCGCCCGATAGGCGGGCGACCACCGCGTTCGTCGGGCTCCCCGTGCTGCTGCTTCGCAGGATTGGACCGCGCAGCGGGGCTGAAATCACTCGCAACTCGCTCGGGCCATGTTTAGACCTCGCATGTCTGTCCGTGGAGTTCGTGCAGGGCCGAAATCTGATCGCCGCTGAGCCTTTGAAGCACGCGATGGGCACCCGAGGTTTCGAACGCTGGTGCCCCTCCCGTTGGGGGGTAGGGCTGGCAGATACGCGCCCGAAGGCGGCGGATAGACGCACCTTCTGCCTCGCGGTATGAGCGGCACGAGCTCTTCACCGGCGCAGCGTCTCGGTGACTGTTCTGGCTGTTTAGAAACGGCACTCCTCGGGCACGCCACCACGTATGGGGGTCACGAAGGTTGGAGCGGGTTCTTCGCGGTGACCGATAAGGACTGATGGTCGTGGCACGGACCAGGCTGATTGCGTCATGGATCCTCGCCTCCTGCCGGGGCTGCCTTCCTGATGTCGCCGATCAGGTCAACGACGTTGTGCGTCCCGTCGCCGATGGCCTCGATGATGCGCTCGAAGTCGTGCTCGAGAGCCCGTTCCTTCAGAGCGAGATGGATCAGAACTCCAGTCATCACCGCAATCCCGGCGAGGGCGACTCGTCGCCACCACTTGTTCTCGGGTATGCCTTTGCAAAACTCGCCCTCGACGACCTGGTAGAGCACGATGCCCGGGACAGGGCTGTAGACGACGAACATCGTGTTGCTGGACCAGAAGTAGAACATGGGTGGTTGCCATCTCTTACCTCGCCGTTGCGACCCCAATCCGGGCATGAAGATCGGCTCGTCTGCCACGACCGGCGGGTCGAAGCCACCATTCAGTGACATGGAGTTGGCCATGGCGACAGCGGTGGCGGCGTGCGAGATTCCGGGCGGGCCCGTTGGGTCGGCGTCATTGAACTCGGTGTTGAGCGGCAGCAGGGCATGCAGCAGGAGTTGTTGTAGGCCTTCGCGATGCTGCGAAGCGGGCTTGATTTCCCAGACGTCGCCGGTGTGGAAGTCGCAGATGTCGGGCTTGAAGTAGCCACCGTTGACCTTGCTCGACTTCAGTGCTCGCCGGGCTCGTCTAAGTTGAGGCGGGAGGGAGTCGTCCGCGAGGCCGCGGAACTGGGGAAACCGGAGGTCGGCGAGGATGGTCGGGTCAACGCTGTTGAGTTGGGTGTCAGTGAGCACGGTGTTGCGTTGATGCTCGTGCAGGTAAGTGATCTGGACGAGCCCATGGGCGATATTTCCTTCAGCCGAGGTGGCGGGCCTGCTCTTGACCGACTGCATCGCGCGCGCCTTGCCGCGGAGCTCGTCTCGGACGGCTTGGGGCACGGTGACATTGAGGTCCCGCAGCTGTCGGCCGAAGGACGGGTCGGGTTCGTCGATGGTTGTTCGTTCAGCTAGCTCGTCCTCCGGCATATTCCTGACTTGAACGCTCGCGAAAGCCGAGCGTGCCGGAGTGCCGGCTGGTAGCCCCAGCGTTGTGCACATATTGCTCACGGCCTGACGGTTCTTTGTCCCTCCCGCGGCGGTCGGGCCGGTGTCCAGCTCTACCTGCCGGGCCATGAGCGTCGGAAGGTCCAGGCCACCCTGACTCAGGGCCTCCTGGAGTCGGCCCAGCAGAGCACGGGTGTCCTCAAGGTGTTCCTGGTGCATCTGGTCCCATGTGTCCGCGTCCGGGTGCAGCGGGGCCGTTAGGTGATCACCGAAGGTGAGAAGTTCCGAGAAGTCTGCGACCAGGGCCTGGAAATCGGTCGCAAGAGCTTTCGAGAGCGTGCGCTGATGGGCGGCCGCGGCGCGAAAGGTGTTCCCGATGCGGGTGAACACGTCGAGCAGCGTCTCCGGGTGAGTGGTCGTGTCTGTCATGGTCGGTCCTCGTCTCAGCCCATCGTGGACAGCATCTCGATACGTTCGGCCTGCACCCAGTCCTGCGCTGCATCGCCGGGGGCGTTGGTCCGGCGCCGCTTGAGGTAGGTCTGGAAGGCGCGAGCCCGGATGCGGTCCGCGAGTACGGCGTGGGCCGCAAGGACCCAGTCGGTCTGTGCGTCGCCGCTACGTCCGGCACGGGCCACCCATCCTTGGTAAGCCGCGAGCCTGATCGCAGACGTCAGTCGAGGGTCCGGCGGGCTGACGGGAACCATGGTGACGTGCGTCGCGCTCAGCCCCGCCCCGTCCACCACGGCGACCTCCACCGGAACGGGCCCTGGGCTCACCCGCACAGTCGGCCAAAGGTACGACGGGTCCGGATCGGGCGCCGGGGGTTCGGTCCAGGACGTAGGTGGCGGTTCTGAACTGCCGCCTCCGCCACCACCCCCGCCGTGTGTGCCTCCGATTCCTCCAGTTGAGGTTCCTGTGTCGCCCGGGTCAGTTCCCCAGCCTCCGTCGTCGTCGCGGCGGCGCAGTGACGTCGCCCCCGCCGAGCGGGCCGCCGCGTACGCCGACACGCTGATGACGAGGTCGTCCCCTGGATTGTGTTGCCCTGAGGAACCCGTCAAGGCCAAGCCAGAAGCGGCCGGGTGCCGATCACGAGCCATCAGCCGCCGGCGCATCGCGGCCGGGGCGGCACCGACGAACGAGAGCTGATCCTCGATGAGGGGATGTCCCGGGGGTACCAAGGGAAGCGGGGCGACCGCCGGCGGACGGATGGTCCCAGAGCCCATCGGATCGTCAGACTTATGGGATGCGGGCGTTACCGCGAGGTGGGCGCCGGCGAATGCCGGCGGAGAAGCGGCTGCCGCCTGGGGATGGAGCAGGAAGACGTGGCTGAGCTCGTGGTCGCCGGTCGTGAACCACTCGTCCGAGTTGGTCGCCACCGTGCGGTTGCCAACGCGCAGCAGGATGCGCGGCGCCATGCCAAGCCATGGGTCGACGAAAGTCCGGTTGACCCCCCGAACCGTCACCTTTAGCGCCACCGCCCCGCCCGGTTCTCGGTTGCTAGCAACTTCCTCCACGGCGACCGACAGGGGCAGACCCGTGGTCACGTCGGCGGCGGCCCTGGCAGCCTTGACATGGTGCTCTCCGTCGACCTTCTGTTGTTCGGCGGCGAGCGTCTGCTGCCGCGCCACGGCCGCCGCATTCGCGGCGGCGAGCCCGTCATGGACCGAGCCTGCATAGCTGGGGTGACCGAGCAGGGCTCCGGCGACGTACCCGGCAACTTCAGCGGTGGGAATGGTGATCGAGACGGGGATGAAGACGATGGTCGTGGAGATGACCACGTCGGGGGCGTTCTGCACGAGCGCGTTACGGACGGCACGTGCGACGCCCTCGGGTGTGACCTGATGGCATGTGGAAGCAACCAGGTACACCTGATGTATGGTCTCGACCGTTGACCGGACCGCGCCCAGGATCTGGTTCTCGATGCTTTGGGCAACTGCCAGCTCCTCGTCGATGAGGACATCGACGGTGTCCCGGACCGTGCCAGGCGGCAAGATCTGGTGGCACAACCGATGGGCTTGGAAACGCACGTCGTTCAGAGCCGCCCGAGCGATAGGTTCCACGTTGTCAAGAAGGCGCCCGACTGCCAGGTCGATGTCGTGCAAGGCAGCGGCGATGTCGTCGCCTAGTTTTCCGATCCACGTGTCAAGCTCTGTCAGCTTGGCTTCCAGGTCGTGCACCACCCCGAGCACGGCACCGACGACGATCGTCATAGCCTGTTCGAGCTCGTGACCGATCACCTCTATGCGGCGCTGTCCCCACGCGGCGAGCAGCTCCAGGCTGGGCTCGCCTATCCGGTTGGACAATGCCTGCCCAGAGGCCACACATCGGTCCACGGCCCGGTTGAGCTGTGCTTGCGCCACAGGCTCGGTCGTGCCGAGCACGGTCGTGAGCGCCTTGTTCCTGCCTGCTGCGGTGACCAGACCGAGGTCGAGAGCGTCGCCGATGACCTGCTGTGACTGAGCGAACCACGCGGCGATGTCCGGTGCGACGTTGGACACGAGACGGAGGATGCCTTCGATGTCCTCGGGGGAGCAGGCGAGGGCCGCGCTTTCACCCAAGCCGTTGAAGACTGGCGAGTCCCAACCGTCGCGGTGCACGTCGTCGGCGAGCGTCGCGGTCTCGGCCGCAATGGTCTCGCCAGCGACCTTGGCCAAGATGGTCGTCGTCCCGATGAGGAACCGGTCCAGACAGTGCAGGAGCACCATGGAGATTGCCTCACGGGTTCTCACCAGCTTCTCCTCGCTGCCGAGGTCGGCGAGGGCGGGGAGTATGAGCGTGGGCAGGGCGACGATGAGCGGCTCGACGAAGTCGTTGATGAACTCCAGCTCCACCTGCGGGGTCGAGGGGTTGTGCCGGATCGGTTCGAGAAAGTGGTTGACGACCGACTCGGCCGCTTCACCGACGTGCTGGCCGATCGAGACGAGCAGGTCGTGCGTTCTCGGTCCCGGCGGGACGAGGTCCACGAGGAGCGTTTGGAGTACGTGGGCGGGCGGAACGCCAATGAGGGTCCCGGTCCACTCGAGAGCGTCCTCGAGGTATGGCACACCGGACAGGTACGGGCCCACTTGGAGTCGGTCGAGGACCCGCGCCACCAGTTCTCCAAGGGTGGGGGTGTGTCCGCCGAACTGGTCTGCGAAGGCGCCCGGGTGCGAGCTCGGTGTGCCGGTGAACAGGTCGGCGGGGTCACCGTCGTGGGCGAAGGTCCAGAGCCGGTCGAGGAGGACTGCTGCTGTCCACAGGTCGGCCACAAAGGGCGCGATGTCATCTCGTAGAACCGTGGGAACGACAGGGAGGGTCAGGACGGTCTGCATGGCGCCGAGTACGTCCTCTACGGCGAGCAGCACGCTTTCGACCTCGGACACATCGAGCGCGGACAGATGCTCGAACGCGGCGGCTGCCTGCTCGAGCCCAGCGGCGATCGCGGGGTCGTCGCTCTCGAACAGGACGTCGGCGAGCCCTCCGATGCCTAGGGCGTCGGCGACCTGGTGTGCTGCTGCTTCCATGAGGGCTCGGAAGAAGGCGTCTCGCGCCTGGGTGAGCACGCTACTGACGATGCCCTCGCCGGCGTGGTCGGGACTGGCGCCGACCATCGCCGCATCGGCTAGCAGTCGCCCAGTTTGCAGCGCTGCCCGCATGGTGACGGGCACGAGCAGGCCAGCCGCGGCGCGAGCCGTCGCCTCCGGGGTCCTGGGCAGTGGCGTGAGAGCAGCGTCGATGAGCTTGAGCGTGCGTCGAGCGAGGGCGTCGGAGAGCCGCCCGATCAGCCTGTCTGGGTCCGGGATGCCGGCATTCACGATCAGCTGGTAGCCGCCGCCGAACCCCCAGGAAGCGTGCGCATCCAGCCCGACGGTGAACCCAGCGGTGTTGACGAAGCTGGTTGCGTCGGGCAGCAGGCTTCCCACCAGGGACGCCTCCACGTTCGCGGAGGCGGCGAACGTTCCCTTCACCCAGATCCCGGCCGAGAAGCCGACCTCGTTGACGAAAATGTCGACGAGCTCGCCGAGGTCGGAGCCGAGCAGGCGCGTCAGGTCGGGTTGTAGTTGGGTCGCTGAGTAGGTCACCTCCAGCCCGGCCTGTCCGACAAGTGCAAGCTCGGCGTGCAGCCGCCCGACCAGGCCGGCGCCGTTGGGGCCGAAAAGGTCCAGCGGGATGGTCGCCGCGATCTCGGCGCCGGCGTGGAACTGCGCTTGAGCCTTGAAAGCGGCGGACAACCCACCGCTGTGGCCGCCTGCGTCGAACACGGCGGC
This sequence comes from Terrabacter sp. RAF57, assembly GCF_052113925.1. NCBI lineage: Bacteria > Bacillati > Actinomycetota > Actinomycetes > Micrococcales > Intrasporangiaceae > Terrabacter > Terrabacter sp. RAF57. The sequence goes on along the minus strand of NZ_JBFRDT010000018.1, from coordinate 4,658 downwards.
TAGGTCGTAGCGCGCGGCCAGGTCCACGCCGCGCCGGAAGTCGTCGCGAAGAACGCCAAGACCTCGTACTCGGCCGTGGTACCACGCGTCGTTCGGGGTGCTCTTGTCCAGCCGCCAGAAGTCGATCTCGCCCATGTCTCCGCCTGGTGAAATGCGTCGGTGTCTGTTCGTGGTGGCGCGCCCCTGCGCGAACTTGTGACCGCGGTGGCCGAAGTGGCGCCCTTGTCTCTTGTTGCGAGGACCTAGACCGGTTCAGGTCAGCGGTTCGACAGGTCAGGCGCGGAGCTCGCTGGCGGCGACCCGGGGCCTGCAGATGCAGCGTGCCCCCCAGCGTTGGGGTCCGCGTCCGGTGCGCCGAACGCGGCCCGGCGCCTGGTCCTGCGTTCTTCTTCGTCCTTGCGTCGGCTCCACTCCTTGAAGCCTCGCCGGTCGAGTCGCGGTTGCGTTTCGGCGTCCAGGCGTCGCTCTGCGACCGTGTAGCCGGGACGGTCCTCGGGCGCCCCCGAGAGGCCACGGTTGGGAAGTTTTCCGGTGAGGTACCCGGCGTGGCTGACCCCCAGCAGCAGCAGGAAGGTCGTTCCGAAGTCCGGAATGGCACTGATGTCGCTGGGCCCCGTGACAGGCGTGCCCGCCCCGTAGCCGAGGAAGGAGTGGATGGTCGAGGCCACGTATGCGGTCACGAGAATTGCGGTAATCACCAACTGTTGGACTTTCGTCAGGTCCACGATCCGGTCGGCGTCTGCTCCCTCCTCGAGCAGGACCAGTTGGCTCAACGTGGCGTCGCCTGGCCGGCTGGCAGCGATCATGTCTGCCCGGACAGCGTCTTTGTGAGCCTTGACCGCCCCGGCGACGACGGTGGAGCCCACGGAAACGCCGATGACAGCAAGCACGGCGGCGGGAATCGTGAACGAGAAGGGGTCGATACCTTTGACGCTCAACCGGCCCGCGAAGACGGCGGCGACGAGCGGCAGGACCACCCCCATCCACAGCACGAGTTGCAGCCGGGACAGTGAGTACCGCCCCCGGGAGTCGAGGAGGACTCCCAGCCATGACCGCGCCGTGGCGACCCCTGCTGCAGCGATGAGGGAGCAGTACAGGCCCGCTCCGAGTGCCCATGTCCACCACAACCATCGCATCGCTGACTCCCCGTGTTCGACCACCGGCCGGTGTCCGCTGCGAGCGATGCACTGCTGCCCCTGACCAGCCACAACAAGCGTCCCCTGCGCGCCGAAAGTCCGGAATACTTTGTTTCGAGTACAGGCCTAGTGCTCGCGAAGACAGAGGCGGTCGCTGGGCGGAGTCACACCCGGGGGTGGCTGATGAGCCAATCAGTGAGTAGGGCGGTCCGTGAGATGACGGCGACGGCCCATTCGCTTCCGACGCTGATCACACCCGAGGACGTGGGTCGAGCAGGGGCAGCCCTGCTTCTGTCGGTGCTGGGGGCCGATGACATACTTCTGACCCGTCTAGACGTGGCTGGGGGACGTACCATCGTCGGCCGAGGACCCGATCTCAGGGCCGACGCGGCCATGGCGGACGGGCTCGCGCGTCACGGGCTGGGACATCCGGCCGTGCGCAGCTACCTCATCCCTGGGGACGACGGCCGGCCCCGGTGCGTGAGCGACGTCGTCCCCAACCGTGAGTTCTGGTCCTGTGCCGCCTACAGCGAGATCTTCCGACAGGCACCGGCGCGCTATCAGCTCAGTTGCGTGACGGGTTTGGCTGGCGCGGTGGGGACAGGGTGGGTGCTCATGCGCGCCGCCAGCGACTTCAGCGCGGAAGAGGTCGACACGGCCGCCCTCATGCTGCCCATGCTGACGACGCTCGGGGAGCTGGCGCGTTCGAGGTCGCGGACAGGGCCACCTCCGGACTGGGGTTTGACCCACGGCGAGCAGGCTGTTCTCGACCTGTTGGCGACGGGCTTGTCCGGCAGGGCAATGGGTCGTCGTCTGGGGATCACCGAGTCGACGGTGAGGAAGCACCTCTCTCGGATCTACTGCAAGCTCGGAGTGCATGACCGGTTGAGTGCGACCCTGTGCCTGCAGGCGGCGTCGTACCGACCGGCTGGCGGCCCTCAATCGATCGAGGATGCCCTGTCAGCGCCCACGGCAGGTGACGCACGGTCGTAAAGGAGCGCCGGCGACGCGCAGAAGCCTCTCCACAGCACCGTCTGCGTGACGTTCACTAGCAGAAGGCTCACGATCGCTAGGACCCCGATGATCGCACTGAGGTTCTTAGGGCCTTTGATGCGATGGGGAAGGACCACGCACGCCTCCCTTGAATCGGCCTCCAGCCTTCCTGTGCTCCCACCTTCTCGAAGGAGCAAGAGTGCAGGGACCAGAGGCGATTGCTCCTCGCAGGGACGCTGCCCTGAGTGCCAGCCAACGGTAAGGCAGGCCTCGTACCGCAACTCGGAACGATCCGTGAGGAACTGTGAGGCCAAACAGGATCGGAATCGCACATCCGGATCGGGCGTCTCACGTGCGCCCGTGCGCGGCGGGATGACGCTGTCTTCACGGCCACGGCGGCGTTTGGCTGCGAGGGGCCGTGGTCCACCGTTCTGCACATTCATGGACACTGGCCGAGGCGGTTCAACGTCCTGCGATCATAAGTCGGGCCAACACTCTTGAGGATGCCCGGACTGCGTTGGCTCGCCGATTGCCCTCCCGGCCTGTAAGGGGCGCGGCGAGAGTACAAGGCCGTCGAGCAGCCGTCACGCGCGACGCCAAGGTCATTGCCGATCAGATCGGCGTGCGTGCGGCATACTCCGTCGTGTGAACGGCTGGGAGTTCGTATCTGGAGTCATTGCGGCTATCGCTTGGCCTTCGGTGGTCCTGATCACGGGACTCCTTTTCAAGGAGCAACTGAAGGCGATCTTGTCCGCTTTCGGCAAGCTCTTCGACGACCGGGTGGAAGAAGCCTCTCTGGGTCGAGACGGCGCCAAGGTGAAGCGCTACCGTGACGAGCTGCAACGAGACCTGGCGGATGCACAGGATGCTTTCCCGGCGACCTCGGAAGCCATCGTGCCCGACTCGGACGCTAGCCCGTTCTTTCAAGAGGTCGCAGCCCTGGCCGATATCAACCCAGCGGCCGCGATCGCCTCGGCAGCCGCGCGGCTCGAGGTCGCTCTGCGCGACCTGTTGGCCGGGAAGCTCCCTGAAGCTGATCGCCTCACGCTGTCGCGCCTAATCAATGCCGGGGCGCGTGAGGGTCTGCTCACTGGGAGCGAGGCACAGGCCGCCCAATACCTTGCGCATCTGCGCAACACGGCAGTCCACACCAACGTGGCGACTAAGAGCGAAGCGCTTGAGTTCGCAACTCTCGCCTACCGGGTGGCGGCGGGGGCACGCCTAGAGCTGGGTCAAGTATCTGTGGACGGGCGCGACCCTCTTTGAGGTAGCGCTGGAGAATCGGGTTCGAACGACTTTCGACTACCGAATACTCGACGAAGCGCGAGCTTGGGCGGCTAGAAGGGCGGCTCCTGCGCACTAAACCGGCGCCCGCATTGAGACGTGGATCACCGCGCACGAAGCGGTGACGTCTGGGACCGCCTGAACTGGTCAACCTCCGAGGCTCGCGAGATGGGGCCTCAGAGAGCTGGCTTATCGCAGTTCGCGGCGTTCAAAGACCACTTCGTCAAGGTAGGACTCGACCGCAGCCTCAATCAAAGCCTCCTCGCGCTCGTACGCCTCATCTTCCATGCGCTCGAAATGCTCGCGAGCAATCGTCTCGAGGTCATCGAGGTCCAGCCTCCCGAACAACTTGCCGCCGGTCGCAATGGTGATTCTTCCTCCTGCCACGCGACGCAATGAGCGATTCGTCTTCGGATCGTCTCCCGCTTCTGCAAGATGTCCTTTCCTCAGCATGGCGTCGTCCAGATGCTCGAGCGCGTTTCTCAGGTCGCGAAGTTCCGCGTTGTGCGTAGGTGGCTCCAAGTTGCGCTCTCTCGCGAGGCGGCTTGCCCAGCGCTCCAGCTGATGCAGCGCCCATACCAGACTGTGCTCCTCAGTCCAGTTCTGCCGCCACAGTGGCTCTAGGGCCTTCTCCAGTCCTGCATCCCACTCCCGATCGAGTTGCCGATTCAAGCGCGCTGCTTGTTGTCGGACCTCCCGCACACGGTCTATCTGCCTCAGTGCCGACTCGGCCCAAGCTCGAACGAATGTGACACAGGCTTCTTCCGCCTCGCTCATAGATGAACTCTCGCACTGCGCCGCCCGGGACCGTTGACGGGGGCCACGGTGGACGCGCGTCCGTCGCGGCGAAGTGACGCAATTGGGCTGCCCCGTCCGACGTTGGTGACACTCGCGGCATCGCGTTGCGGCGAGCTGGGCGTGGGGTGGGCGGCGGTCTCAACCGACAGCCCAAGCCCTCGCCTAGAGCTGCGTGCCGAAGCCGAGGTCTGCGGCCGAGGGTGGGCTGTCGGCATCCCAAATTCGGGCATAGGCAGCTGCTACACGAGGCCAGACCTCTCGCAGGCCGTCTTCTACCGAGAGGATCTGCTGGGCTAGGTGTACTGACCCGACAGGTTGGTTAAGCGGGTGATGGGTGGCTTGTTCCCGCAGGCGGTGTGGGGTCGGTGGTGGTTGTACTCGTGGAGCCATGCTGGCAGGGCCGCCCGTCGCTCGTCCTCTGAGGTGTAGCAGTGGGCGTATCCCCAG
>NZ_JBFRDT010000017.1:0-83703 GCF_052113925.1 Terrabacter sp. RAF57 | reverse complement strand
GGTGAGGGCAGCGTTAGCGTGGGACACGAGGGCCTCCTGTTTGGCGAAGTGAACCTTGAGCAGTTCCACTCCACCGCGGGAGGCCCTCCCACGTCAGCAGCTCAGAGCGATGAGTCGCATTCCCTCAACCAACGTGCCCGGTCAGTACACCTAGCCGAGTGAGCCACCGATGCCCGCGACGAGGTTGATCGTCGCGGCGATGACGATGGTGCCGTAGAGGTAGGCGAGCATCGTGTGCCCGAGCACGACCCGGCGCACGTCGGAGGTCTTGAGGTCGGTGTCCGAGACCTGGTAGGCCATGCCCAGGTTGAAGGAGAAGTAGGCGAAGTCCGAGAAGGTCGGGTCCTCGTCCTGGTTGAAGTCGATGGGCGGCGTGGGGCTGGCGTAGTAGACGCGGGCGTACCGCAGGAGATAGACGGTGTGGACGCAGAGCCAGCCGACCGCGACCGCGCCGACGCCGACGAGGGCGTCCAGCACCTGCGCGGTTCCCTTCGCCTGGCCTCCGACGAGCAGGATGCCGACGCCCGCCAGACTGGCGAGGCCCACGGTGATGACGACCACGTCGTACCACGCCGCGTCGCCGTCGCGGCCCTCGACCCGCGCCCGCGTGGAGGGGGCGTCGTGTCCGAGGACGTGCACGAGCAGTGGCACCGCGAAGGCGAGGCCGCCGGCCACGAAACCGGTGAGGGCGTGGGTCAGCAGCTCGCCGGCCGCACCGAGCGGTACGAACAGGCCGACCAGGACCCCGACGAGCACGGCGACGGCGAGGCGTCGGCGGATGGTGGGCACCTTCGGAGGCTACCGCCGCGAGAGTCCACGAGGCTGGACGCCGGCTGGTGATGCGCTGGTGGTCGGCTGGGTGCCGGGTCGGGGTATGTCACGCATCGGCCCCGCTCGACGGCCGCCCCCCTCACGCCCCGAGCCCTAGGATCCCCACCATGTCCGACACGCCCAGCGCTCGTCGCAGGCTCACCGTCGTCTACAACCCGGTCAAGGTCGACGACCTCGTCGCCACCCAGGAGCTCGTGGCCAAGGCCGCGGCCCGGCACGGCTGGGAGGACCCCTCGTGGATCGAGACGACCGAGCAGGAGACCGGCGAGAAGCAGGGCCGCGAGGCGGTGCGCGCCGGCTCCGACGTCGTCGCCTCGCTCGGCGGTGACGGCACCGTCCGCGCGGTCGCCTCGGCGCTCGTCGGCACCGACGTCGCGCTCGGTCTGCTCCCCGGCGGCACGGGCAACCTCCTCGCCCGCAACCTCGGCCTGCCCGTCGACTCCCTCGAGGACGCCGTCGAGGCGATGCTCGGTGGCACCGACCGCCGGATCGACGTGGGCCTCATGCGTGTGGCCGACAGGGCGATCGAGCCGCGGGAGAGCCACGGCACGCACGACGGCGGGTCGAAGGTCGACGACGACGAGGAGGTCTTCCTCGTCATGGCCGGCCTCGGCCTCGACGGCCAGGTCATGGCCGGCACCAACGAGAAGGTCAAGGCCGCCGTCGGCTGGGTCGCCTACGTCTTCAGCGCGCTGCGCCAGGTCTTCAGCCGTGGCTTCCGCGTCGACGTCGCCTCGAGGGGCGGCTCCGGCGTGACCGGCGAGAGCGGCGACCACGAACGCGACCACGACGAGCACAGCGGGTCGGTGAGCCGGCACGCGCGCACCGTCGTCGTCGGCAACTGCGGCACCCTCCAGGGCGGCATCGAGCTGATGCCCGAGGCGAAGGTCGACGACGGCATCCTCGACGCCGTCGTCGTCGCGCCCCAGGGCGCCCTCGGCTGGATCTCCGTCATCTCCGACGTCGTGACGCGGCACCGCGCCGGTCACGGCCGGCTCGACCGCTTCCGCGGCCGCGAGTTCACCGTGACCGCGGGCCGACCCGTCGAGGCGGAGATCGACGGCGACCCGATCGGCGAGCACGTCTCGCTGGGCATCCGCATCCTCCCCGACTCCCTGGTGGTCCGGGTTGGCTGAGCGACGTCCAGACGGCCGGCGACCCGCGGGTCGCGGCCGCCGCCTGCTCAAGGCCGTCGGGTTCGGGCTCGCCTTCGCGGTCCCCGTCACGGCCCTCGCGTTCGTCGTGCGCGAGAAGTTCGTGCCCGTCATCGAGCTCGACGAGTGGCTCATCGTCGCGGCGACCGACATCACCCGCGACAACCCGTGGCTCAAGACCGTCCTGCTCGTGTGGCAGGAGGCCACCCAGCCGAAGTGGGTCTACATCGTCGCGTCGGCCGTCTGCCTCGTCGTGTGGCGCCGCCACCGTGAGCTCGCGACCCGGTGCCTCTGGGCCTTCCTGACGATGATGGTCGCCTGGAACCTCCAGCTCGTCCTCAAGGAGGTCGTCCAGCGGGCCCGCCCCGTCGTCAGCGACCCCGTCTCGCACGCCCCCGGCTACAGCTTCCCCTCGGGCCACGTGGCCAACGCCGCGGCCATCGCGACGGTGATGACCCTGCTGCTCTGGCCGTTGCTGTCGCCGGTCGCCCGCCGCTGGCTCGTGGCCGGCCTGACGGCATACGTCGTCCTGACGGCCCTCGACCGCGTCTTCCTCGGCGTGCACTACCCCTCAGACGTCCTGGCCGGGATCCTCTTCGGCATCGGCCTGGGCACGGCGTCCTACGTCGGCTACCTCGGGTGGAACCCCCAGAGTCCGGACGAGTCCCCTCCGCCGGAGGGGGACGTCGGGCCCGAGTCATCGAAAGGCAGCACGTGAACCACACCTTCATCCACCGTTACGAGATCGACTCGTCGCGACCGACCGTGGGGTCGGCGCTCCGTGACATCGCGCTGCGGGTCCTCGCCCCCGCCGTGGTGCTCTTCGGTCTCATCGTCGGGCTCGGCTTCCTCATCGTCGGCCCCCTCAAGGACCTCCCGTGGGAGAACGACCTGAGCAAGTCCGTTGCCGCAGGCCGCACCGCGACGATGAACTCGATCACGGCGGTCTGGTCGCACATCGGCAACACCGAGATCGTCATCGGCGTCTGCGTCGTCGTCGTGGCCCTCGTGTGGTGGCGTACCAAGCAGTGGTGGTATGCCGTCATCCCCGCCATCGCGATCGCCGCGCAGGCGAGCGTCTTCGTCGCCGCGACGACCCTCACCGACCGCAAGCGCCCGACGGTCGAGCACCTCGACCCGGCGCCCCCGACGTCGAGCTACCCCAGCGGGCACATGGGCGCCTCGACCGCGCTCTACCTGACCTTCGCGCTCATGGCCCAGCGCATCGAGACGGTGTGGCTGCGCCGCGTCGTGACCGTGGTCTGCGCGATCGTGCCGCTCCTCGTCGGCTACGCCCGGCTCTACCGCGGCATGCACCACCTCGTCGACATCCTCGTCGGGATGGTCAACGGCATCGTGTGCGCGCTGCTCGCGTGGAACTACCTGCGCCGTCGGACGACCGGTGACCGCGCGACCTCCGCCGTGCGCGAGGCCGTCTCGCGCTGACGCGACCTCCACCCGCGAACGGCGATGGCCGGGAACCCGAATCGGGTTCCCGGCCATCGCCGTTCGCGTTCCGCGGCGCTCTAGCCCGGGGACACCTGCGACCGGTGCAGCCGCCACCCGAGGATGAGGATCAGGCCGCGGCGGGGCGTCGTCTGCGGGTCGACGACGGGTCGCTGGGCGCGCCGGGTCCGGCGACCGAGGTCGGCGGTGCGCTGGCGGGCGATGGCCTCGTTCAGGTACGTGTTCATGGTGTCCTCCTGCACTCGTGATGCGTGAACACACAGAGCAGCAGAAGGCGTCGGTGATGCACCCGCCACGGAAACGGCCCCGAGTGCCCGGAAATGTCCGGGCGCTCGGGGCCGTCTCGACAGCGTGCGTCAGGCGCCGCGGCTCACACGTCGGCGTGCCGGGCACGTCCGAAGCTGTAGACCCCGAAAGCGATGAGGCCGAGCGCGACGAGGGCGAGCAGCACCGGGCCGCCCGGGGCTCCGAGCAGGTTGCGCAGCGCACCGTCGAGGCCGCGAGCCTCGCTGGGCTTGTGCCGCACGGCGGCGAGGACGAAGAGGCCTCCGACGATGGCCAGGGCGATGCCCTTGGCGATGTAGCCGACGCGTCCGGCCTTGACGATCCACTCGCCCGGGTCGGACTCGAGGTCCTGGAGGAACTTCTTCTTCCAGCCCTTGACGACGTGGTAGACGCCGACGCCGATGACGGCGAGGCCGAGGAGGGCGACGAGCCACTGGCCGGCCGGCTGCTTCATGAGCGTCGCGGTGAAGTCGGTCGTCTGGCTCTTGCTCGACGAGCCGCTGCCGCTCGCGAACCGGAACGCGGTCCACGCCAGTGCGAGGTAGACGACGGCCTTGCCGGCCGCCTTGAGGCGGTCGCTCGTCTCCCAGCCTCCCGAGATGGCCTCCGTGACCTGCCAGAGCGCGAGGCCGAGCCACGCGATGACGGCGACCCAGAGCAGGAAGAGACCGAACCCGTTGTCGGCCATCGAGCCCAGGGCGCCGGACTGGTCGGCGCTCGTGCCCTTCGAGCCGAAGGCGAGTCGCAGTGCGATCGCGCCGATGATGATGTGGAGCACGCCGTTGACGGCGTAGCCGATGCGCGCTGCCGTCTCGAGCGCCGGGTGGTCACCCGCGCGCGCTGAGGCGGCCTTGACGTCTGTGGAGTCCATGCACGTGATCCTGTCGGTAGAGGGGTCCCCGATGGGCCACTGGGGAACATACCCACGTCGGGCAGGGAAGTGGCACGTCGGGCGCGCCCTTCTCGGGCGGGCGCGTCAGACGAGGCGCAGGTGTCGACGGCGGCCGTGGCGGCGCGCCGTGCGACGGCTCCTCGTGGGGGTGGTCGCCGGCTCGGGCCCGGGCTCCGGGTGCCGGAGGCGGGCGAGCTCGGCCCGGCGTTCGAGGTCGGCCTCGCGCTGGGCGAGGAGGGCGCTGACGATGTGCGGAGAGAGCATGGTGGGGATCCTTCGCGGTCGCTGTCGTGCTGACCTCTCCACCGTCGGTCTGAGGCCCGGCCCGCCACATCGGAAGGATGGCGTATGCCGTCTCTCCGGGTGCCTCAGATCCGTGGCGGTCCCGCTCCAACCCCGCTCAGGCGAGGTCGAGCACGCGGCGGATCTCGGGCCACGCGCGATCGCCGAGCTCGCGGTCGGCCGCCTCGGTGCCGCCCCGGGCCATCCGCTGCCCGCCGCCCGCGACGGGCTCGCCGGGCAGGATGACGCGGTGTCCGGCCTCCGGGTGCGCGACCAGGGTCGTCGGCAGGTCGAGGGCCGTCCTCCGCGCATGCACGGCCTCGGCGGAGGTCACCGACGGCCAGACCTGGTCGTCACCGCCGGCCACGAGCAGCACGTCGCCGAAGAAGCGCTCGACGGGGATGGTCGCGGCCGCGACCCGGTCGGCGGCTGAGCGCAGGCTCTGGGCGTAGACCGGTGTGAACGCCGGCGGCTCGCCCACGGGCTCGGCGTCGTCGTCGTACGGCACGAAGGGGAGCGGCGCCCCGCCCCGGGACCACGACGAGTGCTGCGGGCGCAGCTCGCCGTCCGGTCCGGCCCCGACGTTGGCCCACACGACGTGGCTCGGCGCGAGCGCGACGACGGCGTCGACGGCCGGGTCGTCGGCGGCATACGCGAGGAAGGCCTCGGCCGTCTTCGAGACGCCCATGAGCACGACGCGGTCACAGCGATCGCCGAGCGAGGCGACGGCCGGTGCGAAGGCCTCGAGGGGGTACTCCCAGATGCCGGCCGGCTGTCCCTCGCCGCCGAACCAGCGGTAGGTCAGGGCGGCGGTGACACCGGCCCCGGCGAGCAGCCGCGCCCGCTCGTGCTCGACGCGGCCGCTCGATCCCGACAGCACGAGCACCCCCGTGCCGTTGCCGCCGTCGGCAGGTGAGACGAGGACGCCGTCGTGGTCGTAGGGGTGTGCGCGCAGGGTCACAGGTCAGCCGCCGAGGCGCTCGAAGGCGGTGACGGTGAGGACGGCAGCGCCGGCCTCGTCGCTCGCCGCGAGGTCGACGACGGCCGTGATGCCCCAGTCCTTGTCGTCGTCGGGGTCGACGACGACCTGACGCAGCCGCCACTCGGTCGGCGTCCGCTCGACCTGGAGCAGCGCCGGTGAGCGGGCCCCCTGGTCGGTCGCGATGGCGTCGTGGTCGTCGTAGTAGGCGCCGAGGGCGTCGTTCCACGCCTGGGCGTCCATGACGACCTTCTGCGGTGGGTCGGTGAGCTCGGCGACGCGGGCCTCGAGCTCGCCGAGGGCCTCCCACTCGTCGCGCGAGGCCAGCTCGACCCGGTGGAACATCGCGTTGCGGATCATCACGGTGAACGCCCGCTCGTTCCCGGTGATCGGCCGCGCCGGCGGGGCGATGTTGGTCTGGGCGAGCACGGCGTCGCTCGGGTTGACGAGGTCCTCCCACTCGTCGAGCAGGCTGGAGTCGGTCTGGCGCACGAGCTCACCGAGCCACTCGATGACGTCCTCGAGCTCCTCGGTGCGGTTGCCCTCGGGGATGGTGTGGCGCAGTGTGCGGTAGGCGTCGGTGAGGTAGCGCAGGACGAGCCCCTCGGACCGGGACAGGCCGTAGTAGGAGACGAACTCGTTGAACGTCATGCCGCGCTCGTACATCTCGCGGACGACGGACTTCGGCGAGAGGGCGTCCTGCGAGATCCACGGGTGGCTCTGCCGGTAGGCCGTGAGGGTTACCTCGAGCAGCTCGGCGAGCGGCTTGGGCCAGGAGACCTCCTCGAGGCGCTCCATCCGCTCCTCGTACTCGACGCCGTCGAGCTTCATCGCCGCGACGGCCTCGCCGCGCGCCTTGAACTCCTGCGCCCACAGCACCTGCCGCGGGTCCTCGAGGATCGCCTCGATGACCGAGACGAGGTCCTTGGCGTAGGTGTCGCTCCCAGGGTCGAGGGTGTCCATGACGGCGAGCGCGAAGGGGGCGAGCGGCTGGTTGAGGGCGAAGTCGCGCTGGAGGTCGATCGTCAGGGCGTGCCGACGGCCGGAGTCCTCGGCCGACGCCAGGCGCTCGACGACGCCGGACGTGATGAGCTCCTTGGCGAGCACGAGCGCGTGCCGCTGGAGTCGCCGCTGGTCCTTGGCCTCGTGGTGGTTGTCGGAGAGCAGGCGCGCGGCGTGGGCGACCGGGTTGCCTTCTCGCGCAAGGATGTTGACGAGCATCGAGTGCGATACCTTCATCCGCGGCTGCAGCGGCTCGGGCTCGGCGACGATGAGCCGCTCGAACGTCTCCTCCGACCAGTTGACGAAGCCGTCGGGCGCCTTCTTGCGCTGGATCTTCTTCTGCTTCTTGGGGTCGTCGCCAGCCTTCTCGACGGCGCGGAGGTTCTCGACGACGTGGTCGGGGGCCTGGGCGACGACCCAGCCGCGGGCGTCGAAGCCGGCCCGGCCGGCCCGGCCGACGATCTGGTGGAACTCACGCGCCTTGAGCAGGCGCTGCTTCGTGCCGTCGAACTTCGTCAGCCCGGTGAGCAGCACGGTGCGGATCGGCACGTTGATGCCGACGCCGAGCGTGTCGGTGCCACAGATGACCTTGAGGAGGCCGTCCTGCGCGAGCTGCTCGACGAGGCGGCGGTACTTCGGCAGCATGCCCGCGTGGTGCACCCCGATGCCGTGCCGGACGAGGCGGGAGAGGGTGCGTCCGAAGCCCGCCCCGAACCGGAAGCCACCGATGCGCTCGGCGATCGCCTCGCGCTCCTCGCGCGTCGTGATCTTGACGGCCATGAGGCTCTGGGCGCGCTCGAGCGCGGCCGCCTGCGTGAAGTGGACGACGTAGACGGGCGCGCGGTCCTTCTCGAGGAGCTCCTCGATGGTCTCGTGGAGGGGGGTGACGGCATACGAGAACTCGAGGGGGACGGGACGCTMGGTGCCGCTGATGACGGCCGTGGAGCGGCCCGTGCGCCGGGTCAGGTCGTCCCTGAACATCGTGACGTCGCCGAGCGTCGCTGACATGAGGACGAACTGCGCCTGAGGCAGCTCGATGATCGGCACCTGCCACGCCCACCCGCGGTCGGGCTCGGAGTAGAAGTGGAACTCGTCCATGACGACGAGACCGACGTCCGCCGAGCTGCCCTCTCGCAGAGCGAGGTTCGCGAGGATCTCGGCGGTGCAGCAGATGATCGGGGCGTCGGCGTTGACCGAGGCGTCTCCGGTGATCATGCCGACGTTGTCGGCGCCGAACTGCTCGCAGAGGGCGAAGAACTTCTCGGAGACGAGCGCCTTGATGGGTGCCGTGTAGAAGGAGACCCGGTCGTCGGCGAGGGCGGTGAGGTGGGCGGCCGTCGCGACGAGCGACTTCCCCGAGCCGGTCGGCGTCGCCAGGATGAGGTTGCTGCCGCTGAGGATCTCGAGGAACGCCTCCTCCTGGTGCGGGTAGAGGGTCAGGCCCCGCTCGGTCGTCCACTCGGAGAAGACCTCGTAGAGGCCGTCGGGATCGGGGTCCCGCGGGATGCGCTCGCTGAGGTTCTTCGTCACCACGCGAGTATGCCGCCGGGCCGGGACGTGAGCCGAATCGTCGGTGTGCACCGGCCGGTGGTGTCAGAGTAGGACCCGTGCAGATGGACGCCAGCGCAGTCGTCGAGCCCTTCATGAACGGGATGCGCCTGCTCGCGACCTTCCCTTCGTCGTCCGTGAGCGTCCGGGTGCGCCGTCCTGGGTGGGAGACCTCGCCGCCCAGCGTGGTCTGAGCCGGCGAGCGGACTTCCCGATCAAGGTGATGGACGAGCCCACGATCCTGACCCTGACGGCTGGGCCTCGGGAGGACGTCGACGCCATCGTGGAGCTGGGCGGCGACGCCCTCGACCTGCTGCCTCGGGTGGCCGAGGCGTTCGCCCTGGGGAACGAGCTGCCGCGAGGACTCTACGACCCCCTCGTGGGCCGCCCCATGGTCGAGCAGCCGGGCTCGGCGGTCTATGCGTCCTTGGCTGGTGGGGCCGTCACTTCGGTCGGCATCCGGCTGCAGGTGTCGGGAGCCGTGGGGGTCTTCGGGATCGCGACGCCTCCCGAGCATCGCCGTCGCGGCCTCGGGAGAGCCGTCACCGCACGAATCCTGGCCGACGGGGTTCGAGAGGGTGCCACCCTGGCGTTCCTCGGTGCGTCGCCGATGGGCTTCGGCATCTACCAGCGGCTCGGCTTTCGTGTGGCGGAGCGGTGGGTCTTCCATCTCCCCGGCTGACGTCCGGCTGGTCAGGGATCGCGGTCCGAGCGAACTGAGCGGGCGAGGGCAGCGGCTTCGCCACGGTTGCTCACGCCGAGCTTGGCGATCACGTTGCCGACGTGCACGCTGGCGGTCTTCTCGGTGATGAACAGGGCGGAGGCGATGGCTCGGTTCGTCGCTCCGCGAGCGACGTGGTCGAGCACCTCGCGCTCGCGCGGCGTCAGCCGGTCGAGGGGTCCGGGTTCGTCGACGTCGAGCGGCAGTGGCACCCGGAACCGCCTTGCCGCCACCGCGGCCTGGCTCTCGAGCCAGCGGGATCCCATCTCGTGGGCCTCGTGCCAGACTGCGGAGAGCATGGCCTTGCCCTCGTCGCGTTCTCCGTGTGCCAGCTGTGCGCGTGCCAGCTCCAAGCGTGGACGGAGCGAGGTGTAGCGGCCGAAGGCGACCGCGAGATCGACGGCGGCGTGCCACTGCGGGATGGCCGACTGCCCCGACAGCTGGGCCTCGAAGGCCTCGGCGATGGCCAGGTGCATCCCGTCCCAGGTGCGCCCCCATTCGGGGGTGAGGCGCTGCCGGGCGAAGTCCAGCGACACGGCGGCCGCCGCGGCGAGCGGCTGGGCCGGGCGTGCCGCGGAGGGGCCAGCGAGAACGAGCGTCCGGTAGGCGTAGTCGGCGGCGAGGGCGTGCTCCAGGGGAGAGTCCCGAGGGGCGACCTCCAGCATCAAGGCCTCGGCCGCGTCCAGGGCCCGCTCCGGATCCGACAGGCCCTCGCAGATCTCGATGAGACGCGGAGAGTGGTTGACGCCCGGCGCGTTGGAGCCGTCGGCGAACGCCTCCTCCTCGACGGCGAGCGCGCCTCGCATGTCGCCACGGGCCACGAACAGGAGCGCCCGGTGCCACCGCAGTCGGAACTCGACCCGGGCGGGGACGCAGTAGGTCTCGTAGAGGGCCTCTGCTTCTGAGATGCGTCCCTGCTGGACCAGGATCTCCAGCTCCTGCTCGGCGCCGAGGGCCACATACCTCGGCAGTCCGGCTCGCTCGGCCCTCTCGCGGACCTGACGAGAGATCTGGACCGCCTCGTCGACCGAGCCGTACAACGAGAGGTAGAAGGCGAGCTCGCCGGAGGCCTCGAGGGCGGCTCCCAGCTCGTCGGACCGCTCGGCTTCGCGCACGGCCTCTCGGTACACCTCCAACGCCTCGCTGCAGCGGCCGACGAGCCAGAGCGGCTCGGCCAGCTCCCACAGGGCCTCGGTGACGAGATCGTCCGCTCCGATCGCCCGAGCGACGTCGAGGGCCCGGGTCGCGAAGTCGAGTGCCTCCGTGTACCGGCCGACTCGGCACCCGTGGAACGTGGATGCGATGAGCGCGTCCGCGAGCTCGCGGGTCGGCGTCGTCCCGGCCAGCGCGATGGCGCGATCGAGGGACTCTCGTCGGCTCGGAAGTCCCGGCACTTCGCCCCAGTTGGCCCCGACGGCGGTGTGGACGCGGCAGGCCGCCAGGGGGTCACCGTCGGGGTCGAGCAGGTCGACCGCCAGGCGCAGCAGGTCGTGCACCCGGTCACGGACCCCCTCGTTGGCCAGGACGCGGGCCGCCAGGCGCGGGAGGTCGGCCTTGGAGAGGCCGGTGCGCTCAGCGGCATCCGGAACGCGGTCCCAGAGGTAGAGGGCGTGTTCGAAATGGTCGGCTGCTGCGGCCGAGCCGTACTGCTTGCCGGCCACGCCGGCCCACACCGAGGCCTCGAGGGCGAGGGGCCAGTCACCCGCGCCCATCGCGTGCAGGGCCAGGGACGCTCCGTACCGCCAGCGCTGCTCGGTCGACCCGGACTCGACGCGGCCTCGCAGCGCCCGGGCGTAGGCGGCGTGCATCTCGACGATCTCCCCGGGGAGCAGGTCGTCGTGCACGGACTCCCGGAGCAGGGCATGGCGGAAGTCGTACCTGTTCCCATGACGGACGACGACGTGGCGCTCGAGCATCTCGTGGATCGCCTGGGCAAACGCGGGGGGTGCGAGCCCAGCCGCCTCCTCGAGGACCTCGAGGTCGATGCGGCTGCCGTCGACCGAAGCCAGGCGGCTGATCCGGACAGCGGATGACGAGAGCGTCCCGACGTGCCGGAGCAACAGGTCGTGCAGGAGCCCCGGGACACCGGGCTCGTCGGCGGACAGCAGCTCCTCGACGTAGAGGGGATTCCCGTCGGAGTGGAGCATCAGGGCGGCGAGCCTCTCGGTGTCCGGGGCATGCCCGGACCGTCGACGGACGAGCTCGCGCACGTCGTGGGCAGCGAGCCCGGACAGATCCATGCGCACCGCACGCGGACTCCGACTCAGCTCGACCAGCGGGCCCCGGAGCGGGTGTCCGGCGGTCACGTCGTCGGCACGGAAGGTCAGGACGAGCAGCAGCGGAGCACGGCCGGTTCGCTGCGCGGCCAGCGCGAAGTCCCGTACCGAGGAGTCGGCCCAGTGGAGATCCTCGATGACGAGCACGGCCGGGCCCGCACGGCCCAGGATCTCGGTGGCTTCGACGAGAGACTCGAGCGAGGGGGACCTCGAGCTCGCCTCGGAGGCCAGCCAGGACAGGCGTGGCACCGGGGAGTCCTCGGTGGTCTGGCGGTCATGGAGGTCCCGGAGTGCCTCGACCACCGGACCGAACGGCATTCCCGTCGCCAGGTCCAGGCAGTGACCGACCGCACAGCTCAGGCCCATCGCCCGGCACCGCTCGGCAAGGACCTCGACCAGAGTCGTCTTGCCGATGCCGGCGTCACCTCCGATGAGCAGACTCCTGATGCGAGGGGCGTCCTCATCCGCCTCGCGCGCGACCACGCCGAGCAGGACGTCGAGGGCGCGGATCTGCTCGGCCCTCCCGACGGGTGCTGTGTGCTCTGACGATGTGCCCATCCGCGACTCCGTGACCGAGGACGTCGTGGTGCCCTCCGACCCGTCTTCCAGCGTAGGAGCGGACGCGCGTCGTGTTCACAGGACGGCGGAAGCCGCGTCGTTGAGGATCAGGACGATGGTGTTGTGCACGCGCGGCAGGTGGCCGGCTGCGTACTCGTCCTTCAGCTCCCTCAGCTCCGTCAGCACGGCGGTGTCCGTGTCGAGCCGTGGTGCGAGCACGTGGAGGTGGGGTCCGGGGTCGGGAAGGGGGATGGGCATCCCGGCGGCCGACCCCGCGGCCACGGAAACGGCCGGCAGCGAGAGGGCGGTGGCCGAGACGACGGCGACGAGTCGATGGCGAGCGGACATGGCGTGCTCCTGGACCAGATGCGGCGGACCTTCCGCCGACCACTCCACGATCGGCCCGGGACGCACCCACCCACATCGGCACTTCTCCCAGACCTCGCACCGGTCATGCCTACGTCTCGCGCGGCCCCTCTCAGCGGTCCGAACGTCCTGCTCGGTCGGGGACGAGCTCGGTGAGCACCTGCAGCACGACGATGACGAGCACCGACCGGACCCGACCGGACCCCCTGCGGGCCCCACGCGAGGATCGGCGCTGCCACGGCGAGGCCGAGGACCGTGCCGACGACGCGTGCACGCCCCGGGTGAGGCCGGGTCGCGTGTCTGGTCGGGGCGGGCTGGGGCTCGCTCGTCATCTGTCATCGACAGCAGCCAGCGTGAGACCCGCGGCGTGAGCGGCGTCGCCCGACTGGGTAATGCTTCTATGGCGCCTCCCACACAGTCGTGCTGTCATGGTCCGGTCGCCCAGTCCAGAGAGGTGCAGCGGTGGATCCCAAGAAGACCTTCTTGTCCTGGCCGGTCGTCCGGCAGGTCCGTTCCGGCGACTTCCTCGGACGGGGGCCGTCGGTCACCTCCGCCCACACGCGTGAGCTCGCGCCCCGCACGGCCACCGCGGACAAGGTCGTCCAGAGCGTGTGTCCGTACTGCGCGGTGGGGTGTGGTCAGCGCGTCTTCGTCAAGGACGGCCGCGTCGTCCAGATCGAGGGCGACCCGGACTCGCCGGTGTCACGCGGGAGGCTGTGCCCCAAGGGGTCTGCGAGCGAGCAGCTCGTCAACAACCCCGGCCGCCAGCGCAAGGCGCTCTACCGACGTCCGGGCGGCACGGACTGGGAGCCGATCGAGCTGTCGACGGCCGTCGAGATGGTCGCCCAGCGCTTCGTGGAGTCACGGCGACGCACCTGGCAGGACCATGACGAGCACGGGCGCCCACTGCGGCGCACCATGGGGATCGCCTCGTTGGGCGGAGCGACGCTCGACAACGAGGAGAACTACCTCATCAAGAAGCTCTTCACCGCAGCCGGCGCCATCCAGATCGAGAACCAAGCGCGTATTTGACACTCCTCCACGGTCCCCAGTCTGGGGTCCTCGTTCGGGCGCGGCGGCGCCACGCAGTACGTGCAGGACCTGTCCAACGCCGACTGCATCGTCATCCAGGGATCGAACATGGCCGAGTGCCACCCGGTCGCCTACCAGTGGGTGACGGAGGCTCGGCTCAAGGGTGCCCGGGTCATCCACGTCGACCCGCGGTTCACGCGCACGTCGGCGACGGCTGACAAGCACATCCCGATCCGCGCCGGCAGCGACGTCGTGCTGCTCGGCGCCCTCATCAAGTTCATCCTCGACAACGAGCTCTACTTCAAGGAGTACGTCGTCGCGTACACCAACGCCGCGACGCTCGTGAGCGAGGAGTACCAGGACACCGAGGACCTCGACGGGCTCTTCTCCGGCTATGACGACGCGAAGGGCAGCTACTCCCAGGAGACCTGGGCCTACGCCAGCCGCGACGGCGAGGACGACGAGACGCCGGGCACCATCGGCGGTCCCGCGGCCGGCCACGAGCACGGCCACACCAAGTCGGAGCGCGCCGCCGGTGACGAGCACGGGTCCGGTGGGCCGGCGCTCGAGCACGCCCGGGTGCTGCGCGACGAGACGCTGCAGGACCCGCGGACGGTCTTCCAGATCCTCAGGCGGCACTACGCCCGCTACACCCCGGAGATGGTGGCCGACACCTGCGGCATCAGCGTCGACGACTTCCACTACCTCGCGCGCTCAGTGACCGAGAACAGCGGCCGCGAGCGCACCACGGCGTTCGTGTATGCCGTCGGCTGGACCCAGCACACGCTCGGCGCCCAGTTCATCCGCACCGCCGCCATCGTGCAGCTGCTGCTCGGCAACATGGGCCGACCGGGTGGCGGCATCATGGCCCTCCGTGGTCACGCGAGCATCCAGGGCTCGACCGACATCCCCACGCTCTACAACATCCTCCCCGGCTACCTCGCGATGCCGGTGGCGGGGCTGCACGACACGTGGGACGACTACCTCGGCGCCATCGGCAACAAGGAGCAGAAGGGCTTCTGGGCCAACGCCGACACGTATGCCGTGAGCCTGCTCAAGGCGTGGTGGGGCAAGGCGGCGACCGCCGAGAACGACTGGTGCTTCGACTACCTGCCGCGGCTGAGCGGGGCGCACGGCACCTACCAGACGACGATGGCGATGCTCGACGACGAGGTCGAGGGCTACTTCCTGCTCGGCCAGAACCCGGCCGTCGGCTCGGCGCACGGCCGAATGCAGCGTCAGGCCATGTCGCACCTCAAGTGGCTCGTCGTGCGCGACTTCAACATGATCGAGTCCGCCACGTTCTGGAAGGACGGGCCCGAGATCGCGTCAGGCGAGCTCACGACCGAGGACATCGAGACCGAGGTGTTCTTCCTGCCGGCGGCGGCGCACACCGAGAAGAGCGGCTCGTTCACCCAGACCCAGCGGATGCTCCAGTGGCACCACCAGGCGGTCGAGCCCCCGGGCGACTGCCAGAGCGAGCTCCAGTTCTTCTTCGAGCTGGGTCGGCGGGTGCGCGAGCTGCTCGCCGACTCGACCGACGAGCGTGACCGTCCGCTGCTCGACCTGACGTGGGACTACCCCACCGACGAGCACGGCGACCCGGACGCCGAGGCGGTCCTCGCCGAGATCAACGGCCGTCACCTGACGGGCGACAAGGCGGGGCAGCCGCTCTCGGCCTACACCGAGATGAAGGCCGACGGCTCGACCGACGGCGGCTGCTGGATCTACACCGGCGTCTACGCGGACGGCGTCAACCACGCCGCCGACCGCAAGCCCGGGCGCGAGCAGGACCTCACCGCGCTCGACTGGGGCTGGGCGTGGCCGGCGAACCGTCGCATCCTCTACAACCGCGCCTCGGCCGACCCCGAGGGCAACCCGTGGAGCGAGCGCAAGCGTTACATCTGGTGGGACGCCGAGGCCGGCACGTGGACCGGGCACGACGTGCCGGACTTCGTTCCCGACAAGGCGCCCTCCTACCGTCCAGAGCCGGGGACAGGCGGTCCGGCGGGCCTCGCCGGTGACGACCCGTTCGTCATGCAGGCCGACGGCAAGGGCTGGCTCTTCGCGCCCAAGGGCATGCTCGACGGGCCGCTGCCGACCCACTACGAGCCGCAGGAGTCCCCGGTCCGCAACCCGCTCTACACCCAGCAGTCGAACCCGGCCCGCAAGGTCTTCCCGCGCAAGGACAACCTGTGGAGCCCGTCCGGTGACGCGCCCGGAGCGGACGTCTACCCCTACGTCTTCACGACGTACCGGCTCACCGAGCACCACACGGCCGGCGGCATGAGCCGGTGGCTGCCCTACCTCTCCGAGCTCCAGCCGGAGTTCTTCTGCGAGGTGTCGCCCGAGCTGGCGGCCGAGCGGGGTCTCGAGAACGGCGGATGGGCGACCATCGTCTCGGCCCGCGCGGCCATCGAGGCCCGCGTCATGGTGACCGAGCGCATGACCCCGCTGACCATCACGGGCCGCACCATCCACCAGGTGGGGCTGCCCTACCACTGGGGCGTCGGGACCAACGCGGTCGTGAGCGGCGACGCCGCCAACGACCTGCTCGGTGTCGCGCTCGACCCCAACGTGCAGATCCAGGAGAGCAAGGCCGGCTCGTGCGACATCGTGCCCGGCCGCCGCCCCGCGGGCGAGGAGCTGCTGCGACTCGTCGCGGAGTACCAGTCGCGGGCCGGCAGCACCGTCATGACGAGCAACGAGCTGCGCACCGGCCACCCGCAGTCCACGCCCGACACGAGAGAAGGCTGACCGATGGGCTTCTGGCGCAACCAGCTCTCCGGCCCCACCGACCCGGCGGCCGACGCCGCCTGGGACCGGCACGAGCCTCGCAAGGGCTTCTTCACCGACACCTCGATCTGCATCGGGTGCAAAGCGTGCGAGGTGGCCTGCAAGGAATGGAACGGCGTCCCCGAGGACGGCCTCGACCTGCTGAACCAGTCCTACGACAACACCGGAGCCCTCGGGGCGAGCACGTGGCGCCACGTCGCCTTCGTCGAGCAGACGAGCGACCGCATCGAGCAGGCCCGTGAGTCGGGGCGCAAGCTCGTCTCCCTCGGCATGCCGTCGGTGCGCTCACACGACGACGCCGCCCTCGCCGGTGGCGGGGGCGCGGCGACCGCGACGCTGACGCCGCCGGGGGAGCTGCTCCCCGGCGCGGCGGCCGGCCCCGGCCCGACGGACACCCCCGTGCCGGACGTGCGGTGGCTCATGGCCTCCGACGTCTGCAAGCACTGCACCCACGCCGCCTGCCTCGACGTGTGCCCGACCGGCGCGCTCTTCCGCACCGAGTTCGGGACCGTCGTCGTGCAGGACGACGTCTGCAACGGCTGCGGCTACTGCGTGGCAGCGTGCCCCTTCGGGGTCATCGAACGCCGGAGCGGTCAAGAGGGGCACGAGAAGGGGCCGCAGTCCCACGGCATCAGCATCAAGGGATCAGGGGGCACGGGAGGCACCGGGGCAACGGGCAATGCGGGCGGTGGCTCGCACCAGAACCCTCCGTCGCACGCCGAGACCAATGGCGAGGTCAAGAACGTCGGCATCGCCCAGAAGTGCACCCTCTGCTACGACCGACTCGGCGCCGGCCAGACTCCCGCCTGTGCCCAGGCGTGTCCGACCACGTCCATCAAGTTCGGCGACCTCGACGAGATGCGGGCGACGGCCCGGGCCCGCGTCGCGCAGCTGCACGAACTCGGCTACAGCGAGGCGCGCCTCTACGGCGTCGACGAGAACGACGGTGTCGGCGGTACCGGCTCGACCTTCCTGCTCCTCGACGAGCCCGAGGTCTACGGCCTGCCGCCGGACCCACGGGTGACCACCGCCGACCTGCCCGACATGTTCCGCAAGGCCGGCTACGCGGGGCTCACCATGCTCGCGATGGCAGCGGCCTCGTTCGTCGGGAGGCGGAAGTGACGACCAACCCGTTCGACGCCGACCGCCCGCCGGAGCGACCGCGCCGTCTCGGCAACGCCGGCGGCGGTCGCCGCGGGAGGGGGCGCCGCGACGAGTCGCTCATGGTCCCCGACGTCAGCTTCGACAGCTACTACGGGCGCCACATCGTCAAGCCGGCGCCGTGGGAGAAGGAGGTCGCGGCATACCTCTTCCTCGGCGGCATCGCCGCGGGGTCCGCGCTGCTCGGCGCCGGCGGTGCGGCTCGTGGCTACCCCGCGCTGCAGCGCGCCGGACGCATCGGCGCCGTGGCCGGCGCGGCGCTCGGCGGAGCGGCGCTCGCCAAGGACCTCGGCAAGCCCAGCCGTGCCCTCAACATGATGCGCACCGTCAAGCTCACCTCTCCGATGTCGGTCGGCTCGTGGATCCTGACGGCCTTCGGCACCTTCGCGGGGGCGGCTCTCGCCACCGAGCTCGGCCGGCCGATGCTCGAGCGTCGTTCTCACCCAAGCAGGTCCGGCGGTGCCGTCGCCCTCGTGTCCAAGGCGCTGAAACTAGCGGACGGGCCGGCCACGGTGGGGTCTGCATTCTTCGCTCCACCGCTTGCCGCCTACACGGCGGTGCTCCTTGCCGACACGGCCACCCCGACCTGGCACGAGTCCTACCGCGAGCTGCCGTTCGTCTTCGTCAGCTCCGCCAACCTCGCCGCATCGGGTCTCGCCCTCGTCTCCGTCCCCACGCGCGAGAACGGCCCGGCGCGCAAGCTGGCGGCAGTCAGTGCGCTCGTCGAGCTCGTGGCCTTCGAGCGCATGCAGGACCAGCTCGGGCCGACGCTCTCGGAGCCCCTCCGCACCGGCAAGGCCGGGCGCCTGCTCAAGGCCAGCCGGGCCCTGACGATCGGCGGGGCCGTCGGCGCCGTCGCGCTCGGGGGAAACCGCGTCACCGCAGCGCTGAGCGGGGCAGCCCTCATGGCTGCTTCGGTCTGCACCCGCTTCGGCGTCTTCGAGGCCGGCATGGTCTCGGCGATCGACCCGAAGTACACCGTCGAGCCACAGCGTGAGCGGCTCGAGAAGCGACGGGCCGCCGGCGTCGTCGACGACTCGATCACCACAGCGCGCTGACTCGGCGAGCCACCAGCACCACCAGGACGAGAAGGGGAGCCTCATGAGCACCAGCGCGGTTCGGAACGACAGCACCGCCGCACCCGTCGGCAACCGTTGGCTCATCCTCGTCGCGGGGGTGCTCGTGCAGCTCGCCATCGGCGCCGTCTACGCCTGGAGCGTCTTTGCCAAGGCCATCCAGAGCCCGGACGCCTTCGGCTGGTCCAAGGCGCAGGCCTCCGTCCCGTTCGAGGTCGCCATCGGGATGATCTTCGTCGGCAGCTACATCGGCGGCCGGATCCAGGACCGCCGCGGCCCCCGCACGGTCGCCCTCACCGGCGGCATCATCTACAGCCTTGGCGTCATCCTCGCCTCGTTCGCCGGCAAGGACCAGTTCTGGCTGCTCATCCTTGGCTACGGCATCCTCGGCGGGTTCGGACTCGGCATGGCCTACATCGTCCCGATCGCCATGCTGCAGAAGTGGTTTCCCGACAAGCCCGGTCTCATCACCGGCATCGCGGTGGCCGGCTTCGGCTTCGGTGCCGTCATCACCGCGCCCTTGGGACAGCGACTCATCGCCGGTGACCCGTCACTGCCCACCAAGGCGTTCCTCCCCCTCGGCATCGGCTACCTCGTCGCGGTCGTCCTCGGAGCAAGCCTGTTCCGCAACCCACCCGAGGGCTACCTGCCGCCGGGTATGGCTGCACCGGCCGCGGCTCCCGGGGCCCGGGAGCGGACGAAGGACCCGGTGCCCGAGGCGGACTTCACGGCGGACGAGGCCCTGCACACCAAGCAGTGGTATCTCCTGACCGCGATCCTCACCCTCAGCGTGACGGCGGGCATCTCGCTCATCTCGGTCGCCGCGGGCAGCGCGAGCGACGTCGCCGGCTACTCCGCCGCTGCCGCTGCCAGCCTCGTCGGCGTGCTCGGCCTCTTCAACGGTGGCGGTCGCATCCTCTGGGGCTGGCTCTCGGACCGCATCGGCAAGATGCCGGCCTTCATGGGGATCCTCGGCATCCAGGGCGTGTGCCTGCTGCTCATCCCGCACGTCGCGTCGCCGGCGCTCTTCGCCGTCCTCGCCGCGCTCGTCTACCTCTGCTACGGCGGCGCGTTCGGCACGATGCCGTCGACGGCGGGGCGCTTCTTCGGCGTGCGCAACGCGGGTGCGATCTACGGCCTGATGCTCATCGGCTGGAGCATCGGTGGCATCGTCGGTCCGCTGCTCATCTCCTCACTCATCGGTGAGCAGAAGGCCTACACGCTCGGCTTCACCGTCGTCGGCGCCATCGCGCTCGTCGGCATGGCGCTGCCGCTGCTGACGAAGAGGCCCGCACCCCGGACCGCGAGCTCGGCCGCCGGGGCACCGGACAGCACCACGTCCCGCCGCTGACCGCGGTGGTCACTCACGCACGTCGGCCGGCTCGTGCGACAGGGGCAACCCTGCCGCCAGCCATGCCTCGACCCCGCCGACGACGTCGGTGGACCTGACGAGCCCGACCTCCTGCAAGGACGCGGCTGCGAACGAGCTGCTGTAGCCCTGGCGGCAGATCACGATGATCCGGAGGTCATCGTGTGCCTCGGGGATCCGGGCCGGGCTCGTGGGGTCGAGACGCCACTCGAGCACCGTGCGGTCGATGACGAGCGCGCCCGGCAGCTCGCCCTGTCGAGTGCGCTGCGACGGGGTGCGCGTGTCGACGAGCAGGGCACCCGCCCGGGTCTCGTCCCACGCCTGCTCCGGCGAGAGTCGCTCGAGACCCGAGCGCGCCCGGGCGAGGAGGTCGTCGACCCGACTCATCGGACCTGCATCACGTGCTCGCCGCGCGGCACGAGCTCACCGATGACGGTCCCGCCGGGCACCTCGCCGGCGACGAGCAGGCCTCCGCTCGTCTGCGCGTCGGCAAGCAGCAGCAGCTCGTCGTGGTCGACCGAGGCCGCGAGGTGCGGGCTCACCCAGTCGAGGTTGCGCTGGCTCCCACCGGGCACGAAGCCCGCCGCCAGCGACGCCCGCGCCCCGTCGAGGTAGGGCACCGCGGACGCGTCGACGACGGCGGTCACCCCGGACGCGCGGGCCAGCTTGTAGAGGTGGCCGAGCAGCCCGAAACCCGTGACGTCGGTGGCCGCCCGGATGCCGCGCTCGAGGGCGTGCCTGCTCGCGACGTCGTTGAGAGCGACCATCGACGCGACGGCCTCGGGGAAGACCTCACCCGTCGCCTTGTGCCGGTTGTTGAGGACGCCCACACCGAGCGGTTTGGTCAGGCTGAGCGGCAGACCCGCGACGGCGGCGTCGTTGCGCAGCAAGCGATCCGGGTCAGCGACACCCGTCACGGCCATGCCGTACTTCGGCTCGGGGTCGTCGATGCTGTGGCCGCCGGCCACGGGACAGCCGGCGAGGCGCGCGACGTCGAGTCCCCCGCGCAGGACCTCCGCGGCCAGCTCGGGCGGCAGGACGTCCCGTGGCCAGCCGAGGAGGTTCACGGCGAGCACGGGTCGGCCGCCCATCGCGTAGATGTCGGACAGGGCGTTCGCCGCGGCGATGCGACCCCAGTCGTAGGCGTCGTCGACGACCGGGGTGAAGAAGTCGGCCGTCGCGAGCACCGCCAGGCCGTCGGCCACCAGCACGGCGGCCGCGTCGTCGCCGTCGTCGAGGCCGACGAGCAGGTCGGCCCCGGCGATCCCGGTGAGGCCGCGCACCATGTCCTCGAGCTCGCCGGGCGGGATCTTGCACGCACAGCCGCCGCCGTGCGCGTACTGGGTCAGTCGCACCGTGTCCACGCCTGCAGTCTTACCCCACTCCCGGCACATGCCGTCCGGCCGCCCCGGAGCCCAGTGACCGATCGACGCCACTCGGCCCACTGGTCCCCGGCGGGCGGGCGATGGGTACGGTGGGCCGTGGAGGTGTCTGGGCACCTGGTGGTCCCCCCGGTCTTCAACACCGGTGAGACCGAGCATCTCGGTCTGGCGGGTTCGATTCCCGTCCACCTCCGCCAAGTGTGCGTGAGAGAGGACGTCGGTGTGGCGCAGTCAGATCCGCGGCGGACGGTACCGCGCACCGACGTCCTGATGGCCCACCCCGACCTCGTCGCCGCCGTGGCGCGACACGGCGCGGCGACGGTCAAGACGGCGGTCCGCTCGGCGCAGTCGCGGGCCCGCAGCGGCGAGATCGCCCCGGGCGACGTGGTCGCCGCGGCGCGAGAGGCCCTCCCGACCAGGAGCACGACCCTCCGGCCGCTCCTCAACGCCACCGGTGTCGTCGTGCACACCAACATCGGACGGGCGCCGCTGTCCGACGCCGCCGTGGACGCGGTCGTGGCGGCCGCGGCCTACGTCGACGTCGAGTACGACATCGCCACCGGGGCGCGGGCCCGCCGCGGGCGCGGGACCCTCGAGGCGCTCCGGTCGGCCGTGCCGGCTGCGGGCGACGCGCTCGTCGTCAACAACGGCGCGGCAGCGCTCGTCCTGGCCACGACCGCCCTGGCTGCGGGCCGGGACGTGCTGGTCAGCCGCGGCGAGATGGTCGAGATCGGGGACGGCTTCCGGCTGCCCGACCTCATCGCCTCGACCGGCGCGCGCCTGCGCGAGGTCGGTACGACGAACCGCACCCGGCTCTCGGACTACGCCGCCGCCCTCGGTCCGGGCACCGGGTGCATCCTCAAGGTGCACCCGAGCAACTTCCGCGTCGACGGCTTCACGAGCGCCGCGTCCGTCCGCGAGCTCGCGACGCTGGGCGCCCCCGTCGTGGTCGACATCGGCAGCGGGCTGCTGCGGCCCGACCCGATGCTCCCCGACGAGCCCGACGCGAGCACGGCGCTCGCTGACGGCGCGACCGTCGTCACGGCGAGCGGCGACAAGCTGCTCGGCGGCCCGCAGGCGGGTCTCGTCCTCGGCGAGGCCGCCACGGTCGAGCGGCTGCGACGCCATCCGTTGGCTCGTGCACTGCGGGTCGACAAGCTGACCCTGGCCGCCCTCGAGGCGACCCTGCGAGGGCCGGCGCCGCCGGTCGCCGACTACCTCCACGTGGACCTCGACCGCTTGCGCTCGCGCACCGAGCGACTCGCCGCGGCAGTGGGGGGCGAGGTCGTCCCGGTCGAGGGGCGCGTCGGTGGCGGCGGGGCCCCCGGCCTGCCCCTGCCCGGCTGGGCCGTCGCACTGCCGGAGGACTGCGCCGAGCGACTGAGGCGCGGCGAGACCGCAGTCGTGGCCCGCGTCGAGCGCGGCCGCTGCCTCGTCGACCTGCGTTGCGTGCCGCCGGAGCGGGACGCCGACGTCGAGCGAGCCGTCCTCGCAGCCCGCGACGTCGACCACCCGAGCGGCGCCTGACCGTGCACGTCATCGCGACGGCCGGACACGTCGACCACGGCAAGTCCACGCTCGTGCGCGCGCTCACCGGGATCGAGCCCGACCGGTGGGCCGAGGAGCGTCGGCGCGGCATGACGATCGACCTCGGGTACGCGTGGACGACCCTCGCCTCGGGCGCCGACGTCGCCTTCGTCG
This sequence comes from Terrabacter sp. RAF57, assembly GCF_052113925.1. NCBI lineage: Bacteria > Bacillati > Actinomycetota > Actinomycetes > Micrococcales > Intrasporangiaceae > Terrabacter > Terrabacter sp. RAF57. Next base: position 60,825 of record NZ_JBFRDT010000017.1, on the reverse strand, counting down.
ACGTGCCGGGCCACCAGCGCTTCATCGGCAACATGCTCGCCGGCCTGGGGCCGGCGCCCGCCGTCGTCCTCGTCGTGGCTGCCGACGAGGGGTGGCGTCCCCAGTCGGCCGAGCACCTCGCGGCCGTCGATGCGCTCGGCATCTCACGCGGGCTGGTCGTCGTGACCCGCAGCGACCTCGCCGACCCGGGCCCGGCCGTCGCGGAGGCGCTCGCGCAGGTCGGACGCACCAGCCTCGCCGGTAGCGCGGCGCTCGCGGTGTCGGCCCGCACCGGCCAGGGGCTCGACGCCCTCCGCGGCGCCCTGGACGACCTCGTCGCGTCTCTGCCGGCCCCCGACCGGGACGCCCGCATGCGCCTGTGGGTCGACCGGTCGTTCTCGGTCCGCGGCAGCGGCACCGTCGTGACGGGCACCCTGGGCGCCGGGACGATCCGGGTCGGCGACGAGCTCGTCGTCCACCGCACCGACGGCACATCACAGTCCGTCGGCGTCCGCGGGCTGCAGAGCCTCGGCCGCGCCCGTGACGCGGTGTCGGCCGTGGCACGGGTGGCGGTCAACCTACGCGGCGTCGGCGTCGGCGACGTGGCGCGCGGGGACGTGCTGCTGACGCCCCGCTCATGGCACGTCACGACGACCCTCGACGCCCGTGTCGTCCGTGCCGTCGATCCCGTTGCCGTGAGTGCCGATGCGGGTGTGCCCGAGCCGGACCCGCTCCCGTCGCACGTCATGCTCCACGTCGGCACGCTCGCCGTGGAGGCGAGGGTGCGCCCCCTCGGTGCGGGCGCAGTGCGTCTCGCCCTCCCGGCCGCGCTGCCCGTGGTCGCGGGCGATCGCATCCTGCTGCGCGATCCCGGCTCACGCCGGGTCGTGGGTGCTGTCGTCGTGGACGCAGACCCGCCCGTGCTCGACCGACGTGGCTCGGCCGCCCGGCGGGCCGAGGTGGTCCGCAGCCTCGACGGTGCGCCCGACCTCGCCCGTGAGGTCGCGCGCCGCGGATGGATGCGCGGGTCCGAGGCCGAGGCGCTCGGGATCGTCGTGCCGCCCGGTGACCGACCCGGCGCGACCGTCGCCAGACGGGGCGTCTGGCTCGTCGACGACGAGGCGTGGCAGGCGGCGTCGGTCCGCCTGCGCACGGCCGTCCAGGCGCGGGCCGACACTGCGCCGATCGACCCCGTGCTCGCCCTCGAGGCGGCCCGAGCCGTAGCGGGCGTGCCGGACCGTGCGCTCGTGAGCGACCTCGCCGCCACCGCCGGGATCGAGGTCCGTGACGGTCGGGTCGGGCTGCCCGGACGATCGGCCGTCCTGTCCAGCGGGGCCGAGGCCGGGCTGAGCAGGATCGAGGCGCGCTTGCGGCAGAAGCCGTTCGCAGCGCCGGAGCAGCACGAGCTCGACGCCGCCGGGCTCGGGGCACGCGAGCTTGCCGCCGCCGAGGGCATCGGACGCATCCTGCGGCTGCCCGGTGACGTCGTCCTGCTCCCGAATGCGCCGGCCCTCGCCATGCGCGAGCTCGCGGCGCTGCCCCAGCCCTTCACGACGAGCGAGGCCCGTCAGGCCCTGGACAGCACGCGTCGCATCGTCATCCCGCTGCTCGAGCACCTCGACCGTCGAGGCTGGACGCGTCGCCTCGACGGCTCGCGCCGCGAGGTGAGGCGCTGAGGCCACACGGCGTATGTGCTCGTGTGCCGTGTGGTGCGAAGGGACCGACGGGCCTGTCCCAGTCCTCCACGCAGGTGCCGCGCCGGACCGCCCGCGTAGCCGCGGCCTTGTGGTGTCGGCAGGGGATGGCAGGCTGACCCCGATGGCGAAGGGCAAGCGGGCCGACGTGCTCGACCGATTCTCTCCGGCGACCGCAGAGTGGTTCAGGAGCAGCTTCAGCGCGCCCACGACCGCCCAGGCGGGCGCGTGGGACGCGATCAGCTCGGGCCACCACACCGTCGTCGTCGCCCCGACGGGCTCCGGCAAGACCCTGTCGGCCTTCCTCTGGGCCATCGACCGGATGGCGAGCCAGCCGGTCCCCGAGGAGCGGCTCGAGCGGTGCCGTGTCCTCTACGTCTCGCCGATGAAGGCGCTCGCGGTCGACGTCGAGCGCAACCTCCGCGCGCCCCTCGTCGGCATCGGCCACGCCGCGACGCGGCTCGAGCTCGCGCCGCCCGACATCACCGTCAGCGTCCGCTCGGGCGACACCCCGGCCAACGAGCGCCGGGCCTTCGCCCGCACGCCCAGCGACATCCTCATCACGACGCCCGAGTCGCTCTTCCTCATGCTCACCTCGTCGGTGCGCGAGGCGCTCAAGGGCATCGAGACGGTCATCATCGACGAGGTCCACGCCGTTGCGGGCACCAAGCGGGGGGCCCACCTCGCCCTCAGCCTCGAGCGCCTCGACGCGCTCCTGCCCACCCCCGCCCAGCGGGTGGGCCTGTCGGCGACGGTGCGTCCCGTCGAGGAGGTCGCGCGCTACCTCGCGGGCGGTCGCCCGGTCGAGATCGTCCAGCCGGAGTCGACGAAGCAGTGGGACCTCGAGGTCGTCGTGCCGGTCCCCGACATGGGCGAGCTGGGCGGCGCGCCGGCCGAGATCTCGCCCGGCGTGCCCGACCTCTCGGGTCCGGCCGCGGGCCAGGCGCCACAGGCGAGCATCTGGCCGCACGTCGAGGAGCGCATCGTCGACCTCATCGCCGAGCACCGCTCCACGATCGTCTTCTCCAACTCGCGCCGCCTCGCCGAGCGGCTCACCTCGCGCCTCAACGAGATCTGGGAGGAGCGGCTCGCCGAGCAGGAGGACCTCCCGGTCCCCAGCTTCGCTGCCCTCTCGACGCGGCCGCCCGCTCAGGTCATGGCCCAGGCGGGGGTCTCTCGCGGGGCGCCGGCGGTGCTCGCCCGTGCTCACCACGGGTCGGTGAGCAAGGAGCACCGGGCCACCATCGAGGAGGACCTCAAGGCCGGGCGCCTCCCGGCCGTCGTCGCGACGAGCAGCCTCGAGCTCGGCATCGACATGGGGGCCGTCGACCTCGTCATCCAGGTCGAGAGCCCGCCGTCGGTGGCGAGCGGGCTCCAGCGCGTGGGTCGGGCGGGCCACCAGGTGGGTGCCGTCAGCCAGGGCGTCATGTTCCCGAAGTTCCGCGGCGACCTCGTGCAGACCGCCGTCGTCGTCGAGCGCATGCGCGCCGGCGCCATCGAGTCCCTGCGCGTCCCCGCCAACCCCGTCGACGTGCTGGCCCAGCAGGTCGTCGCGATGTGCGCCATGGACGACTGGACCGTCGCCGACGTCGAGGCGCTCGTGCACCGCACCGCGAGCTTCGCCTCCCTCCCGCGCTCGGTCCTCGAGGCCACGCTCGACATGCTCGCCGGCCGCTACCCGTCCGACGAGTTCGCCGAGCTGCGCCCGCGCATCGTCTGGGACCGCGTCACCGACACGCTCTCCGGCCGCCGGGGCGCCCAGCGCCTCGCCGTCACGAGCGGCGGCACCATCCCAGACCGGGGGTTGTATGCCGTGTTCCTCGCGTCCGGTGAGGGGCCCGGTCGCCGGGTCGGCGAGCTCGACGAGGAGATGGTCTACGAGTCGCGGGTCGGCGACGTCTTCACCCTCGGCACGTCGACGTGGCGCATCGAGGACATCACCCACGACCGCGTCCTCGTCACGCCCGCGCCGGGACAGGCGGGCAAGCTGCCCTTCTGGAAGGGCGACCAGCAGGGCCGGCCGGCCGAGCTGGGGCGCGCCCTCGGCGGGTTCGTCCGCGAGATCGTGGGCCTGACGCCCGAGCGGGCCCGCGCGCGGGTCACCGCCGCCGGGCTCGACGAGTGGGCCGCCGACAACCTCATCGGCTACCTCACGGAGCAGAAGGAGGCGACGCGGCACGTCCCCGACGACCGCACCATCGTCGTCGAGCGCTTCCGTGACGAGATCGGCGACTGGCGTGTCGCGGTGCTCTCGCCCTTCGGCGGCCAGGTCCACGCACCGTGGGCGCTCTGCGTCGCCGCACGCATGCGCGAGCGCTTCGGCATCGACGTCCAGGCCATGCACGGCGACGACGGCATCGTCTTCCGCCTGCCCGACCTGGAGTTCGAGGACGGCGCTGCCGTCGGTCAGCAGCTCGTCGAGCTCGTCACCCTCGAGCCCGAGGAGGTGAGCGAGCTCGTGACGCAGGAGATCGGCGGATCGGCCCTGTTCGCAGCGCGGTTCAGGGAGTGCGCGGCGCGGGCGCTCCTGCTGCCCCGCCGCCGACCCGACAAGCGCCAGCCGCTCTGGCAGCAGCGGCAGCGTGCCGCCCAGCTGCTCGAGGTGGCGAGCCAGTACCCCACCTTCCCCATCGTCCTCGAGGCCGTGCGCGAGTGCGTCCAAGACGTCTTCGACGTGCCGGGTCTCGTCGAGCTCATGGGCGACATCCGCTCGCGCGCGGTCAAGGTCGTCGACGTCGAGTCGAGCCAGCCCAGCCCGTTCGCCAAGTCGCTCGTCTTCGGCTACGTCGCGCAGTACCTCTACGAGGGCGACTCGCCGCTGGCCGAGCGCCGGGCCGCCGCCCTCGCGCTCGACCCGTCGCTGCTCTCCGAGCTGCTCGGTCAGGGTGAGGCGCTCGCGCTGCGTGACCTGCTCGACCCCGAGGCCGTCGCACGCACCGAGGCCGAGCTCCAGCGGCTGACGCCCGAGCGGGGTGCCCGTGACGGCGAGGACGTCGCTGACCTGCTCCGGGTGCTCGGCCCGTTGTCGGTGCGCGACATCGTCGCCCGTGCGGCCGAGGGCTTCGAGCCGTCGACCGTCGAGGCGGCCCTCGCCGAGCTCGAGGCGGCCCGTCGCGTCATCGCCGTGCGCGTCGGCGGCGACGAGCGCTGGGCCGCCATCGAGGACGCCGCGCGGCTGCGCGACGCCCTCGGCACCGCGTTGCCGGTCGGCGTTCCGCAGGCCTTCCTCGACCCGGTGCCCGACCCGCTCGCCGACCTCGTCGCGCGCTTCGCCCGCACCCACGGGCCCTTCGCGGTCCAGACCGTCGCCGCGTGGTGGGGCGTGGGTCCCGCGGTCGTCCACGACGCGCTGCGCCGTCTCGTCTCGGCCGGTCGGGTCGTCGAGGGCGAGCTGCTCCCCACCGAGAACGGCGGCGGCCACGGCCCCGAGTTCTGCGACGCCGAGGTGCTGCGGCTGCTCCGGCGCCGCTCGCTCGCCGCGCTGCGCCACGAGGTCGAGCCGGTCGCCCAGCCCGACCTCGCCCGCTTCCTCCCGCAGTGGCAGGGCGTCGGTGGCGGCCTGCGCGGCCGAGAGGGCCTGCTCCGTGCCGTCGAGCAGCTGACCGGTGCGGTCGTCCCGGCGAGCGCCGTCGAGTCGCTCGTGCTCCCTGCGCGCGTCGCTGACTACCGCCCGGCGCTGCTCGACGAGGTGATGAGCTCGGGCGAGGTCGTCTGGCGTGGCCACGGCTCGCTGCCCGGTGACGACGGCTGGGTCAGCCTCCACCTCGCCGATGCCGCGCACCTGACGCTGACCCCACCCGAGGTCGTCGACCTCACCGACGACGAGCAGGCCGTCCTCGAGGCGCTCGAGGGCGGTGGCGCGTACTTCTTCCGGGCCCTTTCGACGCGGGTCGGACTCGGCGACACCGAGCTGAACGACGCGCTGTGGTCGCTGCTGTGGTCGGGGCGCATCACCAACGACACCATCGCGCCGCTGCGTGCCCTCCTCGCCGGTGGCCGCACCGCCCACAAGCGCACGACCTCCGGACCCCGGTCGAGCAGGTATGCCGGCCGGCGCGGCTCACTCGGCCGCTTCGGCTCCCTGCGCGGTCCCCTCACCGGCACGAGCCCGTCCCAGGTCGAGGCCGCCGAGGAGGCTGCGACGGGCAAGGCGCTGGCCGCAGGTCGCGCGGTCGGGTCCGGGCCGTCGACCGGCGTCGGTCGCTGGACGTCGCTGCCGCCCGCCGAGTCCGACCCGACGGTGCGGGCCGTCACCAACGCCGAGCTGCTGCTCGACCGCTACGGCGTGCTGACCCGCGGGTCGGTCGTCACGGAGGACGTCCCGGGCGGCTTCGCGGCGGTCTACCGCGTGCTCGCCGCGGCCGAGGAGGCCGGCAAGGTGCGGCGCGGCTACTTCGTCGAGGGCCTCGGCGCCTCGCAGTTCGCCTCGACAGGCGCCGTCGACCGGCTCCGGTCCATGTCGCGGCTTCCCGGTGCAGGGGCCGACGACCCGGGAGCCGGCGGGCGTCGGGTCGATGTCGCGGACGGCGACGAGTGGCTGTCCCCCTCGCCCTCCGCTGCGCCCGGCCGAGGCGGCTCGCGCGGGCGTGAGCGCACCGGTCCGCCGGCGCTGGTGCTCGCGGCCAGCGACCCCGCCAACCCCTACGGCGCCGCCATCGGCTGGCCCGAGCGCGGGCTGACCGACGCCGCCGACGAGCCGGCGGGCGACGCGAGCCCCACCTCCGACGACGGGACCGCCGCGAGGGCGTCTCGCCGCAAGGGCCACCAGCCCGGCCGCAAGGCGGGAGCGCTCGTCGTTCTCGTCGACGGCGAGCTCGTCCTCTACGTCGAGCGCGGCGGCAAGACGATGCTCTGCTGGTCCGACGACCCCGAGCACCTCCAGGCTGCGGCCGACGCGCTCGCGCTCGCCGTCCGCGAGGGAGCCCTCGGACGCCTCACCGTCGAGAAGGCCGACGGCGCCTCGGTGCTCGGCTCCGACCACCCGCTCGTGCAGGCCCTGTCCCAGGCCGGTTTCCACATGACCCCGCGGGGCCTGCGCCTGCGCCGCTGACGCGTCGTAGCGTCGGTTGCTGACCGCGAAATGTCGGGATCCTGCTGGTAAGACAGGGAATCCGCCATGAGCGTGTCTCATGGATCTCACAGCAACTTCCCTGATTCGCCGGTTTCGGGACTGACGCGGTGCGACGGTGGACGGAAGGGGGCACGGCGCCCCAGGCGGTCACCGAGCGCAGGCGGGGTCCACTCCGTCCGCGGGTTGTCGCCGAGGTGGACGGTGAGAACGATGCAGGACGCACGTGACAGACGGCAGCTGAGCCGGCGCAGCTTCATCAGGGCCGCGGGCGTCGCGGGTGCGGGATTCGTCCTCTACGCCTACGCACCCGATGGCACGAGACGGGCTGTTGCCGCCGTGTCAGGCGGCAGGCTGGATCCCGCGACCGTGCCGAAGTTCGTGACACCGCTGCTCATACCGCCGGTGATGCCGCGCGCAGGCACCATCAAGCGCAGGGGTGGTAAACCGGCCGACTACTACGAGATCTCCGTGACGCAGTTCTCCCAGCAAGTCCTTCCCGCCGGCCTGCCCGCGACGACGGTGTGGGGCTACGGCGCCGTGACCTCTGCCAGCAAGAAGGGGCTGTTGCTGCATCACGCCCCGTCGCTGACCATCGAGGCGCGCTGGGACCGTCCGGTGCGGGTCAAGTGGGTCAACGGTCTCGTGGACACCGCTGGGAACTACCTGCCCCACCTGCTGCCGGTCGACCCGACGTTGCACTGGGCCAACCCGCCCGGTGGCGTTGTCGGACGCGACACCCGCCCGGACTTCCAGCAGACGCCGGGGCGCTACACCGGCCCCGTGCCCATGGTGACCCACCTCCACGGAGCGGTCGGGGTCGGTGACGAGAGCGACGGCTACCCGGAAGCGTGGTTCCTGCCGGATGCTGACAACCTACCGACCGGGCACGCGACCGAGGGCACCTGGTACGCCTTCTTCAGGGACAAGGCAGCCCGAAAGTTCGGCACTGGGTGGGGCCCGGGCTACGCCGTCTTCGAGTACCCGAACGACCAACGCGCGTCCACCCTCTGGTACCACGACCACACCCTGGGCATGACGCGCCTCAACGTGTACGCGGGACCTGCCGGGTTCTTCCTCATCAGGGGTGGACCGCACGGCGACCACGCTGTCGTCGACGCCCGCTCCGGCACGACTGCCGTGCTGCCCGGTCCGGCTCCGGCGGAGGGGGACCGGTTCCCGTCGAACAAGACGTACCACGAGATCCCCCTCGCGATCCAGGACCGGGCGTTCGAGGAGGACGGCTCCTTGTTCTATCCCGACAGCCGCGAGTTCTTCGACGGCGCCACGGCGGCGGACCCGGGCTTCGTCCCGGACACGGACCTCTCGCCCATCTGGAACCCCGAGTTCTTCGGCAACACGATCATGGTCAACGGGAACACGTGGCCCTTCCAGGTCGTCGAGCAGCGCCGCTACCGGTTCCGCGTCCTCAACGGGTGCCAGTCGCGCTTCCTCATCCTCGACTTCGCCCACATCCCCGGCGTGGAGGTCTGGGCCATCGGCAACGAGGGCGGCTTCCTGACGGCGCCGGTGAACCTCACTGCCGACCACGACAACCGGCTCCTGATGGGCCTCGCCGAGCGCGCTGACCTCGTCGTCGACTTCACGCACGTGCCCGTCGGTCACCACCTGCTGGCCAACGTCGGCCCCGACGAGCCCTTCGGCGGTGGGGTGCCGGACGACGACTTCGACGCGGCCGATCCCGACACGACCGGTCAGGTCCTGCAGTTCCGGGTCGTGCCGGCCACCGGACCCGACCCCACGACGCCACCTCGGCTCCTGCGCCTGCCGGCCCTCGCGCCGCTGCCGGCCGAGACACGCACCCGACGACTCGGCCTGCTCGAGATGATGTCGAGCGCCTGGGACGGACCCGCCGAGGCGATGCTGGGCACCGTGGACCGCGGGGGACACCCGGAGCACCTCATGTGGGCGGACCCGGTCACCGAGAGTCCTCGCGTCGGAGACACCGAGATCTGGGAGTTCCACAACTTCACGGCTGACGCCCACCCCATGCACGTCCACGAGACGACGTTCGAGGTGATCGACCGGCAGGCCTTGGTGACCAACGAGGCCGGCGAGACCGAACCACCGTCCCGGCCGGCAGGCGATCCCCGCCCACCCGAGGCGTGGGAGAGCGGCGTCAAGGACACCGTCATCGCCTACCCGGGCGAGGTGACGCGCATCCGGGCCAGGTTCAGCAACCCGGGCCAGTTCGTCTGGCACTGCCACATCGTCGAGCACGAGGACAACGAGATGATGCGGCCCTACCGGATCGGACCCAGGCAGCACCGCCAACCGCGCGGCTGACCTCGGGTCAGGTGAAGGTGTCGCCGTCGGCCATCGTCACGGCGCTCGGCGCCGTGGGCCGCCAGGTCAGGGACTCCTGCGTGCCGAGATGTGCGCGCAGAACCGGCTGGGTGGCATACCACCCGATGAGCTCGGAGAGCTCGTCCGCCCGCAGCCACAGGTAGGCGACCGGGACGGCGACGCGACCGGCGAACGGCTGGTCGGTGACGTCGAGGGGCACGTCGACCGGGAAGGCCCGGTCACCTGTCGCGTCGGTCGCCCCGGCCAGGCCGTGTGCGAGGTCGTCGGGGGCGCCACGCACCGTCTCCCAGGGCACGCTCGCCGACCGCACGCCCCAGCGCAGCTCGACCGCGGTCGGCGTCAGGTAGACCCCGCCCGCCGAGGCGCGACCCAGGGCGAAGGGCGCCAGCCGGGCACAGGAGGCGAGCGTGGCGAGGCCGAAGACCACGGCTGCCCAGGGCACGGGCGCGGTGAGCACGACCATGAAGGCGCACCACGCCGTCACGAGGATCGCGTTGGTGAGCGGCGTCGCAAACGACCCGCGTGAGCGGAGGACGGCGGTCGAAGCGGCACCGGACGGCGCTGCCGCGAGGACGAGCCGTTCCGGGCGACGCACGCTCCACGACCAACGCGCGGCCGCCTCGACGACCCACACGACCGCGCCGCACGTGGCCATCGCGACGGTGCCGACGCCGAGTGCGCGCAGCCAGAGCGGCTCGTCCCGGGTCACGATGAGCAGTGCCACGAGCACGCCCGCGAAAGCGGCGACGAGGGCGAGCTCGGCGAGCACGAGCACCACGTAGGTGCCGGAACGCTCGCGGTCGAGCATCCGCCGGATGAGCACGGGACCGTAGCGGGCACCCCAGGCTCCGGCGGACGCGTACGACCCGATCACGTCGCGATGCTAGCCGCGAACGGGCCGTCGGTGCCCCGTCGCGTCCGGGTACGTCCAACTCGTCGAGCACCACGACCGAGAGGACCCGAGATGGACACCGCTGCCAAGGCCCAGGAGCTCCAGCGCCTGCACCGCGACCCCGAGCTGCTGCTCGTCGTCAACGTCTGGGACGTCATCACGGCCCGCGTCGTCGCCGACACCCCCGGCACGAAGGCGCTCGCCACGGCGAGCCACTCGATCGCAGCGTCCTACGGCTACCCCGACGGCGAGCAGATCCCGCGCGATCTCATGATCGAGGCCGTCGGCCGCATCGCCGCCGCCGTCGACCTGCCGGTCACGGCCGACCTCGAGGCCGGCTACGGCGACGCGGGCGAGACGGTGGCCCGCGCCATCGACGTCGGCATCGTCGGCGCCAACCTCGAGGACCAGATGAAGGCGCTGCCGGACGCCGTCCGGGCCGTCGAGGCTGCCGTCGCCGCCGGTGAGCGGGCCGGCATCCCCTTCGTCCTCAACGCCCGCACCGACGCCTACGTCAAGGCCGGCGACCGCGACCCGGCCGACGTGCTCACCGACGCCGTGGAGCGGGGCCGCGCCTATCTCGACGCCGGCGCCTCGACGTTCTTCGTCCCCGGCAAGCTCGACGAACCGACCGTGAGCCGGCTCGTCGAGGAGCTGGGGCCGCAGAAGCTCACCGTCATCGCCGTCCCGGGCTCCCTCGACCTCGCGACCCTGCAGCGCCTCGGCGTCGCCCGCGTGTCCTACGGGCCGTGGAGCCAGAACGTCGCCCTGACCGCTCTGGCCCGGCTCGCCGAGGACGTCTACGCCGGTGGCGTGCTGCCCGAGGGCACCCGCAAGCTCAACTGAGCCCGCTCAGCACCTCTCCCAGTAGCCGGGGGAGGACTGCTTGAGCGTGGCCGTGTAGAAGGTGTTGTCGAGCCCGAGGTTCTGGTTCGAGCCGAGGGCGTACGCGTAACCAGCCGACTGGTAGGCCCGCCCGGCCACGACGTGGTCGTAGTTGCTCGAGGTGATGCAGGTCGGCGGCAGCGTCGAGGTGGGCGAGGCGGTCGTCGTCGGGGGCGTGGAGGTCGCCGTCGTGTCGATACGTCGCCCGAGCCAAGGACGCCGGACCGTCGTGGGGCCCGGGACCATTGCGCCGCAACGGAGGAGGCGTCAGAGACGCTCAGCGTGCTCGCTGGGTGTGACGACGCCGCGGGTGTCGAGGAAGCGGCGCGACGCCCGCGCGAGCGCGTCCACGTCGTAGTCCCGGTGGCGCTGCAGCAGCACGACGAGGTCGGCGTCGGCGACGGCGGCCTCGAGGTGCGGCACCGAGACGGCGGCACCCCCGAGCTCGGGCTCCAGCTCGTCCCAGTGTTCGATGAGGGGGTCGTGGAACGACAGGCGTGCCCCCTGCTCGAGGAGGCGTCGGGCGACGGGGACGGCGGGCGACTCGCGCTGGTCGGCGATGTCGGCCTTGTACGTCACGCCGAGCAGCAGCACCTGCGCCCCGCGCAGCGCCTTGCCGTCCTCGTTGAGTGCGTCCTGCACCCGGCGCGCCACGTAGGCCGGCATCGAGGCGTTGATCTCCTGGGCGAGCTCGACGAAGCGGAAGGGGTAGCCGAGCCGCGTGCGCACGTTGTGCGAGAGGTAGTTCGGGTCGATCGGGATGCAGTGGCCGCCGACGCCCGGGCCCGGGTAGAACGCCTGGAAGCCGAAGGGTTTCGTCCGCGCTGCCGCGATGACCTCCCACAGGTCGATGTCGAGGTCGTGGCAGAAGCGCGCCATCTCGTTGACGAGCGCGATGTTGATGTGGCGGTAGGTGTTCTCGAGCAGCTTGGCCGTCTCGGCCTCGCGGGTGCCCCGTGTCGGCACGACGGTGTCGACGAAGCGTGAGTAGAAGGCGCAGGCCGCCTCAGTGCACGCGGGCGTGTGCCCGCCGACGACCTTCGGGGTGTTGCCGATGCCGTATGCCGTGTTGCCCGGGTCGACGCGCTCCGGCGAGAAGGCGAGGGCGAAGTCCACCCCGGCGCGCAGCCCCGACGTCTCGAGGATCGGGCGCACCACCTCGTCGGTCGTGCCCGGGTAGGTCGTCGACTCGAGGACGACGAGCGTGTCGCGGGTCAGGTGTCGGGAGAGGTCGGTCGTGGCCGCCCGGACGGCGGCGAGGTCGGGGCCGCCCTCGTCGCCCAACGGCGTCGGCACGCAGACGACGACCGCGCTGGTCTCGGCGAGGCAGGTCGGGTCGGTCGTCGGCTCGAAGCCGGCGCCCAGCATCTTCGTCACGTCCTCGTCGGTCAGGTCGTCGACGTGCGAGCGGCCGTTCGCGAGGGAGGCCACGACGACGGCGCTGGCGTCGAGACCGACGACGGACAGGCCCGCGCCGACCGCTGCCTGCGCGAGCGGGAGGCCGACGTAGCCGAGCCCCACGACGACGACGTCGTGGCGTCGGCGGTCAGACACGGACCAGTCGGGAGTCGCTGTCGGTCACAGCCTCCCGCGCGGACTCGATCGGGTCGAAGTCCGGGGCCCGGTGGCCGAGGCCGAGCAGCTCGGCGATGGCGGCGACCGACCGCTCGGCGGCCCGACCGTCGCCGTAGGGGTTCACGGCGTTCGCCATCGCGGCGTAGGCGCCGGCGTCGTCGAGCAGCTCCTCGACGGCGGCGCGGATCGTCGCGCCGTCGGTGCCGACGAGGCGGACCGTCCCGGCCTCGACGGCCTCGGGCCGCTCGGTCGTGTCGCGCATGACGAGCACCGGCTTGCCGAGGCTCGGGGCCTCCTCCTGCACGCCGCCCGAGTCGGTGAGGACGACGGTCGTGCCGGCGAGGGCGTGCGCGAACTGGTGGTAGTCGAGCGGCTCGGTGAGCAGCACGTTGTCGAGCGACCCGAGAAGCGGCTCGATGACGTCGCGGACGATCGGGTTGCGGTGCATCGGCAGGAGGACCTGCAGGTCGGGCCGGTCGAGCGCGAGGTCGCGGATCGCCGTCATCGTCTCGACCATCCGGGGACCCCACGACTCACGGCGGTGGGAGGTGACGAGGAGCAGGTCGCGCCCACCCGCCGCGTCCTCGACGGCCTCGGCCACCCGAGGGTCCACGAACTCGACGGGCTGGGCGGTCGTCCACTGGAGCGCGTCGATGACGGTGTTGCCGGTGACGGGCACGCGGCTCGCGTCGATCGACTCGCGCACGAGGTTCGCCCTGGACGTCGCCGTCGGGGCGAGGTGCAGGTCGGCGAGCGGCGCGGTGAGGCGCCGGTTGGCCTCCTCGGGGAAGGGCGAGCGCACGTCACCCGTGCGTAGGCCCGCCTCGAGGTGCACGACGGGGATGTGCTCGTAGAAGGCGGCCAGCCCCGTCGCGAGCACCGTCGTCGTGTCGCCCTGGACGACGACGACGTCGGGGCGGGTCTCCCGCAGCAGGGCCGAGGTGGCGAGGACCGTGCGGGCCGTGATCTCGGCGAGCGTCGCCCCCGGGGCCATGAGGTCGAGGTCGTGGGCCGGACGGATCCCGAAGAGCGCGTTGACCTGGTCGAGCATCTCGCGGTGCTGGCCGGTCACGGCCACGACCGGCTCGATGCGTTCGTCGGCCTCGAGGGCCGCCACGAGCGGGGCCATCTTGATCGCCTCGGGTCGGGTCCCGTAGACGGTCATGACGCGGTGTCGGGCCGTGGGCAGTGCAGTGCTCATGTCCTGATCTCCTTCAGCGCCAGAGGCCGCGGGTGTCGACGAGCTCGCGACCGCGGAGGTCGCCGAGGCTGATGGACCGGAAGGCGGCGTGGTCGACGAGGAGGACGACGACGTCCGCCTCGTCGATGGCCTGTCCGGTCGCGGCCAGCTCGACGTTCGGCAGGGCGGCCAGGGCCGGGGGCAATGCGCCGACGTGCGGCTCGACGGCGAGGACCCGGGTGCCGGGGAGCTCGGCGGCGAGGGTCTCGGTGATGAGCAGGGCCGGCGACTCGCGCAGGTCGTCGATGTCGGCCTTGAACGCGAGACCGAGGCAGGCCACCGTCGCGCCCTGCCCGTCCCCGCGGCCGGCGGCCACGAGCGCGTCGGACACCTTCCGGATGACGGTGCCCGGGCGGGCGTCGTTGGTCTCCCGGGCGGCTCGGATGATCCGCGCCTGCTCGGGGGCCGCCGACACGATGAACCACGGGTCGACGGCGATGCAGTGCCCGCCGACGCCGGGGCCGGGCTGGAGGATGTTGACCCGGGGGTGGTGGTTGGCCATCGAGATGACCTCCCAGACGTCGAGGCCGATGTGCTCGCAGATCTCGGCGAGCTCGTTGGCGAAGGCGATGTTGACGTCGCGGAACGCGTTCTCGGTCAGCTTGGACATCTCCGCGGACTTCGCGTCGGTGAGGATGATCTCGCCGGTGACGAAGAGCCGGTAGACCTCCGCGGCGCGCAGCGCGCACTCGGGCGAGAGACCGCCGACGATGCGGTCGTTGGAGAAGATCTCGACCATGATCCGGCCGGGAAGGACCCGCTCCGGGCAGTGTGCGAGGTGCACGTCCGAGATGCCGCCCAGGTGCGGCAGCTTGAGGTCGGGGCGCAGGTCCGAGATCCACTCGGAGATCAGCTCGGTCGTCCCGGGAGGCGACGTCGACTCGAGGATGACGACCTCCCCGCCACGGAGCATCGGCGCGATCGCCTCGGTCGCCGAGCGCACGTGCCGCAGGTCGGGCTCGTGGTCGCCCATGAACGGGGTCGGCACCGCGATGAGGTAGACGGACGCGTGCGGCATCGTCGTCGTCGCCGTGAGCAGGCCGTCCGCGACGGCCGAGGCGATCGCGACGTCGAGGTTCGGCTCGACGATGGGCACGCGTCCGGCGTTGATCTCCGAGACGGTGCGTTCGTTGACGTCGACGCCCGTGACCCGCAGTCCGTGGCGGGTGAGGGCGGCGCAGGTGGGCAGGCCGATGTAGCCGAGGCCGATGACGGCGATTCCGTCCTCGAACATGGTGGATCTCCCTGTGCTGTCAGTGCTGCTGGTGGGTGGCGGGGTGGGCGTAGGTGCTGGGTCGCTCGGCGATGTCACGGGGCTCGCCCGCGCCGCGGTGGCGCTGGGCGAGGTCGGTGACGTGGCGCACGAAGTCGCGGCCGATGACGTTCCAGTCGTGGTGCTCCCGGGCGTACGCGTGTCCGGCCCGTCCCAGGGCCGCGCGCCGCTCGGGGTCGCGCGCCAGCTCGATGAGGGCGGCGGCCGTGGCCTCGGCGTCGTCGAAGGGCACGACGACGCCGCAGCCGGATCGCTCGACGAGGTCGGCCGCGAGCGGCAGCGGCGTCGTGATGACCGGCAGGCCGTGGGCCATGTACTCGATGACCTTGGTCGGCATCGAGTGGCGGTAGTTCGGGCGGTCCTCGAGCAGCGACAGTCCGGCGAGCGCGCCGTCGAGCATCGGGAGGGCCCGCGCGCTCGGCACGAAGCCGTGGTGCACGACGTGGCCGCACTTGACGCCCCAGTCGAGGGTGTCGGCCGTGCGGGTGTCGCGGGCGCCGCCGATGATCTCGACCTTGACCTCGCCCCGGGTCGCGACCGTGAGCAGCCGCCCGGTCTGGAGCAGGGTCGCCGCGCCGCGGGCCATCGTCAGCGAGCCGAGGTAGACGGCGCGCGAGGCGCCGGGCGCCGTCGCCGTGGCCGGGACGCGCACCGTGTTGGGCACGACGACGTGCTCCCGCTCGAAGCGGTCGGCGTAGGCGTACTCGGCGAGGATCAACTCGTGCCGACGTTCCGCGTGCCRCTCGATGGCGCGGGCCGCGCTGGCGAGAGGGGAGCGGGCACGTGCCGGCACCCAGGACTTCGCCTCGATGGCGGCGGCGGTGTCCTCGTGGACGTCCCAGACGAGGTTGTCCAGACGCAGACCCGCTGCGGCAGCGACGATCTCGGGGTCGTGGACGAGCACGACGTCGTGGTCGCGAGCCTCGTGGGCCAGCAGCCGCCGGGCGGCCCGGAAGGCCTCGCCGCGCGAGCGCCCGGTGGCGTGCGGGAGGTCGACCGGGCGCAGGCCGGCCACGTCGGGGAGGTCGAGTCCGTGCGCGACGAAGGGGGCGGCATACGTGACCTGCACCCCGGCGTCGAGGAGGGCGCCGATCTCGCGGTGCCGGATGCGGGCGTCCTCGGGGTGGTGCACGACCGTGACGACGAGCGCGCGCAGGACCCCGTCGCGTCGCGGTGCGGGGTGAGGGCTCACGCCGGGGCCTTCCGGTGGGACTGCTCGTAGGCCCGGACGACCTCGTCCGTGGGGCCGTCCATGACGAGCCGTCCCTGCTCCATCCACAACACGCGGTCGCAGGACTCGCGGATCGCGGCGTTGCTGTGGCTGACGAGGAAGACGGTGCTCGCGTCGCGGCGGATCTCGGCGATGCGGTCGCGGCTGCGCGCCTGGAACTCCGCGTCCCCGGTCGCGAGGGCCTCGTCGATCATGAGGATGTCGGGGGCGGCCGCCGTCGAGATGGCGAAGCGCAGCCGCGCCCCCATGCCCGACGAGTAGGCGCTCATCGGCAGGTTGACGAAGTCCCCGATGCCGCTGAAGTCGACGATGTCGTCGTAGCGCTCACGGACCTGGCGGGGCGTCAGGCCGAGTGCGAGACCGCCGATCATGACGTTCTTCGCGCCGGTCAGGCCCGTGAGCAGCACGGCGTTGACGCCGAGGAGCGACGGTCGCCCGGAGGCCCAGACGCGTCCGTTCGTCGGGGGCATGAGCCCGGCGATGGCGCGCAGCAGCGTGCTCTTGCCCGACCCGTTGCGACCGATGATGCCGACGGCCTCGCCGTGGTTGACGACGAACGAGACGTCCTTGACGGCGTGCACCTTGCGGACCGAGCTGACCGGGTTCCGCTTCGTCAGCAGCCGCTCGACGAAAGGCAGCTCGCCGCCCGTGTCGGTGCCCTTCTGCTTGGCGCCGAAGACCGTGTAGACGATGTCGAGCCCCGAGCAGACGACGCTCGGTTTCGTCGTGTCAGCCACGTCAGTTGCTCCCATAGCGACCCTCCCCGCGCCAGAAGAAGACGATCCCCGTCACGCTGAGCGCGACGCCCCAGGCCGCGGCAGCGACCCAGCTGCCCCACGTCAGCGGGTACTGGTCCATCAGGGCCTCGCGCGCGGTCGTCATGCTGACGGCGAGCGGCTGGTAGAGCAGGAGCGCGCTGAGCAGGCCGAGTCCCGCGTAGTGCGGGATCGAGAAGAAGACGCCCGAGACGTAGCGGGCGAGACGCACGCCGACGGGCACGAGGTTGGCCGAGTCGCGGGCCGTGTTGACGACGCGGGCGAGGTAGAACGCGAGGCCGAGGTTGATGAGGCTCTGGAAGACGAGCGCGACGGGGAACAGCAGCCAATGCGGCGAGAACGGCTCTCCCGTCAGCGGGATCATGACCATGAGCACGGCGAACGCCGGGACGTTGACGAGGAACTGCGTCAGCGTCACCGAGATGGGCAGCACGGCCCGGGGGAAGCGCAATGCGCGCACCAGCCCGATCTGCCCGACGACGGCCCGCGATCCGGCGATGATGGCGCTCGCGGAGTAGCCGAAGACGAAGATGCCGATGGTGAGGAACGCGATGTAGTTCGACGTCCCGCCGCGCGTCTTGAGCAGCAGGCCGAAGATCAGGTAGTACGACCCGACGAGGAGCAGCGGGTTGAGCACCGCCCAGAGCTGGCCGAGGTAGTTGTTCTGGTTCGTCGCCCAGGCCTGCGCCGACGACAGGTGCCAGACGAGGTGGCGGTAGCTCCAGACCTCGCGGGCGTAGCCGACGAGACCGGGTCGGACGCCGAGCTCCTCCAGGCCGGCACTGCGCGCCAGCGCGGCCGCCTCCTCGGCGGTGAGCCGGACCGGCTCGGTCCGTGCCTCCGGCGCCTCGACGCTCTCCACCACGCTGCCGCTCCCGATCGTCATGGCGCCACCGCCTCCACCTGCTCGTAGACCTGTCCGTATGCAGCCGCGGCCACCGACCACGTCCGCTCCTTCGCGACGTGGTCGCGTCCGCTCGCCCCGAGCCGGTGCCGCCGGTCGGGGTCGGCGACGAGCTCGCCCAGCGCCTGCGCGAGCAGCTGCGGGTCCGCGCCCTCGACGACGAGTCCGCGGTCGGGGCCGACGAGCTCGCGCAGCGGCGGGAGGTCGGTGACGACGACGGGACGTCCGAGCGCCATCGCCTCGACGGGCTTGAGGGGCGGCACGAGGGTCGTGACCGGGGTGGCCCGGCGGGGGACGCAGAAGACGTCGATGGCCGCGTGGTGCTCGTGGGTGCGGCTGTGCGGCACCCGTCCGGTGAGGACGAAGCGCGTCCGCGTGCCCGACCGGCGCAGCTCGGCAGCGCGACGGGTGAGGCGTTCGTGGGCCGGACCGTCCCCGACGACGAGCACGACGAGCCGGGCGTCGTCGAGCAGGCCACCCGCGTCGAGGAGCACGTCGATGCCCTCGTACGCGTTGAGCGTCGACACCGTGCCGATGACGACGTCGGTGGGGCGGATGTCGAGGGCCTCACGCACGGGTCCGCCGTCGACGACGTCGGCRAGCAGGGCATCGGGGACGCAGTTGCCGACGACGTGGACCCTCGTCGGGTCCACGCCGCGCGCGACGACGTCCTCGCGCATGCTCTGCGACAGCGTGACGACGGCGTCGGCGAGCGAGAGGCAGCGCGTCTCCGTCCGGCGGGTCCACCGGTAGAAGTCGCTGTCGGCGTCGCCGCCGCGGGTACGCCACGTGTCCTCGAGGAACCCCCGGGCCTCGTAGACGACGGGCACCCCGAGGCGTCGGCCGGCGAGCAGGGCGGCTTGCGCGTTGACGTGCTTCGAGTGCGCGTGGACGACGTCGGCACCGACGGCGCGGGCGAGCGCGGCGACCGTGACGGCATACGCCTCCAGGTGCCGGTCCGGGAGGTCGAGACGGCGCCCGGCCGCGAGGTCACGGTGGTAGGGCACGCCTGCGAGCGTCGTGAACGGCGCCGCGCCGAGGTGTCCCTGGGCGACGGGGAAGCCCGGCGGGGTGCACACGTGCGCGTCGATCCCGGCGGCGCGCTGGGCGGCGACGAGGCCCTGCGTGCGCACCGTGTAGCCGGCCTGCACCTCGGGCAGCGAGTTCGTGACGACGTGGACGACGGAGGTGCGGGTCGCCGTGGCCGGAGCGCGGTGCGGGCCGTCGGTCGTCGTGGGTAGTCCGTCGAGGGCCGCGCCCGTCAGGACGGAGCGCTCGCCGGCCAGCCAGCGTCGGTGCGCTCTGGCGGCAGGGTTGCGCAGGCCGTCGAGGGCGCGCTGCGCACCGGTGACGTCACCGGCGGCGTGGGCGAGGTAGGCGGCGGAGGAGCCCGTCGTGGCCTGCGTGAAACCGCCTGTGGCGCCGTCGATCCCGGCCAGCTGGCCCGTCGCGGCCGCGGCCGCGAGGAGGTGCTGTGCCCGCCGGGGACCCGCGCCACGCAGCTCGTCCGCGAGACGGCGGCGAGCGAGCTCGCGCTGTCCGGAGGCCGCGGCGGCGATGACCGACAGCGGTCCGCGACTGCGCCGGCTCAGCTCGCGCTGCGCGCCGGCGGGGAGCACCCGGGCGCCGACCCACACCGCCTGCCACGGGTTGCGGGCGAGGTGGGAGCTGGCCACGCACGCGGCGACGGGGAGGTTGGCGACGAGCAGTGCCGTCGTGGTCGGGACGTCACCAACTGTTCGACTCCCCGTTGCATCGCGTGGACCGGGGGCGCCGAGCGCGGATGCCACACTGGCGCCGAGTCTGGAGGTCACGCACCGAACGTTGCAGTCCCACCCCCAACGGCGGACCGGCCCAGGCGGAACGTCAGTCGAACAGAGAGAGAAGTTTGTGGTGAACACGCGGCAGCGAGTGCTGTCCGACCTCGACCGGGCCCGCAGTGCAGCAGTGCGGGCGGCGCGGGATCCTCAAGCGCGACAAGCTCTTCCGCGCAAGGTGCGCAAGGAGGTCGAGCGCCGACTGCCCCGGGTGAGGTCGGCCCGGCTGCGTGTCGACGTGCCGCGCCCGGAGATGCCCAGCGGTCCCGTGGCGCGTCCGGAGGTCGTCGCGGCGGTGGTCCTCGACGACTTCTCGCAGCTCGCGCTCGGCTACGAGTGGACCCAGGTCTGCGTCACGCCGCAGGACTGGCGCGACCAGCTCGCGGCCCGGCCGGTCGACGTCCTCTTCGTCGAGTCGGCGTGGGCGGGCAACGGGGGCACGTGGCGCCTCGCCATGACGAGCGAGGCCGGACCGTCACCGGAGCTGCGCGCGCTCGTCGATCACTGCCGCTCGACGGGCGTCCCGACGGTCTTCTGGAACAAGGAGGACCCGCCCAACTACGACCTCTTCGTCGAGACGGCCCGCCTCTTCGACCACGTCTTCACCGTCGACGCGGGCCGCATCCCGGACTACGAGCGCGACCTCGGCCACACCCGGATCGGCCTGCTGCCCTTCGGTGCCCAACCACGCATCCACACGCCGGTGCGGCACGGCGCCGGCCGCACCCGTGAGGTCGCCTTCGCCGGGAGCTACTTCACCGACAAGCACGACGAGCGCCGGGCACAGATGGCCTACGTCCTCGAGCCCGCCCTGCCGCTCGGGCTCGAGGTCTTCTCCCGGCTCGCCGGTCGCGACCCGCGCTACCAGTTCCCGAGGACGTATGCCGGAGCGCTCGTCGGGAGCCTGCCGTACCGTCGCATGCTCGGTGCCTACACGGCCTACAAGGTCTTCCTCAACGTCAACTCCGTCACCGAGTCGCCGACGATGTGCGCCCGGCGGCTCTTCGAGCTGTCCGCCGCGCAGACGCCGGTGCTGTCCGGTCCGGCCGCCTCGGTCGAGCCCTTCTTCGGCGACACGGTCCGCGTCACCCGCAGCGCCGAGGAGACGACGCGCGAGCTGCGGGCCCTCCTCCAGCACGAGGACTACCGCGACCGGCTCGGGCTGCGCGCCCACCGCCGGGTGCTCGACGCCCACACCTACGGTCACCGCATCGACACCGTGCTGGCCGCCGTCGGTCTCGAGACGCCGGCCCGCGACCTCGGCGTCTCGGCGGTCGTCCCGACGATGCGTCCCGGCCAGGTCGACCACGTGCTGGGCTTCGTCGCGGCCCAGGCCCATGCTGAGACCGAGCTCGTCCTCGTCACGCACGGGTTCGAGGTGGGTGGCGAGGAGCTGCGTCGTCGCGCCGAGGCCGCCGGCCTCGACCCGACCCGCGTCGTCGTCGTCGCGCGTCCCTCCACCGACACCCTTGGCGCGTGCATGAACGCCGGCGTCGACGCCGCGTCCGGGCGCTACGTCGCCAAGATGGACGACGACAACGTCTACGCCGCGCACTACCTCCGCGACCTCGTCCGCGCCTTCGACTACACCGACGCGGCCGTCGTCGGGAAGTGGGCGCACTACGCGCACCTCACCGCGACGGGCGCGACCCTGCTGCGCTTCCCCGACGCCGAGCACCGCTACGTCGACCTCGTCCAGGGCGGCACCCTGCTCCTCGAGCGCGACCTCGCCGCGCGGCTGCGGTTCGAGGACCTCCCGCGGCGGGTCGACACGACGTTCCTCGACAAGGTGCGCGCCGAGGGCGGCCGCGTCTACTCGACGGACCGCTTCAACTTCGTGTCGGTGCGCGCGTCGACGCCGGACGGTCACACGTGGCCGATCTCGGACGTCGAGCTGCTCTCCCGCCGTGGGGTGCTCGCCTTCCACGGCGACCCCACCGTCCACGTCACCGTCTGAGGACCCACCATGAACGCACTCGCCCGTCGCCTCGTCGCGTCGTACTGCTTCCCGCCCTACAGCGACACCGCTGCGGTCGTCGCGGCCAAGCGCGTCCACGACCGCGGCGAGCCCGTCGACGTCATCTGCAACGCGATGGACTCGATCCGCCACCAGGACCCTGACCTCGTGCAGCTCTGCGGCGGCCTCGTCCGGCGCTTCGCCGCCGTGCCTTCACGCACGGCCTTCAGCTCATGGGGCTCCATCGTCGACTACCAGCAGCTCGGTCTCGAGACCTTCCTCCGCTGGGAGTCGCTACAGGGTGAGTACGAGTCCGTCTACAGCAGAGCACAGTTCGCGGCATCCCACTTCCTCGCGGTCGCGCTCAAGTCGGCGCGGCCCGGGCTGCACTGGGACGCCGAGTTCTCCGACCCGCTGTCGCACGACGTCCTCGGGCAGGTCCGTGTGGCACCGGCCCACGACGACCGCACCCTCGCGCGACTGCGGTCGGCGGTCGAGGCGGTCGGGTTCCGGCCACCCGCCGGCCTCAACGCCTTCGAGTGGTGCGAGGTCGCGGCGTTCGCCCTCGCGGACTCGGTGATGTTCACCAACACGCGCCAGCGCGACTTCATGCTCGAGAGCTGCCACGACCGCGAGCTCGCGGCCCGCGTCGAGCAGGTCGCCGTCGTGTCACCGCACCCCACGCCGCCGGCCGCGCTCTACGACGCGAAACCGTCGACGCACCAGCTGGACCCGGGCCGGCGGCACATCGGCTACTTCGGCAACTTCTACGCCAACCGCGGCGTCTCCGGGGTGCTCGACGCCCTGGCCCTGCTCCCTCGCGAGTCCCGCGAGCGCATCATGCTCCACGTCTACACGTCGAAGCCCGAGGAGCTGCACGACGTCGTCGTCGCGCGCGGGCTCACCGACTGCGTCCGCGTCGGGCCCTTCGTCGGCTACCTCGAGTTCCTCGCGCTGTCGCGCCGGATGGACTGCCTGCTCGTCAACGACGCGGTGAGCCCACCGGGGGCGCCGAACCCCTTCCTGCCGTCGAAGTGGAGCGACTACCGGGGCAGCGGCACCCAGGTGTGGGGCGTCGTCGAGGAGGGCAGCGCCCTCGACGAGCAGCCCCTGGACCACCGCTCGCCGATCGAGCACGTCAGCGCGGCGGTGCAGGTGCTCCGCCGGATCAGCGCTCTCCCAGCACGATCCGGCGCAGCCGCTCTGCCGAGTCCGTCCCGCTGAAGCGCTCGCGCACCGTGTCGACGGTGCGCCCGCTCGCGTCGTCCCACGTCCCGGAGCCGCTGACCCTGAGGATCCGCTGAGCGGCCTCGGCCGCGGTGGTCGACACCCAGTCGGCAGGGAAGAGGCTCGTGGCACCGCCGATGCCGGCATACACCGGCCAGTCGCGCACGACGGGGACGGCGCCGCTCGCGGCCATCTCGACGAGGCCGATGTGGAAGCCCTCGCGGCGGCTCGAGCTCACGGCCCAGCCGACCTCACGGAGGTGCTCGGGCAGCCGCGCCGTGTAGCCGACGAAGTCGACGCCGTCGGCGACGAGGGGGTCGCCCATCCGGGCGTGGAAGGCGCGAGCGGCCTCCCGCTCGACGGGGTTGGGGTCGTCGACGGCGAAGTCGGCGCCGATGAGCCGCAGCCGCCAGCGGGGGTCGTGCCGGCGCAACGCGGCGAGGACGTCGAGGGTCCACAGCGGGTCCTTGACCTGCTGCGCCCAGCCGACCATCCCGAGCGTCGTGCGAGCGGACTCGGTCTTGGGCAGGACGTAGCGCTCGACGTCGACGGGGTTGGCGACGACGTGCTGGCGTATGCCGTCCAGACGTCCTCCCAGCGCCGCCGCCGCCGCACGCCGCAGGTGGTCGCTCGGGAAGATCACGTCGTCGACCTTGTCCCACTCGGCGGTGTGCAGCCAGGCGCTCAAGGTGTCGACGCCGTGCAGGCGTACGACGACGCGCGTCCCCTCCGGCACGACCTGCGTCAGCCAGGTCAGGCCCTTGTCGGCCCAGTCGACGAAGACGACGTCGGCCGAGAGCGCCTCCGCGGTGGCGAGGTCGAGCGTCGGGGGGTGGCCGGTCGCGGCGAGCAGCCGCTCGCGCACCGTCACCGGGTCGACCCCGGTGTTGGCGAAACGCCTCTGCCGGGCCGAGAGGTCGAGCACCTCGACGTCGGCGCGGTCGTCGAGGCCGGCGACGACGGCCGCCGCGAACTTCGGGTAGGCGCCGGGCAGCACGGTGACGCAAGGGCGGTCGGTCTCCCTCGGCTGCTGCCGCGACAGCCGCGACACCCGCGGCGTCGGGCTGGCCGTGCGCCGGCCGAGCAGGCGGCCGACCTCGGTCTCCCTGAGGGGAGCGAGGAAGGCGTCGGGCTCGGACACGATGGCCGAGCGCGTCTCGGCCGTGTGCAGGCGCCGTGTGAAGAGCAGGTCGAGAGCGACCGTCGTGAGGAAGGCGGCGCGGTCGAGGTCGCCGTCGGCCAGCGCGTCGTCGGTGTGACGCAGCGTCACACGGGCGGCGTCGACGACGTCGACGGTCGACGGGTCGACGCCGGTGAGGACGGCGTGAAGTGCCTGGAGAGCGGGGTGGGCGAGCGCGCCGAAGAGGGCCTCCCGGTCGTCGAGCAGGGCGGTGGCGGCCTCGAGCCTACCGGCGCGGAGCAGCCGGTAGGCCACCATCGTCCACAGCTCCGGGTCGAGCTCGCCGCGGGTGCGTGCGGCCTCGCCGCGCAGCAGCCGCGAGGCCGCGCGGACGGCGTGCGCGTCGGCGAGCGACCCGCGCAGCTGGCTGGCGGCCGTGCGCAGCACGAGGTCGGCGAGCTCGGGCGCGCCGACGGTGGGGCTGTCGTCGCCCCACGCGCGCAGCAGGGTCGAGCCGGCGCGGTCGAGGACGAGCCGCGTCCCCGGCTCGGCGAGCAGCGTGGCGGCGCGGGTGTCGACCCGGCCGAAGGCGGGTGCGGCCAGCCGGGCGGGCACGAGCTCGGGGAGCGCGCGCCGACCGAGGCGCAGGCCCTCCTGCGAGGCCCGCAGCGCGATCCGGCGGCGGCGGGGCGCACCGGCGGTGACCCGGGCCTCGATCCAGCCGAGGGAGGCGGGAAGCACCTCGACCCGATGCGTCTCTGGGAGCCTGCGCAAGCTCTGCTTGAGCCGACCTCGGTAGTGCAGGACGCGGATGCCGTGCCCGCTGCGGGCGAGGAAGCCGAGCATCCGCGCGTGCTCGTTGACGGACCCGGCGCTGCCCGCGACGACGACGAGCGACCGGGCGCCGGACGGAGGAGTGTGGAAGAGGCCGAAGCCGTCGGCGGTCCCGTCGACGTGGGCCGGTCCGAGCGAGGTGATGCCCCGGATGCCGGCGTCGCGGAGAGCGGCCTCGACGTGGGCGTGCCCGCCGGGGTGGAGGTCGCTCATCTGCCGCAGGTCGGCGACCTCGGCGGCCGCGAGGGCGTTCGTGACCGGGGTGCGGTCGGCCGGGTCGGCCTGCGTCCCGGCCGTCAGGGCCGTGAGGACCGACAGGTGCGCCCGGACGGCTGCGTCGGGGTCTACGGCGTCGGCAGCGTCGGGCCGGTCCCCGGGCGCGTCGGCGGGACCAGGCGTCAGGTCGAGCTCGGCGAACTGACGGTCGAACCGGCTGAGCAGCTGCCCGTGGAGCACCGTGTCCTCGCTGCCGCACAGCCCCTCGACGAACGGGGTGTCGACGAGCCACCGGGTCGGGTAGAGCCTGCCGCGCCGCCCGCGCAGGCTCTCAGCCGCGAGGTGCGGCGCGACGTGGCGCGGGGCGTCGTCGCCCGCCGGCGTCGTGCTGACGACGATGCGCTCGGGGTGGCGGACGGCATACAACGTCTCGAGGTGCGTCGGCGCGACGGCGTCGGTCCCGTCGACGAACGTCGTCCACGGGGCGCGCGCGAGCCCGACCCCGACGTTGCGGGCGGCGCCCGGGGAGCCTGCGACGGCGTCGACGAGCTCGACCTCGTGGCCCGCCAACGGTCCCCGCGCCACGCGCTCGACGGTGTCCCGGGCGCTCGACCCCGGGCCGTGGAGCACGACGACGACCTCGAACCGGTCGGCCGGGAGGGTCTGGGCCGCCAGCGCACCGAGGCACGCGGCCACCCGGTCGCAGGAGCCGTGGGCGGACACGACGACGGAGAGGTCACGCACCCGGCGAAGGTAGTCGGGAGATGTGAATAGGCTGGACGGGCGCGCGACCGCGCAGGTGAACGACCGGTGATCAGGAGGTGGCGTGCCCGAGGGAGACACCGTGTGGCGCACCGCCACCCGCCTCGACCAGGCCCTCGCCGGCCGCGAGATCGTCGAGTCCGACCTGCGCTGGCCGGGGGAGATCGCCACGGCTGACCTCACCGGCCGCACGACCCTCGAGGTCGTCAGCCGGGGCAAGCACGTGCTGCACCGCGTCGAGGGCGGTCTCACCCTCCACTCGCACCTGCGGATGGAGGGCCAGTGGCGCGTCGAGGCGACACCGGGGCTTCCTGCCCGGTGGCGGCGCAACCCGCAGCTGCGGGCCCTCGTCGCGGCGCCCGACTGGACCGCCCTCGGGCTGCGGCTCGGCATGCTCGACCTCGTGCCGAYGGCGCACGAGGGCGACCTCGTCGGCCACCTCGGGCCCGACGTGCTCGGCCCGGACTGGGACCTCGCCCGTGCCGTCGACAACGTCGCGGGCGCGCGGGTGCCCGTCGGGCAGGCCCTGCTCGACCAGCGCAACCTCGCGGGCGTCGGCACCATGTGGTGCGCCGAGACGCTCTTCCTCGAGCGGGTGCCGCCGTGGAGCCGCGCCGACGAGCTCGGGCGCGAGACGGTCGAGCGGGTCGTGGCCCGYGCCCACCGCCTCATCGACAACGGCCGGCGCCATGCGGTGCAGTCGAGCACGGGCAGCCAGCGCCTCGACGAGGCGCACTACGTCCACGCGCGCAGCGGCCGGCCCTGCCGGCGCTGCGGTGCAACCGTGCGGGTCGCGATGATCGGCGAGCCCACCCGTGAACGCACGATGTTCTACTGCCCCGGCTGCCAGGGCGGCCTGGGACCGACCGACAACGGCCGGACCCAGGCACCCCTTGGCTCGAACCGGGGAGCGGCCCGGTCGCGACGCTCGTACTGAAAGCAACCGCGGATGTCGGTCCGCGGTCCTACCGTGAGGGATCCGCTTCACCCAGAGAGGAGCACGGCCATGGCATCCCGCCTCAACCCCTACATCAGTTTCAAGGACGACGCCCGAGCGGCGATGGAGTTCTACCGGTCCGTCTTCGGCGGCGAGCTCGTCGTCTCGACGTTCGGCGAGTTCGGTGACAACGGTCCCAGCGCCGACAACGTCATGCACGCCCAGCTGGAGACGCCGAGCGGCTACACGATCATGGCGTCCGACACCCCCGAGCAGATGCCCTACCAGCCGGGCACCAACATCTCCGTCAGCCTGAGCGGCGACGACACCGACGAGCTGCACGGCTACTGGGACAAGCTCGCCGACGGTGGCTCCGTCATGATGCCCCTCGAGAAGCAGGCGTGGGGCGACGAGTTCGGCATGGTGACCGACCGGTTCGGCATCGGCTGGATGGTCAACATCGGCAGCGGCATGTCGGACGACGCGCCGACGGGGTGAGCGCCGAGGCGTTCCGGTCGGGCCTCAGTCCCGACCGGCACCGCCGTAGTGGCGCGCCAGCTGACGGATGAGCTCGTCCGGGCCGATGAGGCTCGAGTGCGTGCCCGCGGTACCGCACGCCCACGACCCCGCCACGGTCCCGGCCCGGGCCGCCGCGCGAGCGTCACCGCCGGCGAGCCACGCGTGCAGGAAGGCCGAGACGTAGGCGTCGCCGGCGCCGTTCGAGTCCACCGCCAAGCGACCGTCGATGTCGACGGCGGCCACCGCGAACGAGCCACCCTCGCGCACCGTCACCCGGCTGCCCCGGGCGCCGTCCATGACGACGACGAGCCGGGCGCGGCCGCGGTCGAGCACGTCGGCGACGACGTCGTCCTCGACCCCGTCCAGACGCGAGCCCGACACGAAGACGAGGTCGGCGGCATACGCGAACGGGCGGTGGTGGGGGTTGCGCCCGTCCCAGTCGTGCAGGTCGGTCGACGTCGTGGCCCCGGCGGCCGTGGCGTCCTCGAGGGCGCCGACGGCCCACGGCATGATCGAGGCGTGCACGTGCCGTGACTGCTCGAGCGGACTGCGCCAGAGCGCCGGGTCGGGCGCGAGGTCGTAGGGGTGGCGCGGGTCGTAGAAGGACATCCGGCGGCCCGTGGCGTCGACGAGGTTGACGGCCCGACGGGTGCCGCTCGCGTCGACGACATGATCGAAGGCGAGCCCCTCGGCCGCGAACCGGTCGAGGAGCATCCGGCCCTCGTGGTCGTCGCCGATGACGTCGACGAATCGCGTGGCGAGGCCGAGGCGGTGGCAGCCGAGCGCGACGCCGCAGCCCGTGTGCCCGACGACGGTGTCGATGGGCGGGACGACGTGGGAGTCGGAGAAGGGAACGGGCAGGGCATCGACGCGCACGATGGTGTCGACGCCGGCACCGCCGACGACGAGGACGTCAGTCTTCACGGCCTCATTGTGCACGGCCGGACGCGGTCAGGGACGCGTGACGCTGAGCAGACCGAGGCACATCTCGTCGGTCGTGCCCTCGCCCCAGACGACGTAGCGCTCGGGCAGCCCCTGGAGGTCGGGCAGCTTGTCGCGCCAGGCCTGGTCGTGGGTGCAGCTGACCCGGATCGAGTCACCGGGCCGGATCGCCGTCGCCGGGATCGGGACCGAGCCCTGGTTGTCGAAGTCCCAGGCCAAGATGTCGAGCAGCGTCTTCGCGCGGGCGGTGCCGGGGTTGAGGTCGATGCGCAGGGACGAGCCGAGCAGGTGCATGTGGCCGGCAACGGCGCGGATCGTCGCGGCCTGCTCGACGCTGCGCGTGCAGGACTGGGTGGCGCCGGGGGTCGGGATGAGCGTGCCGTTGCAGACGAGCAGCAGGCCGTTGACGATGCGCGACGACATGGCGCCGAAGCGTTCGGTCACGTCGGCGACTGCCGCGTTGCGATCGCACAGCGGTCCCGACTTTCCTGCGCGACAAGGCAGCTCGACGGGCGCGGGGTAGAGCATCGTCTCGAGGGGCTTGAGCTTCGACGAGGACGAGAGACGCAGCTTCACGGAGGTGCGGTCGGGCGTCACGCCGTGCCGGAGGTTGTAGTGCACCTGCATGACGAGCAGGGAGCCGCGCTGCAGGGGGATGCCGACGTCGGCCGGTAGGACGTTCTCGCGACCACCCGGTGCCCAGGCTCCGACCCACGGGGCGTCGTCGAGGCTCGCGCCGCGCGACCCGAGCCCGGTGCCGCCGAAGCAGGTCCAGCCCCTGCCGCCGGACTCGGCGTCGCGGGCGCGGGCCGCAGCGGCCGCCGACGGTGGCACGCGGAAGAGGATGACGTGGTGCACCTCCTGCGGCTGGCCCGGGGCGATGTCGAAGCCGGTGACGAACGCGTCGCGCGTCACCCCGGGGTCGAGGACGAAGCACCGATAGTCGTCGGTGCCGGTCGTCGGCGCCTTCGGCGTGTAGGAGACCGGCGACGTCACCGTCCGCATCGACTCACCGGCCCGCAGCGCGGCCGGCTTGGCGGGAGCGACGGGCTTCGCCGCGTGACCCGTGGCAGCCGTCGCCGGGTGGTCGGTGGCGCCCGCCGTGTGCCCGGTCGCGTGCCCCTCGAGCCGGGCCTGGGCGGTCGGGTTGGGCGTGCCGCAGCCCGCGACGAGCAGGACGACGGCCGCGACGGCCGCCGCGACGGTAGCCCCTACCGCGGTCCGGCCGCGTCGAGTCCTCATCCTGTCAGTCTAGGAACGAGGCCGTCCTGCGGAGCGGTTGTCGAGCGTTCGGTCCCTCAGGACTGCTCGGGCGCGCGGCTCACCGGGATGCGGCGGACGTCCGGGGCGCTGAGGCGCTCGGCGTTGGCCTCGGAGTCGGCGAGCTCCTTCTGCGACTCGAGCTCGGCCTCGACCCTGGCGATGTAACCGGACACTTCGGCCTCGACCCGCTCGGGATCCCATCCGAGCACCGGCGCGACGATCTCGGCCACGGCGCGGGCGCTGTCGGCGCCGCGGCTCGAGGTCTCGATGGAGATGCGGGTGCGCCGGGCCAGCACGTCGTCGAGGTGCAGCGCGCCCTCGTGCGTGGCGGCATACAGCGCCTCGACCCGGAGGTACTCCTCCGCCCCGGGGAGCGGCTCGTAGAGCGAGCGGTCGTCCTCCGCGAGGGCGAAGAGCTCGTGGACGAGCGATCCGTAGCGCTCGAGCAGGTGCGTGATGCGCCAGACCGGGAGGTCCTGGTGGCGCGCGAGGCGGTCGATCTGGTTGACGAGGGCGACGTAGCCCTCGGCGCCCGACAGCGGGATGAACTCGGTGACGCTGTCGGAGACGTCGCCGCCGATGTCCTCGCGTGCGGCGTCGACGGCATCTGCCGCCATGACGCGGTAGGTCGTGTACTTGCCGCCGGCGATGGAGACGAGCCCGGGCTGCGGGCGGGCCACGGCGTGCTCGCGGGAGAGCTGGCTCGTGTCCTCGCTCTCGCCGGAGAGGAGGGGGCGCAGGCCGGCGTAGACGCCCTGGATGTCCTCGTGGGTCAACGGCACCTTGAGCACGGTGTTGATGTGCTCGAGGATGTAGTCGATGTCGGCGCGCGTCGCTGCCGGGTGGGCGAGGTCGAGCTCCCAGTCGGTGTCGGTCGTGCCGATGATCCAGTGCGTGCCCCACGGGATGACGAAGAGGACCGACTTCTCGGTGCGCAGGATGAGGCCCGACTCGGAGTTGATCCGGTCGCGGGCGACGACGATGTGCACCCCCTTGCTCGCGCGGACGTGGAAGCGGCCGCGGCCACCCGCCATGGTCTGGATGTCGTCGGTCCACACGCCGGTGCAGTTGATGACCACGGAGGCCCGGACCTCGGTGCGCTCGCCCGTCTCGACGTCCTCGACGAGGGCGCCGACGACCCGCTCGCCCGCACGCAGCAGCTCGACGACGCGGGCCGAGGCGACGACGGTGGCGCCGTAGGCGGCCGCGGTGCGGACGGTCGTCAGCGTGTGGCGGGCGTCGTCGGCCTGGGCGTCGTAGTAGAGCAGCCCACCGGTGAGGGCGTCGCGCTTGAGGGCCGGGGCCAGCTTGAGCGCTCCGGTGCGGGTGAGCTGCTTGTGGCGCGGGACCGAGCGCGCGCCGCCCATCGAGTCGTAGAGGGTCAGGCCCGCGGTGACGTAGGGGCGCTCCCAGCCGCGGCTGGTCAGCGGGTAGAGGAAGGAGACCGGCTTGACGAGGTGTGGTGCGATGCGGCTCAGCATGAGCTCGCGCTCCTTGAGCGCCTCGCGGACGAGGTCGAAGTTCATCTGCTCGAGGTAGCGCAGGCCGCCGTGGAAGAGCTTGGACGACCGCGACGAGGTGCCGGAGGCGAAGTCGCGCTGCTCGACGAGTGCCGTCGAGAGACCGCGGGTGGCCGCGTCGAGGGCCACGCCGCCGCCGGTCACGCCGCCACCGACGACGAGCACGTCGAACTGCTTCGTGGCGAGGCGCTTCCACGCCCGCGCCCGGTAGTCCGTGTCCAGCCGCACTGGGCTCGTCATCGGTTCCCCTTCACGTCGGTGCCGAGAACGACACTCTAACGACCGGGCCCGGCAGCACCTCGAGCTGTCCAACCCGTCTCACGGACGGCTCTGGTGGACGACACTGGGCGGGTGAGACTCATGTGGATCATCTGCCTGTTCGCCGGTCACCGGTGGCGCCGTGAGAGCCGCGACGAGGACACGATCATCGTGTGCGGACGGTGCGACGCGGTCAGCCGCGTGGCGGAAGCGCGCGAGCGGCACCGCGAGCTCGGACGCGGCGAGATGTAGGCGCGCGACGGTACGGTCTGGTCATGCCGACGGAGCAGCGCAGCCATGTCGTGTCGATCGACCAGGGGACGACGAGCACCCGGGCCATGGTCTTCGACCGGAGGGGCCGCGTCGTGGCCGTCGACCAGATGGAGCACCGGCAGATCTTCCCGCGCGCCGGGTGGGTCGAGCACGACCCGATGGAGATCTGGCAGAACACCCGCGTCGTCGTCGGCGGGGTGCTCGGCAAGGCCAACCTCAACGCCACCCACGTCGCCGCGGTCGGCATCACGAACCAGCGCGAGACGACCGTCGTCTGGGAGCGTGCGACCGGCCGGCCGATCCACAACGCCATCGTCTGGCAGGACACCCGCACCCAGGCGATCTGCGACGAGCTGGCCCGCGACGGCGGCATCGAGCGCTTCAAGGACGTCACCGGTCTGCCGCTCGCGACGTACTTCGCCGGGCCCAAGGCGCGCTGGATCCTCGACCACGTCGACGGCGCCCGCGAACGGGCCGAGGCGGGGGAGCTGCTCTTCGGCACCATCGACACGTGGCTGCTCTGGAACCTCACGGGAGGCGCGGACGACGGTGGCGTGCACGTCACCGACGTCACGAACGCCTCGCGCACCCTCCTGATGGACCTGCGCACCCTCGACTGGGACGCGTCGGCCGCCGAGGCGATCGGTGTCCCGCTCGCGATGCTCCCCGAGATCCGCTCGTCGTCCGAGGTCTACGGCTCGTGCAAGCCGGGCATCCTCATCGACGTGCCGGTCGCCGGCATCCTCGGCGACCAGCAGGCGGCGACGTTCGGCCAGGCCTGCCTCGACGTCGGCACGGCCAAGAACACCTACGGCACGGGCAACTTCATGCTCCTCAACACGGGTGAGGAGATCGTCGCGTCGAAGAACGGGCTGCTGACGACCGTCTGCTACCAGCTCGGTGACGGCCGGCCCGTCTACGCCCTCGAGGGCTCCATCGCCGTCACCGGGTCGCTCGTGCAGTGGCTGCGCGACAACCTCGGCCTCATCAAGGACGCCAAGGAGGTCGAGACGCTCGCGGCGAGCGTCGACGACAACGGCGGCGCCTACTTCGTCCCGGCCTTCTCGGGCCTCTTCGCGCCGCACTGGCGTCCCGACGCCCGCGGTGCGCTCGTCGGTCTGACCCGCTTCGTCAACAAGGCCCACATCGCCCGAGCAGCGTTGGAGGCCACGGCCTTCCAGACGCGCGAGGTGCTCGAGGCGATGAACGCCGACTCGGGAGTGCCGCTCACCGAGCTGCGGGTCGACGGCGGCATGGTCGTCAACGAGACGCTCATGCAGTTCCAGGCCGACCTGCTCGGGGTCGACGTCGTGCGACCCGTCGTGGCCGAGACCACCGCGCTCGGCGCCGCGTATGCCGCCGGGCTGGCCGTCGGCTACTGGCAKAGCACCGACGAGATCCGTGAGAACTGGGGCGAGGACCGCCGGTGGACCCCCGCGATGGACGAGTCCGAGAGG
The DNA here is from genome assembly GCF_052113925.1 of Terrabacter sp. RAF57. Lineage (NCBI taxonomy): Bacteria > Bacillati > Actinomycetota > Actinomycetes > Micrococcales > Intrasporangiaceae > Terrabacter > Terrabacter sp. RAF57. The sequence goes on along the minus strand of NZ_JBFRDT010000017.1, from coordinate 27,878 downwards.
GAGCGCCTCTTCCGCACGTGGAAGAAGGCCGTCGAGCGCACCCTCGACTGGGTCGACGACGACACTCCCTGACGGCTCAGTCCTCGCCCTCGAGGTGGAGGACGACCTTGCGCAGCAGGCCATTGAGGGCGACGAGCTCCTTGGCGGTCAGTCCCGAGAAGGCCTCCTGCTCACGAGCCATGCCGGCCTCGATCCCCTTCTCCCACATGGCCCGTCCCGACGGCGTCGGCCGGATGAGGATGCGGCGCCGGTCGATGGGGTCGACCTCGCGGGTCGCGTGGCCCCGCTGGACGAGCCGGTCGACGCGTGACGTCATCGCGGCGCGGGTCACGCCGCACGCATCGGCGAGCTGCGCGGGTGTCGCCTCCTCGGGGAACGGCTGGATCATCAGCGCGTGGAGCGTGTGGTAGTCCTCGATCGTGTCGTCCGTACCGGCGTAGCTCGCGTGGTCGGCTGCCTTGAGCCGCTTGGTGATCGCCTGCATGCGCGAGACGGCGCCCTCGACCTCGGGGTCCATGTCCTCGAGGAGGCCGCTCCAGCGTGCGACGTGCCGGTCGACCGAGTCCTGCCGTGCTCTCGCCATGGCGTCAGTCTCGCAGAGCCGAAGCACGGGGAGCGCAGATCCCTGACTATTCGTTGACAGATAGTCAGACGTTTAACTAATGTCACCCCATGCCCATGCGCGACCTGCTCCACCTCCGCGACGTCCGACTCCTGCTGGCCGGCCAGGGGCTCTCGTGGGTCGGTGACGCCTTCAACCCGATCGCCCTGTCCGTGGCCGTCGTCCTGGGTGGCGGGGGAGCAGGCGAGCTCGGTGTCGTCCTCGCGAGCGCCGTGGTGGCCCGCCTCCTGTGCACCCTCGTCGGCGGCGTCTGGGCCGACCGCGTGACGCCGCACCGGATCATGGTCGGCGCTGACCTCACCCGAGCCGGCTCCGTCGCCGCCATGGCCGTCGCCTTCGCGCTCGGCGACCCGCCGGTGGGCGTACTCGCCGGTCTGGCCGCGGTCACAGCGGGTGCGGGCGCCTTCTTCCACCCGGCCTTCGTCTCGCTGAGGCCCCTCATCGTCCCGGCCGCGGCACTCCAGACCGCCAACGGCGCGATCAGCTTCCTCCAGTCGAGCGCCCAGGTGGGCGGCCCGGTCCTCGCCGGCCTCGTCGTCGCCCGGTTCGGCCCGGTCGCCGGTTTCACGGTCAACGCGCTGACCTTCGCCTGGTCGGCGGTCTGCGTCGCGCGGCTCCGGGCTCGCGCCGACCACGTCGCGGAGCGCACCGGCATGCTGACCGAGATCCGCGAGGGCCTCGCCGAGATCCGGAGTCGGGACTGGCTGTGGTCGAGCCTCCTCGCGGCGGCGATGTTCCACGTCGCGAGTGGGGTCTTCATCGTCCTCGTCGAGGTGACGGCCGTGCGCGACCTCGGCGGCGCGCACGCCCTCGGCCTCGTCACGGCGGCGCTCGGCGCGGGCGGGCTCGTCGGAGGGCTCGTCGCGATGCGGCTCCAGCCTCGCCGGATGCTCCTCTGGGCCTTCGCGGCCCTCGGCCTCTTCCCGCTCTTCCCGCTCGCGTTCGCCTGGCCCGGAGGGCTCGTCGCGATCATGGCGCTCGCCCTCGTCGGCCAGGCCGGACTGCTCTACTTCGACGTCGGGTGGCAGACCGCCGTCCAGCAGGGTGTGCCCCACGACCGGCTGGCCCGCGTCGTCTCGTGGGACGTGCTCATCTCGTTCGTCGCGCTGCCTCTCGGCAACGTCATCGCCGGCCCGCTCAGCGCCTCCGTCGAGACGCCCGACCTCATGGTCGGCATCGCCGTCTGGATGCTCGTCGCCGGCTGCTGGCCGCTGCTGGTGCGCAGCGTCCGCGGCTTCACCCGCGCGTCAGCCCAGGGCGGCGATGGCGGCGTCGTAGTCGGGCTCCTGGCCGATTGCGGGGACGAGCTCCGTGTGCGCGACGGTGCCGTCCGCGTCGATGACGACGACCGCACGGGCGAGGAGGCCGGCGAAGCCGCCGTTCTCCATCCGTACGCCGTAGTCGTAGCCGAAGCCGGAGCGGAACGACGACGCCACGACGACGTTCTCGATACCCTCGGCGCCGCAGAAGCGGTTCAGCGCGAACGGTAGGTCGGCCGACACGCAGACGACCGCCGCGTTGTCGAGCCCGGCGGCGATCTCGTTGAAGCGGCGCACGCTCGCCGCGCAGACGCCGGTGTCGACGCTCGGGAAGATGTTGAGCACGACGCGCCGGCCCGACGGCAGCGTCACGTCGTCGCGCAGGTTCGTGCCGGTCAGCGTGTACGCGGGAGCGGGGGTGCCCACGGCCGGCAGGTCGCCGACGGTGTGGACGGTGGTGTCTCCGAGGGAGGTGGTGGCCATGGACGTATCTAACACGGGTCGCCTGGGGCTACCGTCGCGGCATGCCCGCTGACGGCGCGACGTGCCTCGCGACCCGCTGCTTCTGCGAGCTCGCTCGCCCCGACGGCATCGCCCAGCCGGCCGGCGCGTGGTCGTCCTCGGCGGGGTCTCCCTCCTCGTGGCCCTCGGCGTCCTGATCTGGGTCTGGCCCGAGTCCCGACGGGTGCTCTTCGCCGCGGTCCTGCTGCCCGGCATCGTCCTCGGCGCCGTCGCCGGGTGGTGCCTCGCCCGGCACTGGGCGACCCGTAGGTTGGTGTCATGACGGAGTCGCCGCTCACGCCGGAGCAGCTGGAGCAGATCGTGGCGGTCGCGATGGACATGGCGCGCGACGGTCGCACAGCCGACCTCGTCGAGTTCCTCGACCACGGCTTCCCGCTCGACCAGCAGGACGCCGCCGGCAACACGCTCGTCATGCTCGCGGCCTACCACGGCCACCTCGACACGGTCACGAGCCTCGTGGACCGCGGCGCCGACGTCGACCGCCGCAACGACCGCGACCAGTCCCCGGTGGCCGGGGCGATGTTCAAGGGCGAGGACGAGGTCGTCCGGGTCCTCGTCGCGGCGGGCGCCGACCTCGACGCCGGGTCGCCGACCGCGCGCGCCACGGCCCAGCTGTTCGGGCAGCAGCACCTCATCGACGGAGAGGACCGACCGTGACCGACCCGCACGACACCGGAGCACGCTCGCGCTTCGTCATCAACCTCGTCGGCGTCATCGGCATCGTGTTCGGGGTGCTCCCGATCCTGCGCTACCTGCTCGACCTGTCGCTCTTCGAGTTCACCGTCGCGCCCTACGAGTGGCTCCAGCTCGAGGGGGCCGCGCGGTTCCTCCCGCCCGGGATGGTCCTCGTCGCGTGCATCGTCGTGGCCTACGTCCTCGAGCAGCGGCTCTCCCGCGACTGACCCCGGTCCAACCCTCGACGGTCGGTGACCGTTCAACGACGAGCCCGTGATGTGATGTGGGCATGTCGGTCCGGGCCTCCCTCCTCGCCGCGCTCGTCCTCGGGTCGAGCCTGGCGATGGCGCCCGCCCCGGCCGCTCTCGCCGCCGACCCGGTCTCGCCCGAGGCCACGACGGTGCCCGTCGGTGCCGAGCCCGACGGCACGGCCGTGCGCCTCGACGTCTCCGTGTGGCCGCAGTCGAGCGGCAAGCACCCGGTCGTCCTGCTCGCCCACGGCTTCGGCGGCACCAAGGACTCGGTGACGAGCCAGGCGAACGACCTGCACGACCGCGGCTACGTCGTCATCGCGTGGAGCGCCCGTGGGCACGGCGCGTCCGGCGGTCGCATCCACCTCAACGACCCGGCCTACGAGATCGCTGACGCGAGAACGCTGCTCGACCTCGCGGCCAAGCGCTCCGACGTCGAGCTCGACGGTCCGGGAGACCCGCGCGCCGGGGTCATGGGTGCCTCCTACGGCGGCGCCCTCGCCCTCATGCTGGCCGGCTCCGACCGGCGGGTCGACGGCGTCGTCTCGGCCATCACGTGGAACGATCTCGCCGACGCCTTCTTCCCGCAGGCCGCCGTGACGAAGGCGGCGACCACCGCTGCCGGGCGCTCGCCGATCGACGTCGCCGGACCCTTCAAGCAGGTCTGGGCGACAAACTTCTTCCTCTCGGCGCTCCGTGGCGGCCAGGGGGCGGGCACCGGAACCGCCGACTGCGGCCGCTTCGACCCGACGATCTGCCGCCTCTTCGTCCAGGCCTCCGAGACCGGCACCGCCTCACCCCAACTGACGACGCTGCTGCGCGCGCACAGCCCGAAGCCGACGATGAACGCCCTCACCGCGCCGACCTTCCTCGTCCAAGGGGTCGGCGACTCGCTCTTCGGGCTCGACCAGGCCGACGCCAACGCGTCGGCGCTCGCCGCCTCCGGCACGCCGTATGCCGTCCGGTGGAGCGACGGCGGCCACGACGCCCCGAGCACCCACGAGGCGGAGGAGGTCGAGGCCTCCTACACGTGGCTCGACCACTACGTGCGTGACAAGGGCGCACGCGGATCGGCCCTGCCCACAGCGGCCTTCACCTACGGCACCCCCGCCGGTCGGGCGGGTCAGCCGACGACGCTCCACACCCTCACGGCATACCCGGGGCTGTCCGGCGCGGCGCTCCGGACGCGCGAGCTGCCCCTGACGACGACCTCCGGGGCGCTGCTGCACCCGCCCGGCGGACAGCCGGCCTCGCTCATCGCCGTGCCCGGCCTCGCCGCCCTGGGCGTCAGCCTCTCGACGTACCAGATCGCGGCGCTGCCCGGTCAGTCGACGGCCCTCGACACGCAGCCCGTCGCCGAGGCCGAGACGGTGGTCGGGTCGCCGACGATGCGACTCACCGTCACGTCCGACGCGCCGGACGTCACGCTCTTCGCGTCGGTGTGGCGCGTCACCGGTGGCTCGGTGACGCTGACCAACCCGCTCGTCGCGCCGGTGCGCCTCACCGTGACGCCGGGCCGGCCCACCCCAGTGACGATCTCGCTCCCGGCAGCGACCTACGACCTGCCGGCCGGCACCCGGTGGCGCGTCCTGCTGACGAGCACCGAGTCGACGTACTCCAACTCGCGGACCCCGAGCGGCATCCGCATCTCGGGGGCCTCGGCGCTCACCCTCCCGGTCGCGACCGGTGCCGCGGTCGACGGGGCCGTGGCCGGCGGCGTCGACACCGAGACCCTCCTCGCCTCCGGCGCCCTCGCGGTGCTGCTCCTCGCGGCGCTCGCCGGTTGGCTCGTGCGCCGTCGCCGCCGGATGCACCTGCCCGCGCGGCCTGACCTCGCCGACGTCCCGCTCGTCATCGAGGGACTCGTCAAGACGTACGCCGACGGCCACCGCGCCGTGGACGACGTGTCGTGGCGGGCCGAGAAGGGTCAGGTCGTCGGGCTGCTCGGCCCCAACGGCGCCGGCAAGACGACGACCATGCGGATGGTCATGGGACTCATCTCCTCCGACGCCGGCAGCGTCCACGTGCTCGGTGAGCCCGTCTCCGCCGGCTCGCGGGTGCTCGGCCGGGTCGGCGCGCTCATCGAGGGCCCCGGCTTCCTGCCGCACCTCACCGGGCGCCAGAACCTCGAGGCCTACTGGTCCGCCACGGGCCGGGACCCCGAGGACGCCCACATCGCCGAGGCCCTCGACGTCGCGGCCCTCGGCGGCGCCGTCGACCGGCCGGTCAAGTCCTACAGCCATGGCATGAAGCAGCGACTGGGCATCGCCCAGGCGATGCTCGGGCTGCCCGAGCTGCTCATCCTCGACGAGCCGACCAACGGCCTCGACCCGCCCCAGATCGCGGCGATGCGCCCGATCCTGCGCCGCTACGCCGAGACCGGGCGCACCGTCGTCGTCTCGAGCCACCTGCTCGCCGAGGTCGAGATGACGTGCACCCACGTCGTCGTCATGCACGCCGGCCGGGTCATCACGCAGGGCCCCGTCGCCGAGCTCGTCGACAGCGACGACACGACGATCCTCGACCTGCCCGAGCACGTCGACCACGACGTCGTCAGCGCCGGCGTGCACGCGCTCGAGGCCGCAGCTGGCGTCACCGAGGTGCGCGTCGACACCCCGACCCGGATCGTCGTCGTCGCCGACCGCGGCCGGGCCGAGGTCGTCGCGGCTGCCGTGTCGGCGGGGCTGCCCGTCGTCGGCGTCAGCAGCCGCCGCCACCTCGAGGAGGTCTTCCTCGGCGTCATCTCGTCGGCGTCCGCACCGGGTGCGGCCGGCGAGCCCGGAGACGAGGGTGCGTCCCTCGTCGAGCGACTGAGGCAGGTGAGGGCGCGATGAGCGAGACCCACGCGGGGGGCCCGGACGTGAGCCCCGGGGACGCTCTGCTCGACGTCATCGAGCCGGCTCCGGCAGCGGGGAGCGGCGAGATCCACCAGGTGCGCGATCCGCTGTCGTGGCGGTCCGAGCTGCGCCGGCAGTGGGGCCGGCGACGCACGATCTGGGCCTTCGGCCTGCTCCTGGCGCTGCCGCTCGTCCTCGTCGGGTCGTTCGCCTTCGGCCAGCGGTCGAGCAACAGCCGTGGCGGTGCCTCGACCCGGATCTTCGACCTCGCCCAGAGCGGGGCCGCGAACTTCAGCCTCGTGCTCGTCTTCCTCGCCTCGGAGCTGCTCCTCGTGCTGCTCGCCGCCCTCTTCTGCGGCGACGCCGTGCCCTCCGAGGCGTCGTGGTCGTCGCTGCGCTACCTGCTCATCGCGCCGGTGCAGCGGGCCCGCCTGCTCACGAGCAAGCTCGCGATCGGGATCGCCTCGACCCTCGTCGCGACGGTCCTGCTGCCGGCGTGGGGCCTGCTCGTCGGCGGCGTCGCCTACGGCTGGGACCCGCTGACCAACCCGCTCGGCGAGAACCTCTCGTGGGGCCAGTTCCTGCCGCGCCTGGCGCTCGCGATGGCCTACATCTTCGTGACACTGCTGCCGATCGCCGCCATCGCCTTCTGGATCGGGACGCGCTCCGACGCGCCGCTCGCGGCGGTCGGCGGCGCCGTGCTCGTCAGCATCCTGCTCAACATCCTCGACCAGCTCGACGCGCTCGACCCCTACCGCAACGCCTTCCCGGGCCACTACTCGCGGGCCTGGCAGGACGCCCTCGCCGTGTCACCGGACTACACCGACATGGTGCACGGCGCCTTGTGGGCGCTCGTGTGGGCCGTCGCCTTCACGATGCTCGCCTACCGCCGCTTCCGGCGCAGCGACATCCTCAGCTGACGCCGCGCCTCCCGCTCAGAACGTCGCGGCCTCGGGGATGATGCGCTCGCCGATGAGCTCGAGCACGTCGGTCTTCGAGCCGTCACCGATGCCCAGCTGCACGTGCGTCACACCGAGCCCGGCGAGGTCACGCAGGTGCTCGAGCGTGGCGTCGACGTTCTCGCCGTCCGCGCCCGGGTCGACCGGTCCCATGACGGTCTTCTCGACCTCGTCGTAGTCGCGGCCGAGAGCCTCGCAGTGGCCGCGGAGGACCTCCAGCTTGTGGGCGAGGTCGGGGCTGTCGAAGAGGTTGCAGGCCTGGGCGTACTGCGCGACCATCCGGAGCGTCTTCTTCTCGCCGCCGCCACCGATGAGGATGGGCGGGTGCGGACGCTGCACCGACTGCGGGGAGTTGAGGGTGCTGCCGAGTTGGTAGTGCTTGCCGGCATACGGCTCGACGCTGTCGCCCCACATCTGGAGGCAGATCTGCAGCGTCTCCTCGAGGCGCTCGAAGCGCTCGGCGGTGGCGGGGAAGGGCAGGCCGAGACCGACGCACTCCTCCTCGTTCCACGCCGCGCCGATGCCGAGCATGGCGCGGCCCTTCGACAGCACGTCGAGGGTCGTGACCTCCTTGGCGAGCAGCCCGGGCTCGCGGTAGACGGCGGCCGTGACCCAGGCGAGCAGCTGCACCTTCTCGGTGACGGCCGCGAGGAAGCCGAGGGCCGTGTAGGCCTCGAGCATCTCGTGCTCCTTGGGCCCGACCATGCCGATCTGCCAGACGTGGTCCATGACCGAGAGCTTGGTGAAGCCGACGTCCTCGGCCGTCCGCGCCGTGCGGACGAGGTCGTCGACGAAGGTGGAGGAGCCGCCGCTCCACGTGAAGTTGGCGAGGTGCAGTCCGAGATGCATCCTCCGACACTACGTCCGCTCGCTGGAAGTGGAACCCCTGAGCGAGCCTTCAGGGGGCGTCCGGCGCCGCGGTGAGCTGGGAGCCGGAGACGGGCGGCTCGGCCGACCACGGGAAGACGATCCACTGGTCGGTCTGGCGCCAGACGTAGTCGGGCGTCACGGCCGATCCGGGCTTGCCGTAGAGCACCGCGCTGCGTGCCTCGGCGCCGTGCTCCTGGAGCAGGTCGAGCACGAGCGCGAGAGTGCGGCCCGAGTCGGCGACGTCGTCGACGACGAGGATCCGGCGGCCCTTGAGGCTGCCGGTGTCGAGGTGCGGGGCCAGGAGCACCGGGTCGGGCAGCGTCTCCTCGACGTCGGTGTAGAACTCGACGTTGATGGCATCGGTGAGCTTGACGCCGAGCGCGTACGAGAGCCCGCCGCCGGGGATGAGCCCGCCACGCGCCACGGCGACGAGCACCTCCGGGCGGAAGCTCGAGTCGGCGACGAGGGTCGCGAGCTCGCGGATCGCGACGCCGAAGCGCTCCCACGTCAGCACCTCCTTGTCGACGAGCGTGGAGGCGTCTGCGTGGTAGGCGATCGTCATGCGAGGAAGGCTAGTCACGTCCCGTGAACGGCGTGTTTCGGGTGTCGAGGGTTCGGGCAGACTGGCCGGGTGACCCCCGACCCGAGCCGCGCCAGCTGCCCGACCCGACCGCTCCGGCCCTCCCGGCGCTCGCAGGTGCCCCCGTTCGAGGTCATGGACGTGCTCGACCGGGTGGCCGTGCTCCGGGCTCAGGGGCGCGACGTCGTGTCCCTCTGTGCCGGTGAGCCGTCGGGAGGTGCGCCGAGCCTCGTCTCGGAGGCCGCGGCGCGCATCCACGGCTCGGGCCGTGCCCTGACCTACACCTCGGCGCTCGGCATCCGTGAGCTGCGGTCCGAGATCGCCGCGCACTACGGCCGGTGGTACGGCCTCGACGTCGACCCGGCCCGCGTCGCGATCACGACGGGCTCGTCGGGCGGCTTCGTGCTCGCCTTCCTCGCCGCCTTCGAGCCGGGGGACCGTGTCGCGCTCGCGCGGCCCGGCTACCCGGCCTACCGCAACATCCTCACCTCGCTCGGGTGCGAGGTCGTCGAGATCGACTGCGGCCCCGAGACCCGGTACCAGCCGACGCCCGAGCTGCTCGACGCCGCGCAGGCCGACGGCGAGCTCGCGGGGCTCATCCTCGCCTCGCCCGCCAACCCGACCGGCACGATGGTCGACCGCGCCGAGCTCGCGGCGATCACCGACTGGTGCGCCGCCCACGGCGTACGTCTCGTCAGCGACGAGATCTACCACGGCGTCACCTATCCGGACCCCGGCGCCGCCGACCCCCGCGGTGTCTGCGCCTGGGAGACGGACGACACGTCTCTCGTCATCTCCTCCTTCAGCAAGTACTGGGGGATGACGGGCTGGCGCCTGGGCTGGATGCTGCTCCCCGACGACCTCGTGCGCCCCGTCGACGCGCTGGCCGGCAACGTCGCGCTGTGCCCACCCGCACCGGCGCAGTATGCCGCCGTGTCGGCCTTCGCGGAGGAGTCCTACCACGAGTGCGACGACGCGGTCGCCGAGTTCGCGCGGACCCGAAAGCTCTTGCTGGACAATGCATCCCGCCTCGGCTGGGGTGAGTCCGCGCCGCCGGACGGCGCGTTCTACTACTGGGCAGACCTCGGGCCGCAGCGGGGCCGGTGGGGCGGCTCGGCGGCATACGCCAGCGCCCTCCTCGAGGAGGTCGGCGTCGCGATCACGCCGGGCGGCGACTTCGACGACCGGGCGGGCGGCCACTCGGTGCGGCTCAGCTTTGCCGCCGGAGCGACCGCGGTCAGCGAGGCGATCGAGCGGATCGAGGCATTCAACGCCCGCTGAGCCGCTAGCGTCGGCCCATGGGGTGGTTCTCCGGCGCGGTGGCGTGGGTCCGCTCGCGGATCGGGAGCCAGCCGCGGCCCGAGCCGCCGGCGCCCGGCCAACCGGCGACGGTCGACGCGCTCGTCGAGCGGATGCACGAGATCGACCGCGCGCTGCCCGGGAGCGACGGTGTCGCGGCCTTCAACCGGATGTACCTCCGCGTCACCGAGCTCGTCCGTGACCGGCTCGTCGAGGGGTGGTTCGGCAATCCGGCCTTCGTGACGCGGCTCGACCTCGTCTTCGCCGGGCTCTACCTCGACGCGGTCGGTGCGGGCTCGCCCGACCCGTCCTGGCAGCCGCTCTTCACGTGCCGGCTCGAGCCGGGCCGGGTGCCGATCCAGTTCGCGCTCGCCGGGATGAACGCCCACATCAACCACGACCTGCCGCTGGCCGTCGTCACGACGTGCCGCCAGCTCGGCCTGACGCCGGACAGCCCCGGGGTCGAGGACGACTACCACCGGGTCAACGACCTGCTCGCCGCCGTCCAGGAGGACGTGCGCCGATCGTTCCTCGACGGCATCGCGCTCACCGTCGACGAGCAGTACGCCGGCCCGGTCGCCAACCTCGTCAGCGGCTGGAGCATCGTGCGCGCCCGCGACGCCGCGTGGACGAACGCCCGTGTGCTGTGGTCGCTCGAGGGCGTCGAGCCGTTGCGCACCGACTTCCTCGCGACGCTGTCGCGCACCGTGGGGATGGCCGGGCGCTACCTGCTGACGCCGGTCGCCGACCTCGCTTCCTGACCTCGGCCTCGCGGGCCAGGCGACTCGTGCCGTTTTCGAACGGTTTGGGTGTATCAACGACCCCCGATGTGGCTCTGAACGGCCGTGACCCGTACAGCGGTCGCGCTGATGTCTCCCAGGGGGAGTCCACGAAAGGAACTGAGATGGCAGAGACCAAGAGCACGGCCGGCCAGGCCGCCAAGCGCCGCACCACCGCCGGCAGTGCGGGGCGCGCGGTCGCCACAGGTCGCAACGGTGCGACGGCCGAGGCACAGGACGTAGCCGACGTGGCTCAGGACGCCGCGGAGCTCGCGATGCAGACGGCCGGCGCGATCGCCGACCGTGCCCTCGCGGACCCGCGGGCAGCCACACCGACGACGAACTTCACGTCAGAGCTCAACAACATCGACTTCCGCAAGATGATCGGCGGTCCGCTGCAGGCAGCGGTGGACGCGCAGGTGGCCTCGTCGCTGGCGACGATCGACTTCATCAACAGGGTCGGCTTCTCGGGGGAGGGCGACAGTCGCGAGCTCGTCATGGTCGACTTCTCGCACAAGCGCAAGGACGTCGACTCCACCGGAGCCGAGGTGACGAAGGACGTCGCGCTCCGCGTGCCGCTGCTCGCCATGCTGCCCATCCCGTCGCTGCGCATCGAGCAGGTCGTCATCGACTTCAACGTCAAGCTCAACTCGGTCGAGAGCTCCAGCACGAGCGACGCGCTCGGCGTCGATGCGGAGGTCAAGGCGGGATGGGGACCGGTCAGCTTCAAGGTGTCCGCGTCCTACCAGCGCAAGACAGCCACGAACGTCGAGGTGAAGAAGGAGTACGCGCTCAACGTCAACGTCAAGGCGGTCCAGGACGAGATGCCCCCGGGCCTCGAGAAGGTCCTCGGGATGTTGTCGGCCTGACGGACCGACGCGCCGACACGCAGACACGCCGACACGACGAAGGAGAACGGGCATGGCCGAGGTGACCCTGGGCGACTACACCGGCTACATCCTGCTCGAGATGATCAGGGCCCGGGAGATGGCCGACCACTACTCCCGGACCGTGGCCGAGCGGTATGCCGCCGACGAGGTGATGCGCCACTTCGCGGTGCCGCGCTTCAAGGTGCCGAAGATGGAGCTGACCATCCCGGTGCTCATCTCCGGGGCGCGGTTCAGCCAGGTGCTGCGTTTCGACATGGCCGCCGACGACTTCGTCGCCACCATGGGGCAGCGTGCGGCAGAGGCCCGGGAGCGGCTGGCCAGCCCGCCCCTCCCGGGCTTCCCGGGCAAGATCGGGCCGGTCATGCCGGGTCGGCCAGACATCCCGATCCTGCTGCCCCCGCGGCCGGTGCCCGTCGATCGTGACGCCACCGTCGGCGCGGCCGTGACGGACACCGGGGACCCGACGGCCACGCCCGACCTGCGCTCCCTCGCCCTGGACTTCCACGCGCAGCTCGTCGCCAATCCCGACCCGCTACGACCCGAGACGATCGTCGCGGTGATGTGGAGCCGGATCTTCTGGTCCGCCATGGGTGATCCGACGTCCAGCCCGACGGCCCCGCCGGAGTCCGCGCTGCCGACCGACCCGCGACAGGCTCTTCTCGCGGAGACGAGCCAGGACGTGCTCGAGCTCGTGCGGTCCCGCACCGTCATCGACCGGACGACGATCGACAACCTGCTCATCAACCCTGAGACCAACGTCGTCAAGAACGGCAGCACGGACTCGAGCGTCTTCACCGTCTCGGCCGAGCTGCTGGAGGAGGCGTTCTTCCTCCGATCCGTGACCGACGAGTCGGGTGCGACGTCCACGGTCGTGGAGTTCGAGTGACATGCTGCCCTTCCTCCATGACCGACTGACGAGGTATGCCGTCCTGCTGGAGTCGTCCTCCGCGGCGATGACGGCGTATGCCGCGAACGACGCGGGATACGCCGTGGCGGTCGCCGACCACCTCGCCGCCACGGCCGCCGCCTACGAGTCGATGGGCTCGAGCGACGCCGAGAACGCGGTTCGCGCGTCCCGCGCTGAGCTGGAGGCGGCCCGTCGCGGTGTCGACGTCGGGACGGGGGTCCGTGTGGAGACCCGGCGGCGCGAGTTCGAGCGCTCGGCCGCGCTCCGAGTCCTGCTCGCGACCGCGGAGCGGCTCCGTGACGACCATGGGAACGCGAGGTCCACGCTCGACGACGCTCGTGAGCAGCTCGGCCCCGTGGTCGTGTTCGCGCTCGACCACGGCCTCATGCCGGCCGGCTTCGGCGCCCCGACCCAGGAGGAGCTGGAGAAGCTCTGGCGCGCGATCCTGCTACGTCCCGAGAGCCGGGGCACGGCTCAGGTGCTCGCGATGCGGCTGTCGCAGCCCGACATCCTGCTCCTGCTGGCCGACCTGCTCGTGGCAGCCGGCGTGCGGCAGTGACCGGCCCGCCTGCCCCGGACCGCGGGCTCAGGCAGCGACCACGGCGCGGGCCGGCGCGCTCTCCGAGGCGGCCGACGTGACGCCCGCAGCGGCGGTGCGACGCTCCTCGACCCGGCGGTCCCGGAGGGCGCCCCGCAGTCGCCACGCGCCGTAGACGGCGCCGACGCTGATGACGAGGTGCAGGCCGAGGAAGCCGTTGGCGAGCCCCATCCCGAGCAGGGCACCGGCCACGAGCGGCCCGACGGCCGAGAAGGTCGTCTGGATCGCCGTGAAGGTGCCCAGCGTCGTGCCGACGAGCCCGCGGGGAGCGAGGCTCGCGGTGAGCGGGTTGAGCACGGGTGCGTACATCGTCTCGCCGACGGCGAAGATGCCGAACGTCGTGACGAAGAGGGCCGAGGCGACCTCCGGCGTGAGCTGCGCCACCGAGAGGACGACCCACGACAGGGTCCAGATGGCGCCGACGACCATGAGCAGGCTGGCCGCGTTGCGACGCGCGGTGACCCGCACGACGACGACCTGCAGGACCACGATGACGACGCAGTTGACGGCGGCCGCGAGACCGATGGCGGACTCGTCGACGTCGAGGACGGTCAGGGCGTAGGCCGGCAGGCCGGACTCGAACTGCGCGTAGAAACCGAGGGCCAGGGCCACTGCGACGACCGCGGTCCAGCGCAGGGCCGGCACGGCGAAGATGCGGCGCAGGGCCGCCATCGTGCCGAGCTGCGTCTCCGCCTCGCCCGCGGCGAGGTCGGGGGCGACCTCGCTCGGGGCGCCGATGCCGGCGACGTGGATGAGGACGGCCGAGATCGCGAAGCCCGCCCCCGCCGCGATGAACGCGAACGTCATGCCGTCGGCGCGCGAGAGGTCGACGAACTGGCCGGCGACGAAGGCGCCGAGGGCCATGCCGATGGCCTCGGCGGTGAACTTGTAGGCGAAGACCTTGCGGCGGTCGTCGCTCCCGGCCCAGCGCAGCACGAGCACCGACGCGGCGGGGCCGGCTGCGGTCAGGCCGAAGCCGAAGACGAACATGCCGACGAGGAAGGCCGGCGCCGACCCGGCCCAGACGAGGCTGCCGACGCCGACGGCGGCGAGCAGCTTGGCCACGACGGCGACGGTGACCGGGTTGTAGCGGTCGCTGAGGCGCCCGGCGAAGGGTGCGGCGACGAGCGCGCCGACCGAGAAGAGCGTGCTGGCCAGGGCGGCAGCGAGGGCGCCCCAGCCGCGGGTGTTGGCCGCATACGCGTACTGGTAGGGCAGCACGGTGCCCCATCCGAGCATGCCGATGGACGACGCGAGGATGAGCAGCTTGGTGCGCATGGGTTTCACACCCTTTCCGGGACGGGGAGGCGGACTTCGGGAGTCAACGCAGCTTCGGTATCGAATATTTCGTCATCGAAGTTCGACTTCGAAACAGTAGCACCAGCCCACCCGGGTGCGACAATGCCTTTCCATGGCAGCGAAGCGACGACAGACCGCCCAGCAGGAGCACGCCGCGGACGTCGCGACCTACGTGGCCGCCGGCGGCGAGGAGTCCGTGCAGCGGGTCATCACCGCGGTGTTCTCCGTGACGAAGAAGCTCGACCAGTGGTACGTCCGGCAGTTCGCCGACCTCGACCTGACCCAGGGCGAGTGGTCGGTGCTGGCCTCCCTGGCCCGCGCGGGCGACACGTGCCTCACCCCGAGCCAGCTCGCCGACCTCTCCAACGTGGCCCCCTCGTCGATGACGCACCGCCTCGACAAGATGGCCGGCCGTGGCCTGCTCCAGCGCCGCCCCGACGAGTCCAACCGCACCCGCACCCTCGTCTCCCTGACGAAGGACGGGTGGGCCCTGTTCAGCGCCGCGGTCCGCGAGTCCAACGTCGTCGAGAGCGACACCCTGCGCGGACTGTCCGACTCGGAGCGGCACGAGCTGGCCCGGCTCCTCGAGATCGTCATCGCGGGCCTCGACGACATCGACGCGTAGCCGGGCCTGCGTCGCGGGCGTAGCGTCGCCCGCATGAACGCCAACGGGCAGCCGGTCGCCCTCGTCACCGGAACCTCCTCGGGCATGGGCCTGGACACCGCCGTCGAGCTGGCCCGTCGCGGCCTCGCCGTCGTCGCGACGATGCGCGACACGAGCCGGTCCGGGGCACTGACCGCTGCCGCGACCGAGGCGGGCGTCGAGCTCGACGTGCGGGCCCTCGACGTCACCGACCACGAGGCCGCCCGGGCCTGCGTCGACGGGGTGCTCGCCGACCACGGCCGCCTCGACGTCCTCGTCAACAACGCCGGCCGCGGCGCCGTCGCCACCGCCGAGCAGCTGAGCCTCGACGAGATCCGCGACCAGCTCGAGGTGAACTACCTCGGGCCCGTCGCCCTGACCAAGCTCGTCCTGCCCCACATGCGCTCGGCCGGGTCCGGCGCCGTGCTCACCGTGACGAGCGTCGGTGGCGCCGTCGGGCAGCCGTTCGCGGACGCCTACTGCGGCGCCAAGTTCGCCGTCGAGGGCTTCATGCAGTCGCTCGCCGTCGTCATGCTCGCCCACGGCGTGCACGTCTCGGTCATCGAGCCCGCGGCCGTCGCGAGCGACTTCGTCGGCAACGTGGCCCGTCCCGAGGGCGATCCCGCCGACCCGTATGCCGCCCAGCTCGACGCGTACCTCGCGCGGTCCGCGGGCGCCTTCGCCAACGCGCAGTCCTCCCGGGACGCCGCGGTCGCCATCGCCGACGCCGCGACGTCGGCCGAGCACCGCTTCCGCTGGCAGACCTCGGAGGGCGCGACCGCCTTCGTCGGCATGTCGCTCGCCGACACGGACGGCAGTCGCGTGCTCGGCGTGACCCGGTCCTGGATCGAGTGAGCTCCTCGTTAGAGTCGGCCCCGTGAGCTACCGCAGGCCCGTCCCGACGATCGGCGACCCGTCGTCGGCCGCCGAGCGGGCCCAGGCGCCCGACGCGTGGGCGCTGCGCGACGACCTCGCCTCGCTCGAGCGGGTCGTCGGCGCTCGCCGCGACATCCGCCGCTTCCGACCCGACCCCGTGCCCGACGACGTGCTCACCGCGGTGCTCACGGCCGGTCACCGGGGTCCGTCGGTCGGGCACAGCCAGCCGTGGCGCTTCGTCGTCGTCACGGAGGCTGCGACCCGCGACACCGCCGCCCTCATGGCCGACCGGAGCCGCCTGCGCCAGGCCGCCGGGATGACGGAGGAGTCGGCGCGCGGCCTGCTCGACCTGCGTCTCGAGGGCATCCGGGAGGCGCCCGTCGGCGTCGTCGTCGCGTGCGACCGCCGCACCCCGGCCGCCGGGGTGCTCGGTCGGGCCACCTTCCCCGACGCCGACCTCTGGTCGTGCGCGGCGGCCATCGAGAACATCTGGCTGACGGCCCGGGCCCACGGCCTCGGTCTCGGCTGGGTCACCCTCTTCGAGCCGGCCGAGCTCGCCGACCTGCTCGGCCTGCCCGACGGCGTCGAGACCCTCGGCTGGCTCTGCCTCGGCTGGCCCGACGAGCGGCCGCCCGAGCCCGGCCTCGAGCGGGCCGGCTGGAGCAGGCGCCTCCCGCTCGAGCAGGTCGTCATGCGCGAACGCTGGACCGAGCGCGACGCCCCGCCCTCCCACCTGCGTGCGCCGGAGCCGGCCGACGTCGTCGCCGCCCGCGACCGATCCGACGACCTCCTCACGGTGCCGGGCTCGCTCGGGGTCCTCGACACCGTCCTCGACCGCGTCACCGCGCTCGCGGCCGTGGACGGTCGGGGCACCCTCGTCGTCGCGGCCGCCGACCATGCCGTGACGGCATACGGCATCTCCGCCTTCGACCCGACGGTCACTGCCGATGTCGCCCGCGCGACCCGTGAGGGCACGTCGATGGGGGCCGTGGCCGCTCGCGCTGCGGGCCTCGACGTCGAGCTCATCGACGCCGGGATCGGTTGCAGCAGAGGCGATCTCGTCACCTCCGACGCGCTAGACGAGAGGGCGTATGCCGCCCTGCTCGCTCTCGGTCGCGACCGCGGTCGCGCGCTGGCGGGCGCCGGACCCGTGGCGCTCGGCGAGGTCGGTGTCGGCAACACGACCGTGGCGGCCGCCCTCGCCGCCGCCCTGCTCGACGTGCCGGCCGACGACGTCGTCGGCCGTGGGTCCTCCGCCGACGCGGCGATGCTCGACCGCAAGCGCGACGTCGTGACGCAGGCGCTCGCCCGGGTCGGGCGCGTCGGCCCGGACGAGGCCGTCCGTCGCCTCGGCGGGGGAGAGCTTGCCGTCCTCACCGGGATCGTGCTCGGGGTGGCCGAGTCCGGAGGGGTCGTGGTGCTCGACGGCCTCGCCACCTCGGTGTGTGCGCTCGCCGCCGTGCGCCACGAGCCGGCGGTCGCGGCGCACCTCGTCGCCGGCCAGCGGTCACGTGAGAAGGCCCACGCCCTCGTGCTCCGCGAGCTGGGTCTCGAGCCCCTCCTCGACCTGCGTATCCGTGCGGGCGAGGGCGTCGGTGCGGCCCTCGCGACCGGGCTCGTCAAGGCCGCGCTGGCGCTGCGGACGGGCGTCGCGCGCACCTCCACGGTTTGAGTCCGACGGCGGGACCCCTCTAGTTTTGTGTGGTTGTCCAACCATCGAACTGCCCCCACGAGGGGCTGGGAGACTCGCATGACCACACAGACCCAGGACCGACCACCGACTCCCGACTCGGGCGCCAGCGCCGACGACCGGGCCTTCCTCGGGCACCCCAAGGGACTGTCGACCCTCTTCTTCGTCGAGCTGTGGGAGCGCTTCTCCTACTACGGGATGCGCGCCATCCTGCTCTACTTCCTCATCGACACCGTGGCCAACGGCGGCCTCGGCATCGACGAGACCACCGGCACCGCCGTCGTCGCGATCTACGGCGCGTCCGTCTACCTCCTGTCGATCATCGGCGGCTTCACCGCCGACCGGCTCTTCGGCGCCCGCCGCTCGACGCTCTACGGCGCGGTCGTCATCATGGCCGGCCACGTCTGCCTGGCCATCCCGGCCGCGGCGACCGCCTGGCTCGGCATCGCGCTCGTGGCCCTCGGCACCGGCCTGCTCAAGCCCAACGTCTCCGCCATGGTGGGCACGCTCTACAAGCCCGAGGACGCACGTCGCGACGGCGGCTTCTCGATCTTCTACATGTCGATCAACATCGGCTCGTTCTTCTCGCCGCTCGTCGTCGGGTGGCTGCGTGAGCACTACGGCTACCACGTCGGCTTCTCGGCCGCAGCGGTCGGCATGGCCATCGCCATCGCGTGGTTCGTCCTCGGTCGCAAGGCCCTCGGCCCCGCCGTCGACGACGTGCCCAACCCGCTCTCGCCCGAGGAGCGCGGCCGCGTGTCGGCCCTCGCCGTCGGCGCCGTCGTCGCTTTCGCGGTCATCGTCGTGCTCGCCGGCCTGTGGCGCGACACCGTCCTCGACCAGGTCATCGACGGGATCTCGATCGTCGCCGTGCTGACGCCCATCGGGTACTTCACGATGATGTTCCGCAGCCCCAAGGTCGAGCGCGAGGAGAAGTCGCACCTCGCCGCCTACCTCCCGCTGTGGATCGGCGCGATGCTCTTCTGGATGATCTTCGAGCAGGCCGCCGGCAAGATGGCGATCTTCGCCGCCGACAACACCGTCAAGGAGACGGCGGGCATCACCATCAACCCCGAGTGGTTCCAGTCGATCAACCCGCTCGCCATCGTCCTGCTCGCGCCGGTCTTCGGCTGGATCTGGACCAAGCGCGCCGGACGCTTCCCGTCGACCCCGATGAAGTTCGTCCTCGGTGTCACGATCATCGGCCTGTCGGCCCTCGCCATGTCGTGGGCCTTCGCGACGTTCCAGGGCAACACGGCGCCCGTCTACATCCTCGGTGGCATCTTCGTCATGCAGACCGTCGCCGAGCTCTGCCTCTCGCCGGTGGGGCTCTCGGCCACGACCCGTCTCGCGCCGCGCGCCTTCGCGAGCCAGGCCATGGCGCTCTGGTTCCTCGGCAGCGCCGCGGGCCAGGCCATCGCCGCGCAGCTCATCCAGGCGATGGGCGGCCTCAGCGACGCGGTCTACTACCTCGTCAACGGCGTCATCACCCTCGTCGTCGCCGGCGTGCTCCTCGCGCTCGTCCCGTGGATCCGTCGCAAGATGTCGACGGCCGAGCTGCACGCCACCGACCGCGTCGCCAGCACCGGCCGCACCGACAGCGTCTCGGTGCACTGACGTGATCGTCAGGCTCGACGGCGTCAGCCCGGTGGTCCACGAGACCGCCTGGGTGGCGCCGAGCGCCGACCTCGTCGGGGCCGTCGACCTCCGGGCGGGCTCGAGCGTCTGGTACACCGCCGTGCTCCGCGCCGACGTCGACCCGATCGTGCTCGGCGAGGGCAGCAACCTGCAGGACGGCGTCGTCGTGCACACCGATGCCGGACACCCGACGAGCATCGGCGCGGGCGTGTCGGTCGGCCACCGTGCCGTCCTCCACGGCTGCACCGTCGAGGACGACTGCCTCGTCGGGATGGGGGCCATCGTGCTCAACGGGGCCCGCATCGGCGCGGGCAGCCTCATCGCCGCCGGCGCCGTCGTGCCCGAGGGTGCCGTCATCCCGCCCCGGTCGCTCGTCGCCGGCGTGCCGGGGAAGATCCGCCGCGAGATCGACGAGCCGGGGCTTGCGCGCATCCGCGCCAACGCCGAGGTCTACGTAGAACTCGCCCGCCGCCACCGCGCAGCCACCAGCGCCTGAGGGCGCGCACGCGCGGCGGCGGCCCACCCGGCATACCCTCCGCTGGTTCGAGGTGATGTCGCGAGGCACATGTCCGTGCCGGCAWCACCTCGAACGGCGGTTCAGCGGAGGAGCAGGACCGCGGCGACGACGCCGGCGACGACGACGAGCACCCGGAAGAGGGTCGGGGGCAGGCGGCGTCCGACGCGGGCACCCACGTAGCCGCCGACGACCGACCCGGCCGCGAGGAGCCCGATCGCCTGCCAGTCGAGGTCGGCGACGGCGATGAAGATGAGCCCGGCGACGACGTTGCCGGCGAAGATCGCGAGGGTCTTGAGGGCGTTGACGACCCGCAGGTCGATGTCGAGCCCGAGCCCGAGGACGGCGACCATCATGACGCCGGAGCCCGCCCCGAAGTAGCCGCCATAGACACCGGTCAGCAGGGCGAAGAAGGTCGTCACCGGTCCCATCCGGGTGCGTGGTCCGACGTCCTTGCCGCTGCGCGACCGGAGCCACCGGGCGACCCACGGCTGCACGCCGACGAGCAGGCAGGTGAAGAGGATGAGCCACGGCGCGACGGCCTCGAAGACGCTGGACGGCAGGGCCAGCAGCAGCACCGCCCCGCCGACGGCACCCACCGCGCACGTGACGACGACGGTCCACGTGATGCGCGGGTGCTCGCGCAGCTCGGCCCGGTAGCCGAACGACCCGCTGACACCCGCAGGCACGAGGCCGACGGTGTTGGAGGCGTTGGCCACGACGGGTGGCAGCCCGACGGCGAGCAGGACGGGGAAGCTGAGCAGCGAGGCCACCCCGACGGTCGTGGTGAGGATGCCGGCGCCGAGACCTGCGCCGAGGACGGCGAGCATCTCGAGGGGCGTCACGACCCGTCTCGCAGCACCGCCACGTCACTGACCATGACGACGTGGGCGTGCATCGCCGCGGCGGCCGCCTCCGGGTCGCCGGAGCGGATGGCGTCGGCGATGGCGCGGTGCCCGACGAGCGAGTCGGCAGGGCGGCCAGGCTGGCTCAGGGACTCGATGCGGGTCTCGCGGACGAGGTCGCGGATCTCGTCCATGAGCCGGGCCAGCAGCAGCGAGTGGGCGGCCGCGGTGACGGCGCCGTGGAAGCGCTCGTCGCCCTCGACCCCGCGCCCGCCGGCCTCGACGTCGCGGGCCATCTCCTCGATGGCCTCGTCGATGCGGGCGAGGTCGTCGGCGGTGCGTCTGGCTGCGGCGAGGGCGGCGATCTTCGTCTCGAGGGCGTCGCGCGTGTCGATGATCTCGGGCAGCCGGTGGGCGTGCGCGCGGATGGCCTCGACGATCCGCCGCGGGCCGGGGGCGTCCGACAGGACCGTGCCGTCGCCGTGCCGGACCGTCACGACACCGATGACCTCGAGCGCGACGAGGGCCTGGCTGAGCGTGGCGCGGCTGACGCCGAGGCGCTGGGCGAGCTCGCGCTCGGGAGGCAGCCGGTCTCCCGTCGTGAGACCGTTCGACTCGATCCACGCGGTGATCTGCTCGGCCACCTGCTCGTAGAGCCGGGTGCGCGTGAGGCGGGACATGCCCGATGTCGACATGGGGTCACTCTATTGACAGTCGGCCTATTGACCTATTGGCTAGGCCACTGAGCCAGCCATGAGCCTCGTCACAAGGGCGTGGAACCAGGCGCGCTGGCCGCGACCGACGGAGGACACGCATGGGACCGGAATGGGTCTCGATCATCGCGCTCGTCGCACTCTTCGTGATCGGCACGCTGCTGCCGATCAACATGGGAGCCCTCGCCTACGTGGCGGCCTGGCTCGTCGGGGTCTACTCGCTCGGCCTCAGCGAGAAGGAGATCCTCGGTGGCGTCAGCGGTGACCTCATCCTCACCCTGATCGGGGTCACCTACCTCTTCGCCATCGCCAAGAACAACGGCACCGTCGACCTCATCGTCAGATCCGCGGTCAAGGCGGTCGGCGGGCGCGTGGCGCTCATCCCGTGGGTGATGTTCTTCGTGACGGCTCTGCTCACCGCCATCGGCGCCGCGAGCCCTGCGGCCTGCGCCATCATCGGCCCGATCGCCCTCGGCTTCGCTGGACGCTACAAGATCAACCCGCTCCTCATGGGCATGTTCGTCGTGCACGGCGCCCAGGGCGGCGGCTTCTCGCCGATCAGCATCTACGGCACCATCACGAACTCCGTCATGAAGGACAACGGCCTCCCGTCGAGCGAGATGACCGTCTTCCTCGCGAGCCTCGCAGTCAACGTCCTCATGGCCGTCATCCTCTTCCTCGTCCTCGGTGGCCGTCGCCTCATGAACCAGCGCGCCGACGACCTCGACGACGTCGACGGCCCGATGGGCGGCGACTCGATCTCCGAGGACCTCCACCGCGGCGGCGTCGGCGTCGCCACGCGCGGCACCGGCACGATGACCGCGACCCGCACCCAGGCGCTCGGCGTCAAGCGCGACCAGGTGCTGACGCTCGTCGCCTTCACGCTCGTGGCCCTCATCGCGCTGGCCTTCGACAAGAACATCGGCTTCGTCTCGATCACGGCCGCCGTCATCCTCGCGATGTTCGCGCCGACCCAGCACAAGGACGCCATCAAGCAGGTCGCGTGGCCGACCGTCCTCCTCGTCGCGGGCGTGAGCACGTATGCCGCCGTGCTGACCGAGGCGAAGGCGCCCGAGTTCGTCGGCAACTGGGCTGCAGGCCTCGGCGCCGCCGTCATCGGGGCGCTCGTGCTCTGCTACGTCGGTGGCGTCGTCTCGGCGTTCGCGTCGTCGACCGCCCTGCTGCCCGTCATCATTCCGATCGCCGTGCCGCTCATCGCCAACGGCGGCATCGGCGCTGCGGCGTTCGTCGCCGCGCTCGCGATCAGCTCGACGATCGTCGACGTGAGCCCGTTCTCGACGAACGGGGCCCTGATGCTGGCCAACCGGCCCGACACCATCAGCGAACCGGTGTACTACAAGCAGATCCTCACCTACAGCGTCATCGTGGTCGTCGCCGGCCCGTTGCTCGTGTGGGCCGCCCTGATCCTCCCCGGATGGTGACCGAATGACCGCTCATGGACCCCTTTCCGACATCGTCGTCGTCGACCTCTCGCGTGCCCTCGCTGGACCGCACGCGACGATGATGCTGGCCGACCAGGGCGCGCGCGTCATCAAGGTCGAGGCCCCCGGCCGCGGGGACGACACCCGCGGCTGGGGCCCGCCCTTCGTCGGCGAGGAGGGCGCGCGCGAGTCGACGTACTTCCTGTCGGCCAACCGCAACAAGGAGTCGATCACCCTCGACCTCAAGGACGAGGCGGACCGCGACGTGCTGCTCGCGCTCGTCGACCGGGCCGACGTGCTCGTCGAGAACTTCCGCACCGGTGTGCTCGAGCGGCTCGGCCTCGGCATCGACTCGCTCATGGAGCGCAACCCGCGGCTCGTCGTCCTGTCGATCACCGGTTTCGGCCACGACGGGCCCGAGGGCGGCCGCGCCGGCTACGACCAGATCGCCCAGGGCGAGGCCGGCGTCATGTCGCTGACCGGCTCCGGGCCCGACGACCCGCAGCGCGTCGGCCTGCCGATCGCCGACCTGCTCTCCGGGATGTACGGGGCCTACGGCGTCGTCGCGGCCCTCAACGAGCGGCACCGCACCGGGACGGGCTCCGTCGTGCGGACCTCCCTGCTCGCAGCGGTCGTCGGCGTGCACGCGTTCCAGGGCACGCGCTGGACCGTGGCCGGAGAGGTGGGCCGATCGGCCGGGAACCACCACCCGTCGATCAGCCCGTACGGCCTCTTCCACTGCCGCGACGGCTTCGTCCAGATCGCCGTCGGCAGCGAGGGCCTCTGGCAGCGGCTCTGCGCGGCGTTCGGCCTCGACCCGGCCGCCGAGGGACTCGCGACGAACGCCGAGCGCGTCGCCGAGCGCGAGCGGGTCATCGAGGTCGTCGAGGCGGCCTTCGCCGACTGGGACGCCGAGCCGCTGCTCGCCCGGCTCGCCGAGGTCGGCGTGCCCGCCGGCAAGGTGCGCAGCCTCGACGAGGTGTACGCGTGGGACCAGACCGCGAGCCAAGGCCTGCTCGTCGAGGTCGAGCACCCGACCCTCGGGTCGCTGACGCTGCCGGGTCCGCCACTGCGGTTCTTCGACGGCGACGGCACCGAGGTGACGCGCCGCGACCACGACGCACCACCGACTCTCGACGAGGACGGCGCGGCCATCCGCGCCTGGCTGAAGGAGGAGTGATGGCGCGCCGACCGTGGACCGCGCACGAGCTGCTCGACCTCGTGCTCGACTCCGGCTCCTTCGAGTCGTGGGACGAGCCGATCGACATCAGCGGCCAGCCCGAGGACTACCGCCGCCAGCTCGAGGCGGCGGCGGCCAGGGCCGGGACCGACGAGTCCGTGCTCACCGGGCGCGGCCTCGTCCGCGGCCGTCCCGTAGCCGTCGTCGTCAACGAGTTCCGCTTCCTCGCCGGCTCGATCGGTCGGGCCGCGGCCCAGCGGATCACCGCCGCCGTGCGGCGCGCGACCGCCGAGGGTCTGCCCGTGCTCGCCTCGACGGCCTCCGGTGGCACCCGCATGCAGGAGGGGACCCCGGCGTTCATCGAGATGGTCGAGATCTCGCGGGCGCTCATGGCGCACCGCGCCGCCCGGCTGCCCTACCTCGTGCACCTGCGGCACCCGACGACCGGCGGGGTGTACGCGTCGTGGGGGTCCCTCGGGCACGTGACCGTCGCCGAGCCCGGAGCGCTCGTCGGCTTCCTCGGGCCGAAGGTCTACGAGGCGCTCAACGGTGTGCCCTTCCCGGCCGGCGTGCAGACCGCCGAGAACCTCGCCGCCAAGGGGGTGCTCGACGCCGTCGTGGCCGCCGAGGACCTGCCGATGCTCGTCGACCGGGCCCTGGGCGTCCTCGTCGACGGCCCGACCCTGCCGCGTCTCGACCACCGCGCCGGCGAGCCGAGCCGGCACCTGTCCGCCTGGGAGTCCATCGAGGTCACTCGCCGTCCGGACCGCGCCGGCGTTCGTGAGCTGCTGCGCTACGGCGCGACCGGCACCCTGCGGCTGCGGGGCACCGACGAGGGTKAGCGGGACTCCACGATGCTCGTCGCGCTGACGCGCCTCGACGGACAGCCCTGCGTCCTCGTCGGACAGGACCGGGCGCGGCAGTCGCCGACGTCGCCGATGGGGCCGGGCGCGCTGCGTGAGGCCCGGCGCGCCATGCGCCTCGCGGAGGAGCTGGGTATGCCGCTCGTCACCGTCATCGACACCCCCGGCGCCGAGCTGTCGGCGCACGCCGAGGAGGGCGCGATCGCGGGCGAGATCGCCCGGTGCATCGCGACCCTCACGACGATGACGGTGCCGACGGTGTCGGTCGTCCTCGGGCAGGGTTGCGGGGGAGGGGCGCTCGCGCTGCTACCGGCCCGCGAGGTCATCGCCGCCGAGCACGCCTGGCTCTCGCCGCTCCCGCCCGAGGGCGCGAGCGCCATCGTCCACGGCGACGTGTCGCACGCCGCCGAGATGGCTGAGCTCCAGCAGGTGGGCGTCCTCGATCTCGCCGCGCGGGGGATCGTCAGCCGCATCGTGCCCGAGCCTGCCGACGACACGCCCGCCTCGCTGGCGCTCGCGGTCGTCGCCGAGTGCGCGGCCGCGCTGCGTCGCCAGACCCATGGCGAGGCCCACGTCCTCGCGAGCTAGGGCACCCGGAGCGAGGTCGGGGAGAGGAACGGGCGAAGGGGGCTGTCGACGCCCAGGTCGGGCCACCGCCGGGCGACGCCGGCCAGCAGGTCGGCGACCTGGACGCGCGCGTCGTCGCGGGAGTCGACAGTGACGAGCCCGGCGAGCGGTAACACGCCGCGGTGGCTGCGGTCGTGGCCGCCGTCGTCGGTGCCGTCCGACAGGGCCTGCTGGAGGCGGCGGAGCCGGTCGGCGGTCAGGGCGCTCTGCTCGTCGTGGACCACGAGCACCTGCTGTCGACCGTCGCTCCACGTGAGGACGGTGTCGGCGAGGGCTGTCAGCAGGGGTTCGAGCGGTGGCGGGATCGTGCGGTCGTCGTGGACGAGCCGCGTCACGACGCCGCGCACCCTCGTCCGGGTCAACGCCGCGAGAACGGCCCTGGCCTCGGGGTCCACCTCGGGCGCGAGCGCGTCCCTGGCCTGGAAGAAGGTCTCGAGCACCCTGCGGTCGACGTGGTGTCGGCGCTTGGTGCGGACGAGGTCGACGAAGGCCGCGAGGAAGGCAAGCCACTCCGGTGCGCGTGACCGGCCGCACCGGTGGAGCGCGATGGCGGCGGGTCGCTGGTGCGCCGTCAGGCGGGTGCCGGCCGCCCACGACGGCTCCGAGAGGAAGAGGTCGACGACGCGGGTCGCGAGGAAGTACTCCTTGTCGACGACCTCAACGTGCGCACGGCCCTGGAGGCGCGAGAGCAGCCACACCAGGGCCTCGTCCGCGTGACGGCCCCGGAGCAGCTGTCCGGACTTGAGCTCGTCGAGCGACCAGCGTGAGTCGCTCCTGAGCGCCTCCACGAGCTCGGACGCCTCGGTGAGGCTGAGGTCGGTGCTGGCGTGCGTGAACACCGGCGTCGCGGGGTCGAGCAGGTTGCTGCCCGAGAAGCCCGACTCGTCGCAGGCGATCTCGACGGCGGCACCGGCGAGATCGCCTGCGGGCGGCAGGCCGCCCTGCAGGGGAGGTCGCGATGCGCCGGCCACGCGGCCCATGCTCGTCCGGAAGGGGCGGGAGCACCAGTCAATAGAAGCGGTGCCCACGGACGGGACCTGGCTCGGCTCCCTTACGGTGGGAGGGCCCGTCCGATCGACGGGTCCGTGGGCGGGCGTGACACCCCGCCGGGACCGGAGAAGCCGGGAGAGGCCCGGAGAAGACCAGAGGAGACCAGGAGGTGCCGGTGCGCGGCGACAGGGAGCGGCACCTGACCGCAGGCGCCGGGCTCGACCTCTACGCGGCGGCTGCCGATCTCACCCAGCTCGTGAGCGGCCACGTCGTCGGGCTGCTCGCCGGGCGACCGACGCCTGGCTTCCGCCGGCTCGGCGTGGGCATCGACCAGATCGACAAGGGGCTCACGGCCCTCGAGCCCACCGCCCAGCGCAGCGTCTGGACGATGCACCCGATCCTCAGCTACGACCCAGCGAACGAGATGAGGCTGCTCGACGACCACACCCGACGCCGAGGCGTCGACATGCGGTGCATCACGACCGAACGCAGCCTGAACCTCTACCCCCTCCTCACCTCGGAGATCCCGCACGTCCAGTTCGGCCCGGCCCGCTCACAGTTCATCCTCGTCGACGAGGCGGTCGCCGTCGTGGGTGGTCCGCACAGCGAGGAGGGGTACCCGACGGCGTGGCTCACGACCCGGACCGACGTGCTGACGCTCGTCCGAGGCATCTGGGACCTGACCTGGCAGCTGTCGCACCCTGGGGTGCCCGCGGGCCAGAAGCCGCCCTTCACCGCCCGCCAGTGCGAGGTCGCCCGAAGGCTCGTCCTCGGGGCCAAGGACTCGGCCATCGCCCGCGATCTCGACGTCTCGCTGCGGACCGTCGCCGCCGACGTCTCGGTGCTCATGCATACGCTCGGTGCGGTGTCCCGAGCGGAGACGGCGCACCTGCTCGCGGG
Source organism: Terrabacter sp. RAF57 (assembly GCF_052113925.1). Classification (NCBI taxonomy): domain Bacteria; kingdom Bacillati; phylum Actinomycetota; class Actinomycetes; order Micrococcales; family Intrasporangiaceae; genus Terrabacter; species Terrabacter sp. RAF57. The sequence continues at coordinate 610 of NZ_JBFRDT010000017.1, read as the reverse complement.
TGGGAGCCATCGACTCGACGCGGCCCGGCTCCGAGCGGAGGCGACATAGTCGAGCGGTACGCGCTGGAGGGCCTCAGGTCGGGGTGAAGTCGACGAGGTGCAGGTGCAGGGTGCCACCGGAGGGTGCGGGGTAGCGGCGACGGAGTCGGGCTGGTGGTCTGCGACGCTCCGACGCGTATGCCCCGTCTGCCCCGTCTGACTCGTCCGGCCCGTCTGACCGGTCCGGTTGGTTGGGGTCGGGGGCCAGGGTGAGCCGCGGCTGCGGGGGCGGTGTGGGTGGTGGGGGTGGTTTCTGGGGTGGGCCGATGAGCAGGCCGGTGTCGGTGTGGAAGGTGAGTCCGTCGGGGTGGGTGGGGTCGCCGGTGAGGGTGAACTCGCCGCGGTGGTGTCCGTCGTGGTGGAAGGTGCACAGGGCCAGGAGGTTGGTGGTGTCGGTGGGGCCGCCGTCGCGCCAGTGGATCAGGTGGTGGATCTCGAGGTGGTGGGTGGAGGCGCAGCCGGGGAAGCGGCAGCCGCGGTCGCGGTCCAGGACCAGGACGCGGGTGCGGTGGGGGACGACGCGGTGGGCGCGGCCGACGTTGACGGGGTGTCCGTCGGTCTCCCAGACCGG
>NZ_JBFRDT010000016.1:0-98616 GCF_052113925.1 Terrabacter sp. RAF57 | reverse complement strand
AGGACCGCGACGACGAAGTCGACGAGCCGGGCGTGCGCGTCGTGCAGGTCGGCGGCCAGGGACGCGACGTGGTCCCAGTCCTGCTCGATCTGCTGCGTGCTCCGGCTCTGCTCCATACCCTTGATCGTACAGGTGTTCGAACGCCCGGACAAGGCTTGTCCACACGAAAACGTCTGTCCCGCAATGGTTTACCTCTCAACGGGACGCGCCGGACGGCATACCTCTGCGGCTGGACGGCCGCTCGTGGGTAAGGATGGGGCATGCCAGAGCCCACGCGCCCGCAGACCCCGGACGACACCATCGGGGCGCGTGACCTCACCGCCTGGCACACCCGCTTCGGCCGGTGGCTCGTCGACCTCTTCGCCGTCCTGGCCCGAGTCTCGCGCCCCGCCGCACGACGCGTCGCATCGTGGTCCTCCGCGCACGTGGCTTTCGTGGTCTTCGCCGTCATCGCACTCGTCGTCATGGTCGCCCTCGTCGAGGGCATCGAGACGGTCTACGAGGGTGTCGTCGGGCGCGACGGGCTGACCGCCGTCGACCAGCCGGTGCTCGATGCGGCGATCACGCTCCGCTCTCCCGGGCTCGACTCCGCGGTCACGGCCTTCACCGACGTCGGCGGTCCGGTCGGCATGCCGATCCTCGCCCTCGTCGCCGTCGCGATCATCACGTGGCGCCGGCGCCGGTGGACGCCGATCGTCCTCACCGTCATCGCCGCGGCCGGGTCGCTCGCGATGACGATCGTCGGCAAGAACGTCGTCGACCGTGCGCGCCCACCGGCCTCGCTCGCCGTGCCACCGCTCGAGCTCTCGCCGTCGTTCCCGAGCGGTCACACCCTCAACGCGACGGTGCTGACGACGATCGTGGTCTACCTCGTCCTCATCGAGACGACGGCCGCCTGGCAGCGGACCCTCGCGATCACGATCGGCACGATCTTCGTCCTCACGATGGGGCTCTCTCGGGTCTTCCTCGGGCACCACTGGCTCACCGACGTGCTCGCCGGCTGGCTCATCGGCTTGGCCTGGGCCCTCGCCGTCATCACCGCCCACCGCCTCTGGCTCACCCTGCGAGAGCGGCCCGAGACGGTGCGCGGCGAGGCCACCGACACCACGGACACCGCTGTCGCGTGACTACTCCTTGACCGCGCCCTCGAGCGAGCCGGAGATGATCCGCTTCTGGAAGACGAAGAACATCAGCGCCACCGGGATCGTCATGAGCACCGCCGCGGCGAGCTTGAGCGGGTAGCGGTTGCCTGCGCCCAGCGCTCCCGTGAGCAGCCCGGCGACACCGGTCGTCAGGGTGTTCGTCTCGGGCGAGGCCCGCGACACGAGGAAGTGCGGCAGCTCGTTCCACGACGACTGGAACGCGATGATCGTGATGGTGATGAGCGCCGGCTTCGCGACGGGCAGCACGACCGACCAGAAGGTTCGGAAGACGCCGGCCCCGTCGAGCTTGGCGGCCTCCTCGAGGCTGACCGGGATCGACTCGAAGAAGTTCTTCATGATGAAGACGCCGGCCGCGTCGGCGACGAGCGGCAGGATCATGCCGCTGTACGTGTCGTACATCCCGAGCTGCTTGATGATGAGGAACTTCGGGATGAGCAGCACGACGCCCGGCACCGCCAGCGTCACGACGATCGCCAGGGTCACCGCCCCGCGGCCGCGGAACCGCAGGCGCGCCAACGCATACCCGGCGAGCGAGTCGAAGAAGACGCGTCCCGCGGTGACGAAGAGCGCGACGACCACCGAGTTGGTGAACCACAGCCCGAAGTCCTGCTGGAAGAGCTGCTGGTAGGCCGCCGTCGTGAAGTTCGACGGGATGGGGTTGAGTGGGTTGGCCGTCGCGTCCGGGTCGGTCTTGAAGCTCGTGCCGATCTGGATGATGAAGGGGAAGAGGTAGAGCAGCGCGAAGACCGTGAGCGCCGAGTAGCCGAGCGCCTTGAGGATCGCCGTCCGCCTCGCGTTCGGTCGTGGAGCCGCCTTCGGCGTCTCGGGCTCGGGGAAGCTGACGTGACGGTCGGTCAGGGTGGTCTGGCTCATGTCGTCGGTCCCGTCGTCGACGTCGGGTGCTGGGGTGGTGCGCCGACGGGCTGGCTGCGCAGCCGCCCGAAGAAGCCGCGCGTGCTCGAGTCCCGGTCACGCAGGATGAGCGACTGGATGGCGGTGAAGACGATGATGATCGCGAAGAGCACGAACGACATGGCCGTGCCGGATCCCCACTGCCCGTTGTTGATCGACTGGTCGTAGCTGAGGAAGGCCGGGGTCAGGGTCGTCTTGCCCGGGTTGCCCTTGCTCATGATGTAGACCTGATCGAAGACCTGCCACGTGCCGATCAGCCCGAGGGTCAGCACCGTGAAGAGCGTGGGGCGCAGCAGCGGGATCGTGATCGAGCGCATCGTCCGCCAGCGCGACGCGCCGTCGATCGACGCGGCCTCGTAGACGTCGGCCGAGATGTTCTGCAGTCCCGCGAGGAAGAGCAGCATGTAGCCGCCGGCAGACACCCAGATGACGAGCGCGATGATCGTCAGCATCGCCACGGACGGGCCGGAGAGCCAGTCCCACCAGGTCAGCCCGAGGAAGTCGCGCGACGTCAGCGCCGCCGGACCGGCGCCGTCAGCGCCACCGCCGATCCCGACCCAGCCGAGCATGATGTGGAGCACGCCGCGCGGGTCCGCGAACCACTGCGGGCCGTCGATGCCGAAGATCCCGAGCAGGGCGTTGACCGAGCCGCCGCCGGCGAAGAGGAAGAGGAAGACGGACGCGATCGCGACCGAGCTCGTCACGGACGGGAAGTAGTAGGACGTGCGGAAGAAGCTGAGGCCCTTGAGCCGTCGCTGGTTGAGCAGCAGCGCGAGGGCGAGGGCGAGCACCGTCTGGATCGGCACGACGATGAGCACGTAGTAGAAGTTGTTGCGCAGCGACGTCGCGAAGTCGCTCCGGGTCAGGGAGTCCTCGGTCAGCAGCTGCCGGTAGTTGTCGGCCCCGACGAAGGAGACGCCCGAGCTGAGGGGTGAGCCGCGGCCGTTCCAGTCACTGACGCTCACCCAGAAGGCGATGAGGATCGGCGCGACGAGGAACAGCCCGAGGACGATGATGACGGGGCTGACGAAGAGCCAGCCCGAACGGGTCTCTGACGCGCGTGCGGATCCGCCTCTGCGCATGGTGGTGCCCTCCTGGTCAGAGGAGTGGCGTGGGGACCGGGATGGGGGCCGGCCGCCACGCCGGGGGTGGGGTCGGGAGGACTTACTTGAGGACGGYGTCGCCGTTCTTCTGGAGGCGGGCCAGCATGGCCTTCGGGTCGGCGCCCGGCAGGCCCTGCAGCTGCGTGTCGAAGTCCTTGAGCACGGGGTCCATGCCGGCGACGGTGACCGGGCCCTGGGCGTACTCCGCTCCGGCGAGGAACGCGGCCTCGTCGGGGAAGGCGGCCTTGTAGCCGTCGGAGGCCGACTTCAGGGACGGCATGACGCCGAGGCCCTTGGCGAGCGCGAGGGCCGGCTCGGCGGTCGAGAGGTACTTGACGAGGTCGACGGCCGCGGCCTGGTTCTTGCTCGCGGAGGCCACGCCGTAGCACTGCGTGAACGACAGCGTGCCCTTGCCCTTCGGGCCCTCGGGCAGCTCGAAGGCCTTCCACTTGAGGTCGGGGAAGTCGCTCTTGACGGCGCCCTTGATCCAGTTGCCCTCGATCGTCATGGCGGCCTTGCCCTTGCCGATGGCCTCGCCGCCCCAGCCGGAGTCGACGCCCTTCGGGTAGGACGTGGAGCCGCTCGCGAGCAGCTTCTGCACCTCCTGCAGGCCGGCGAGGTTCTCCGGGGAGTCGGCCGTCATCTGGGTCTGGTCGGCGTTCGTGATCCAGCCGCCGGCCTGCTTCATGAAGGCGCCGACGCGGTCACGCGTGTCGCCGATGACGAGGCCCTTGACGCCGCCGGTCGTCAGCTTCTTGGCGACGGTCTCGAGGTCGGCCCACGTCTTGGGGACGTCGGCGTCGGTCAGCCCGGCCTTGGTCCACAGGTCGGTGTTGACGATGAGGGCAAGCGTCGAGAAGTCCTTCGGCGCGCAGTAGAACTTGTTGTCGTACGTGAAGGTCTTGACGAGGCCGTCGTAGAAGTCGCTCTTCATGTCGAGCTGGTCGCCGTAGGCCAGCATGTTGCCGGCCTTGGCGTACGTCGGGAAGACGTTGGCGTCGGTGAAGAAGACGTCGGGCGGTGAGCCGGCCGCGAAGCCCTGCGTCAGCTGCTGGTTGATGTCGGAGGCGGCGACGACCTCGACCTTGTTGCCGGTCTGGGTCTCCCACGCCTTGACGGTGTCCTGCTGGAGCTTGACGTCGGCCGGGCCGTTCGAGGTGATCATGAACTTGATCGTGACCGGGCCGCTCGCGGGGGGCTGCGTCGCGCCGCTGCCGCCGCCGTTGTCGAAGCCGCCTCCGCCGCCGCACGCGGCGAGCGCGAGCACTCCGGTGAGGCAGGCTGCGACGGCCGCCGTGGTGGTCTTGCGTGACATCGGTGTCTCCTGTTTCGGGTGTGGTGTGGGTCAACGGCACGTGCCCCGTGGATCAGGGGCGTATGCCGGGTGGGTCGTCGTCGGACCGCGCTTGCTTGGCGGTGGGTCGGGTGTCGGCACGCGTAGGGGCGGCCGGCTCGCGCACGCTCGAGGCGCGCACGGTCAGGGAGGGCTCGAGCAGCACCGGGCCGGGCGTCGACGTGGGGTCGACGAGCATGTCCCAGGCGGTGCGGGCGGCCTCGGCGACGGGCTGGTGGACGCTCGTCAGCTGCATGGCGGCGGCCACGTCGGTGTCGTCGAAGCCGACGACCCCCACGTCGCGCCCGGGCTCGAGGCCGCGGTTGCGCACGGCGCGCAGGACGCCGAGGGCGAGCAGGTCGGAGGCGCAGACCACGGCCGAGTCGGGTCCGAGCCGGTCGAGCAGGCGCGCGGCGGCGTCGGTGGCCTCGTCGAGGTCCTGGACCGCCTCCGCGGTCGGAGCATCGCCCGTGACGCCGAGCTCGGCGAGGCCGTCGGACCAGCCCTGCCGGCGGTTGTCACCGACGGGTGAGCCGGCGGGCCAGCCGAGCCAACCGATCTGGGCGTAGCCGGCCTCGGCGAGGTGCCGCACGGCCTGGAGCACGCCGGCGTGGCCGTCGACGTCGACCCAGCGCGTCAGCTCGGGCAGGTCCCACACGCGTCCGAACGACACGAACGGCACGTGCTGTTCGAGCAGCCAGGGCGGGCGGGGGTCGGAGTGCCGGGTGTCGGCGAGGACGAAGCCGTCGACGAGGCCGCTCGCCAGGGTCTGGCGGTAGCCCGCGATGACGTCGTCGGGGTCGGGCGCGAAGGCGACGAGGTGGCTGGCGTGCGACGGGGCCGACACGGTGAGCTCGACGAGGAACTCGTCGAGGATGTGGCCGAGGCGGCGGTGGCCGGACGGGTTGACCTCGAAGCCGTAGGCCGAGGCGCGCTGGCGGCGCAGCTGCTGCGCGGACACGTGCGGGGTGAAGCGCAGCCGCTCGATCTCACGGAGCACCCGCTCGAGGGTGTCGGGGGCGACCTTGTGCGGCCGGTTGAGGGCGTTGCTCACCGTCTGGCGCGACACGCCCGCAGCCTCGGCGACATCGACGATCGTCGGGCGCGACGGGGTGACGACAGCGTCGCGCCCGGCCTCTCGGCTCTCGTCGGTGGTCACCCGTCACGCTCCCTTGCGCTTGGTCGCGGCCCGCCTCGGGGCCGTGTTGATCGTTCAAACCAGATCAGACTTGAACGTTCATACGTGAGGGAGCATGCTCTTGTCTGCCCCGATGGTCAAGCGTGCTTGACCATTCCGTGACAGGTTGGTCGGGCGCCCTCGGCGTCCCCCAGCACCCCTCCGGCAACGACCCCTGCTCCCGACGGAAGGCCCCTCGGTGTCCGAGCGCGACGCGCCGCTCCCCCCTCGCCAGCCCTGGCTGCACGAGCTGTCCATCGTCGTCGACGGGAACGCGACGGTGCTCTCGGACCGCTCGGGTGACGTGCTCCCCGGCACGAGCCAGGGGCTCTACGTCGACGACCGGCGCATCCTCGGCACGCTGCGCCTCGAGGTCGCGGGAGAAACACCGGACTTCGTGGCCGAGCGCGCGTCGGGCGCCGCCGCCGACTACGCCGCGGCCGCGCGCGGGCTGGGCAACCCCGGCCCCGACCCGACCGTCGAGGTGCTCCGCAGCAGGCGCCTGCTCGGCTCGGGCACCCGAACCCTCACCGAGCACGTCGCCATCACCTCGCGGGCCGCGCAGACCGTGCAGGCTCCCCTTCGACTCGTCGTCGCCGGCGACGGCCTCGACATCGGCGCCGTGAAGTCCGGCCACCTCAGCGGGCCCCCCACCGCGGCCACCGCGACGGCCAACGGTCTCGTCCTCACCGACGACTGGCACCGCACGACCGTCGCCCTCGAGGAGCTCCCCCCGGGCGCCACGGTGGCCGTGCGGCCGGGTGACGACGGTTCCGTCGCGCTCGAGACGACCCTCGTCGTCGAGCCCGGACGCACCACCTCGGCCTGCCTGCGCATCACCACGGAGCGGCTGCAGGCTTCCGCCTTCGACGCCGACCCCGGCTCCGACGCGCTGGCCTGGGACGACGTGCGCGTCACCGCCCAGGACCACCGGCTCGCACGCACCGTCGAACGTGGCCTCGACGACCTGCGCCACCTCGTCCTGCGCGACCCGGAATCGCCCGATCACGTCTTCGCGGCAGCCGGAACCCCTTGGTACCTCACGCTCTTCGGCCGCGACTCCCTCTGGACGGCACGCCTGCTGCTCCCCTTCGGCACCGACCTGGCCGAGGGGACGCTGCACACCCTCGCCCGACGCCAGGGCACGACGCACGACCCCGTGACGGGCGAGGCGCCCGGCAAGATCCCGCACGAGCTGCGGCGCCACGTGCACCGCGACACGACCACGGGGATGACGCTGCCGCAGGTCTACTACGGCACCGTCGACGCGACCGCCCTCTGGGTCTGCCTCCTCGCCGAGGCGTGCGACTGGGGCCTGCCGCCCGAGCGCGCCCGCCCCCTGCTGCCGCCCCTGCGGGCGGCCGTCGCCTGGCTCATCGGCGACGGTCAGCCCGGCGACGACGGTCTGCTCAAGTACCTCGACACGTCGGGTACCGGCCTCGCCAACCAGGGCTGGAAGGACTCCGGCGACTCGATCCGCTGGCGCGACGGCACCGTCGCCGACGCCCCCATCGCGCTCGTCGAGGCGCAGGCGTACGCCGTCGAGGCCCTCCGCGCCGCCGCACGCCTCCACCGGTCGCTCGGTGACGACGACACCGAGGCCGCCACCGAGGCCGACGCCGCGGACGCCGCGGCGACCGCTCTCGAGGGCCGGGTGCGCGACCGCTTCTGGGTCGACACCGACGCGGGCCACCACCTCGCCATCGCCCTCGACGGCGCGGGCCGAGCGGTCGACGGGCTCGGCTCCAACATGGGCCACGTGCTCGGCACGAGCGCACTGACCCCCGCCGAGGCGGCTTCGGTGGCGGCCACCGTGACCGGTCGCGAGCTGCTCGACGACTTCGGCGTGCGCACCTTCGGCACCGGCAACGGCGGCTTCAACCCCATCGGCTACCACACCGGCTCGATCTGGACCCACGACACCGCGATCACGGCGATCGGTTTGTCCCGTGAGGGATTCGGCGCCGAGGCGAGCGAGGTCGCGCGGACCCTGCTCGCGTCGGCCGAGGCCTTCTCCTACCGTTGGCCCGAGCTCTACTCCGGTCTCGCGCTGGCCGGTGCGCCGACGCCCTACCCGGCGTCGTGCCGGCCGCAGGCGTGGTCGGCGGCCTCCGCCGTCGCGTTGCTCACGGTGGCGCTCCGTCCACGACCCGACGCGGCCACCCGAACGCTGCACCTCTCGCCGGTGCGACCCGCCCCCTACGGGGCGCTGCGCGTCGAGGGATTGCGCTTCTGCGGCGGCCGCGTCGACCTCGCCGTCTCGGCCGACGGTGATGTCGAGGTGCTCAGCGCACCCGACGACGTCACGGTCGTCACCGACTGAGGCGACGGCATACTCCACGGCATGTTCCCGGAGGGCCGGGGCTCCTAGGATCGGCAGGGTGAAGCCGGCGATCATCCTCGTGTCCGAGACCCGCTGCGACGAGCTGCTCGACGAGTTCGGGCGCTACGCCCGCGACTACGAGCTGCCCACCGCCACCTCCGCGCACGAGGCGAAGCTGGCCGCGAAGCGCGTCGTCGCCGAGGGCGGCCAGGTGGCGATGTTCGTCACCGAGTCCCGCCTGCCCGACGCCGACGTGCACGAGGCCTTCCACTGGTGGCGCCAGACGGTGCCGACCGCCCGCCGGGTCATCGCCGCGCACGTGTCGACCTTCAGGGAGGACGCCGAGCGTCTCCGCGGTGGCATGGCCAAGGGCAAGTACGACGCCTACCTGCTCGCGCCGCGGGGTGCCCGCGACGAGGAGTTCCACACCGCCATCTGCGAGCTGCTGTCCGACTGGGGCTCGACGGTGGCCGAGCCCGAGGTCGTGGCGGTTGCCCTCGTCTCGCCCGACGAGGACGCCCTGACCCTGAGCATCCGCGACTACCTCGACCGGATGGGCCTGCCCAACCGCGTGTACGCGCCCGAGAGCGAGAAGGGCCGGCACGTCCTCGCGCTCGTCGCTGCCGAGAGCGGCGAGGCGGAGTTCCCGCTCTTCATGGACCTCAACCAGCGCGTCGGCAGTGCCAGGAGCGTGCGCGACGTCGCGTCCGCGATCTACGGCCGCCCGGCCGACGTCGACGTCGACCGCGTCGTCGACGTCGCCATCGTCGGAGCCGGCCCAGCGGGTCTCGCGGCCGCCGTCTACGCCTCGTCCGAGGGACTGAGCACCGTCGTGCTCGAGGCCGAGGCCGTCGGCGGGCAGGCGGGCACCTCGTCGATGATCCGCAACTACCTCGGCTTCCCGAGGGGCATCAGCGGTATGCGGCTCGCCCAGCGGGCGCGCAACCAGGCCATCCGCTTCGGCACGCAGTTCTTCTCCGGCTGGCCGGTGACGTCACTCGTGCCCGGCGAGGTGGACGCCGAAGGCGTCCTCGCGCCGCACCGCCTCCGCACCGAGGGCGGCGACCTGCTCGCCCGCGCAGTCGTCGTGTCGGCCGGGGTGAAGTACCGCCGCCTCGACGCGCCGGGCATCGAGCGCCTCGTCGGGCTCGGCGTGCACTACGGCAGCGCCATGACGGCGGCCCGCGAGATGGAGGGGGCCGACGTCGTCGTCGTCGGTGGCGGCAACTCGGCGGGGCAGGCGGCGATCCACCTGGCCCGCTTCGCCCGCACGGTGACGATCCTCGTGCGGCGCGCATCGCTCGCCGAGACGATGTCGAGCTACCTCGTCGGCGAGATCGCCTACAACCCTCGGATCTCCGTGCTCGCCTGCTCCGAGGTCGTCGAGGGTGGGCCCGGCGAGGACGGCCGGCTCGGGTGGGTCACCGTGCGCAACACCGCCGACGGCACGCAGGAACGGCGCGAGTGCCGCGGCCTCTTCCTGCTCATCGGCGCGGCGCCGCACTGCGACTGGCTGCCCGACGAGGTGGTCCGGGACGAACGGGGCTTCGTCCTGACCGGCCGCGACGTGCCGCAGGACCGCTGGCGCGACGGTCTGCCGCCCGAGAGCCTCGAGACGACGGTTCACGGCGTCTTCGCGGCCGGGGACATCCGCGCGGGCTCGATGAAGCGCGTGGCGTCGGCGAGCGGCGAGGGCGCCTCGGTCGTGCCGCTCGTGCACGCCTGGCTCGACCCGTCGCACTGACGACCGGGACGAGGACGAGCGGTCAGAGGCGGATGAGCTGGCCGTCGCGGAACGAGTAGCGGTAGGCCGTCGTCGTCGCCGCCGGCAGGTTGGCCGGGTGAGCCGCGTGGTTGCGGTGCGGGTGCGGCGTCGGTGCGGACGCGGTGCGGACGGGCGTCAGACCGCCGGCGACGCCTGCGGCGTGCGCCTCCCCGGCCCCCAGGGCCGTGGTGCCGACGAAGGCGACGGCAACGGCAGCGCCGGCTGCGCCGAGGCCACGACGGAGCGTGGCACGGAAGGTCGAGGGAGCAGTTCCGGGGCGGGGTGTCGTGTCCATGTCCCCACGTTCGCGCCGGTGCCTGTGGGGCATCTGTGCCCGGGTGATGCATTCGGCATGGGCTGGGCGGCCTTGTGCCGCAGCGGCGTTCAGCCCCGGAGGGTACGTTCCATCTCGTCGGCCACCACGAGCGCGGCACCGGTGCCCTCGGCACGCATCCCCGCGATCGCTCCCTCGCGGTCGGCGTCCGACCGGTTCTGGCTCAGCTTGGCCTTGCCCTCGACCGACTGGACGACGACCTCGATGCCGACGATGGCCCGCAACCGCCCGCGGACGTACTTCGGCGGGGCATCGGTGACGGACCACGGCAGCTCGCGCCCGGACTCGTGCCGCTCGGTGAGCCGGGTGACGACGTCGAGCACCCAGTCGGGGTCGTCGTGGACGGTGACGGCGCCACGCAGCTGGACCTCGGTGTAGTTCCACGTCGGCACGACGCGTCCGTGCTCGGCCTTGGTGGCGTACCACCCCGGGGAGACGTACGCGTCGGCACCGCCCACGACGACGAGTCCTGGCGACCCCGGCGCGATGCGCGCCCAGTGGTCGTTCGCCCGGGCGAGGTGGCCGACGACGCGGTCGCCGTCGACGATGACGGGCAGCAGGGTGGAGTCCGGACGACCGTCGGGCCCGACGGTCACGAGGCGTGCGGCCGGATGGGCCGCGAGGAAGGCCGTGACGTCGGGGTCGGCCATGGCGTTCGCCGTGGGCACGTACATCCTCCGATGGTGCCACGCGCCCGGTGGGCGAAGCTGCACGGAGCCCGCCGACGGGGGTCGACGGGCTCCGGGGTGTGGGATGGGCTTCAGCTGTGCCGGTGCGGGGCCCTACGGGGTGCCGCGGTCCAGGGACGCGGGCTGCCGGCGTGCGGCGCGGGCACGACGTGCAGGTCGGCGCCCCCGGGACGCTCGGCGGAGGGGTCGAGCCGCTCGGCGAGGCTGCGCAGCAGGAGTGCGGCCCGGACGTGCCGGCGGGTGCGACCCGACTTGGGGGCGTGGTGGCGGGCGGCGACGCGCTCGACGATGCGGTCGCGGGCGATCGCCTCCTGGGGCGACAGGCTCAGCGTCCCGGTGCTCATGCGAGGCTCACCTGCGCCCGCTTGACCCGGATGTCGCCGCTGCCCGAGTGTACGACGAGGCGCGCCTGGGCCTCGGAGTCCCCCGGTCCCGAGGTCTCCTCGAGGTCGATGTCGACGTCGCCGGTGACGGTGTTGAGGTCGAGGTAGGCCGCGACCCCGTGGGCGACGGCGATGGTGACGTCGCCCGTGCCGGTCCTGGCCCGGACCTCGCCGCCGTGCACACCGTCGAGGCTGACGTCCCCCGTGCCGGTCGTCAGCTCGAGGTCGCCGGTCGAGGCGCCGATGTGGAGGTCGCCCGAGCCCGTCTTGGCCTTGACCGCCGCGTCGGAACGGCGGAGGGAGATGTCGCCGCTGCCCGACGTCAGGTCGAGGCGGCCCCCGCCCGTGCCGACGGTGATGTCGCCCGAGCCGGTCTTGGCGTCGAGGTCGCCGCTCGCCGACTGGAGCGTGATGTCGCCGGAGCCGGACTTGAGCCGGGCCGAGCCGACCTCGTGGAAGGTGAGGTCACCGGCCCCGGTGGCCGCGCGGACCTCGCCGAGCAGCCCGGCCGCCGTGATGTCGCCGGCCCCCGTCTTGGCATCGACCGTGCTCGACGCCGGCAGCTCGACCTCGACGTCGACCGAGCCCTTGGTGCCGAGCGAGAAGAAGCTGTCGCGCAGCTTCGGCGCCAGGACGGACACGTCGTTGCCGTGGGCCTCGACCGTGAACTTCTCGGCGATCTCGGCGCCGTGCTTGCCGTGCGGGTGCAGGCGGACGGTCGTCGTCGGACCGGTGCCGACGGTCAGCGTCAGGTCGCCGACGAGGAGCTCGGCCTTGAGGGTGATGGGACCCGTCGTGTCGAAGCGGGTCTCGAGGGTGGTGCCCATGGGAAATCCCCTTTGCTCTGTGGTCGTGAGGGTGGCGGTCGTGCTGTCGGTGCGCTGGCCGTGAGGCGTCTCGGTGCCGGTCATCGGACCCAGCCCTGCACGCGCTTGTTGGAGGAGCGGTTGCGGCCGGGGGCGCCGGGCCCGAACTGCGGGCCGGGCGGCATCGGCGGGAAGCCGGGCATCGGCGGCACGCCGCTCCCGGTGGCGGCGCGGACCGCGTTGACGATCCACGTGTTGAGCGACTGGCCGCGGCTCGTCGCGAGCTCCTCGGCCCGGACCTTGAGGGCCTCGGGCAGTCGGAGCGTGATCCGCGACGTCTCGGCACCCTCGTCCTCGGGTGACACCACCGTGGTGTCAGCGGTGTCGATCGCCTGGGTGTCGTCGGCGAGAGCCGACGGGCCGCCCCCGACGACGACGAAGACGGGCTCGCGGCCCTGCAGGCGGACCTCGACGGACGTGCCGTCGAGCTCGTTGGTGATCTCGGCCGCAGCGTGCGAGAGGGCGTCCATGAGAGCCAGGCGTGCTGACGAGTCGAGCGCGAAGCCGATCCGCTCGGCGGCCTGCTCGGTCTCCGGACCCATCGCCCTGGCCGCCTGGGCGAGATCCCGACGCAGTGCGTCGACGTACTCGGTGATGTCCATGTGCATCACTATGACACCACCGTGGTGTCACGTCAACACCATGATGACGCCGACGTGTCACGGGGTACGTTCACCCCACTCCTCACGCCTCGCTGAAAGGTGCCCGATGCGCAGCCTCGGAACCTCCGACCGCCCGTCCGTCCGCGCCGTCTCGTCCGCCATCGAGAAGGTCTCCTCGCGCACCCGGGCGCGCCAGTTCGTGCGGGTCATGAACCGGATGGGCGCGTCGCCCGCGGCGATCCTGCCGTTCGTCCAGGACTCCCCGAACTTCACGAACCGCCGCTTCGAGGGCGAGGAGCCGTCCCTGCGTCCGCGGGTCAAGGCCCAGACGAGCGCCCTGCTCGCGGCGATCCGGGTCAGCGGCCGGGGCCGGCCGGCGGGCACCGTGCCGGTCGTCACGGCGAAGCCGCCCCGGCAGCCGGGCGAGCTCGCCGTCACGTGGTACGGCCACGCCACGAGCGTCCTCGAGATCGACGGTGCCCGCTTCCTCATCGACCCCGTCTTCAGCGAGCGTGTGTCGCCGATCCGGCACTCCGGGCCGAAGCGGATGCACCCGGTCCCCGGGTCGATCGCCGACCTGCCGAGCATCGACGCCGTCCTCATCAGCCACGACCACTACGACCACCTCGACCAGCCGTCGATCGTCCGGCTCGAGGAGACGCACCGGCCGCACTACGTCGTGCCCCTCGGCGTCAACGCCCACCTGCTCGCCTGGGGCGTGCCCGAGTCGCGCATCACCGCGCTCGACTGGCGCGGCCAGACCGAGGTCGCCGGCATCCGGCTCACGTGCACCGAGGCGCGGCACAACTCCGGGCGCGGGCTCGTCGACAGCCAGACGCTGTGGGCGGGCTGGGCCCTGCACGGCCCGCGCCACACGGCCTACTTCGCCGGGGACTCGGGCACGTCGAAGCGCTTCGCGGCGATCGGCGCGGACCTCGGCCCGTTCGACGTCACCCTGATGCCGGTCGGGGCCTACGACTCGTTCTGGCCCGACATCCACATGGACCCGGAGCAGGCCCTCGCCGCGCACCGCGACGTCAACCGCATCGGCGACGAGGCCCACGCCCTCACCGAGGACGCCGCGGGCGTGGCCGACGACTTCATCGAGGGCGACCAGCGCATCGACACGCCGGGCGGCACCCACGAGGAGGGCGATCCCACCGAGACGACCCGCACCGTGCAGACCGCCGCACGCGAGTCGCTCCTCATCCCGATCCACTGGGCCACCTTCAACCTCTCGATGCACTGGTGGGCCGAGCCCGTACGCCGCATCCGCCGGGCCGCGGTCGAGGCGCGGGTCCCCGTCGCCTTCCCCCGCGTCGGCGAGCGCGTCGACCTCACGACCGGTGACGCCGTCAGCGTCGCGGCCGCCCACGCCGAGCCGTGGTGGGAGGACTGCGCGGCGCCCGAGGACCGCGACTGAGGGTCGGGAACTCGGGCGGCCCGCCCGACGCTGGACGAGAATGACGGCAGCCCGCACTCGCGTGGCCGCCCGAGCCGTGAGGCACGACAGGCAGGAGAAGCCCGTGCAGCTCCCGATCCTCCGACGGATGGGCGCGTCGACCGCGACCCAGCGTCAGCGCGCGAGCGCGTCGCCGAACTACCGCGACGGCGAGTTCCGCTCCCACGAGCCCACGCACGTCGTCGCGACGTCCGAGGCCGAGGGCCCGGGCAGCATCCTGACGACGATGGTCCGCGAGTTCGGCCGCGGCCGACCCCGGGGCACCGTCCCGCTCGTGACGCCCCGGCACCCGCACGAGCCCGCCGACCTGGCGGTCACGTGGTACGGCCACGCGACGAGCGTCGTCGAGCTCGACGGGCGACGCTTCCTGCTCGACCCCGTCTTCGGCAAGCGGGCCTCGCCGTCGCTCGTCGCCGGGCCCAAGCGCCTCCACCCGGTCCCGGGCCGCATCGCGGAGATCCCGCACCTCGACGCCGTCGTCATCAGTCATGACCACTACGACCACCTCGACGAGCCGTCGATCCGGCAGCTCGAACGCACCCACCGCCCGCACTACGTCGTGCCGCTCGGGGTCGACGCGCACCTGCTGGCGTGGGGCGTGCCCATCGGGCGCATCACGAGCCTCGACTGGCGCGAGGAGACCGAGATCGCGGGCATCCGCATCACGTGCTCCGAGGCCCGACACTTCTCGGGCCGCGGCTTCGTGCGCAACCAGACACTCTGGGCGGCCTGGTCGCTGCGCGGGCCGCGCCACGCGGTCTTCTTCGGGGGCGACTCGGGGCCGACCCACCGCTACGCCGACATCGGTGCCGACCTCGGACCGTTCGACCTCACGATCATCCCGATCGGCGCCTACAGCGTGCACTGGCCCGACATCCACCTCAACCCCGCAGAGGCGATCGACGCGCACCTCGACGTCAACAAGGGTGAGACCGACGCGGTCCTGCTGCCCATCCACTGGGCCACCTTCAACCTCGCGACCCACTGGTGGAGCGAGCCGATCCGCTGGGCGCGACGAGCTGCCGCCGAGCGTGGGGTGCGTATGGTCGCCCCCCGCGTCGGGACGCGGATCCAGTTGAGCGACAACGACATCGACGAGGTCGTCGCCGCGCATCAGGACCCGTGGTGGGAGTCGTGCGCCGACCCCGAGGACCACGACTAGGAGCCCATCCGCTCCGACGGAGCGGCGTCAGCGCTCGCCCTGTGGGCTCTCGAGCACGCCACCGCTCGCGTATGCCGGGTCGTGGCGGTCCGTCGGCTCGCCCGGCGTGCGGAAGATCCACCCGCGCATCGCCAGGAACCTCGCCGCTGTCGACAGCAGGTTGGCCACGGCGACGACGAGGGTCTGGACGAGCGTCCCCGCGGAGGGGGCCACCGTGCCGAGCACGGCGAGCGCGACGGTCGTGGCGGCATACGTGATGGCGAAGATGACGAGCGCCTGGCCGTGGTGCGTCACGAGGTTGCGGCGCCCTGACACCCCGAAGGTCCACGCCCGGTTGAGCCCGGTGTTGACGACCGTCGCGATGACGAGGGCGACGCCGTTGGCCGGCTGGGACGGGGCACCGCCCCGCACCAGGGCCGCGAAGAGGCCGAGGTGCAGGGCGGTGGAGATGACTCCGACGCCGGCGAAGCGGATGACCTGCTGCGAGAGGCGGGCTCGGGACACCGACGCGGAGTCCGACGTGCTCGTCACGGTGGTCCCCGCCGTCACTGGAGGGGCTGGGTCAGGTCGTAGAACGTCGAGCCGTCGATCGTCACCGAGGTGAAGTTCGCCTCCACCCACGAGCTGATCTCCGACGAGGCACTGCTGCCACCGTTCTGGTTGCCGAAGCCCCTGCCGCCACCGGCGAAGTAGTGGATCTGGCCGTTCGCGACGTACTGCTGGAACTGGGCGAGCGTCGGGCTGGGGTCGGAGCCGTTGAAGCCGCCGATCGCCATGACGGGCAGCTGCGTGCCGAGCTGGAGACCGGCCGCCGTCTGGGATCCGACTGCTGCGGCGACCCACGTGTAGTGTCCGGCATCGGCCGAGAGGGCCGCGACGACTGCGGTGCTCGGCGTCGAGGCGTCGAGCAGACCGCCCATGCCGCCGCCACCGGGGCCACGGCTCGACCCGGCGGGACCGGCCGTCACGATGGAGCCGCTGTGGCCCTGGGCGGTGGTCGACACGGCATACGCCCCCGAGCCGGCGAGGCCGGCGACGAGCGCGGCCGCGAGGACGAACGGGACGGCACGGGCGTGCATCCAGCGGGTCGCGAGGATGAGCAGGGCGGCAGCCATGCCGACCGCAAGCACCGAGATGCGCAGCCAGTCGCCGTAGGCCGTCGTCCGCGACAGGAGGATGAAGCTCCACGTCGCGGCGGCCGCGGTCGCGGCGGCGAGGGCGATGGTGCCGACCGCGCTCGAGCGGCGCTGCCAGGCCTCGACCGCACCCATGCCGACGACGGCACCGATCGCGGGGGCCAGGGCCACGGTGTAGTACTCGTGGAAGATGCCGGCCATGAAGGAGAAGACGAGCATCGTGACGACGAGCCAGCCTCCCCAGACGAGGTAGGCGGCGCGGCGCAGGTCCGTGCGCGGGCGACGGCCCCGCAGCCAGACGCCGGCCGCGAGGAGGATCAGCGCGCTCGGGATGAGCCACGAGATCTGGTCGCCGACACTCGAGGAGAACATCCGGAAGAGACCGGTCGAGCCCCACATGCCGCCACCTGCGGTCGGGCCGCCACCGCCGACCGAGCCGGTCTCGTCACCGCTGAGGCGGCCGAGGCCGTTGTAGCCGAAGGTCAGCTCGAGGAACGAGTTGGTCTGGCTGCCACCGATGTAGGGACGGGCCGAGGCCGGGACGAGCTCGACGATCGCGACCCACCAGCCGGCCGAGAGCACCATCGTGCCGACGGCGAGCAGCGAGTGGACGATCCGCTTGCGCAGCGTCGTCGGGGCGGCGATGAGGTAGGCGAGCCCGAAGAAGGGCACGACGAGCAGGACCTGGAGGGTCTTGGTGAGGAAGCCGAGGCCGATGAAGACGCCGACGATCATCATCCACTTCGGCGAGGCCTGCTCGATCGCCCTGATCGTGGCCCAGGCGCCGAGCGCCATGAGGAGCGTCAGGAGCGCGTCGGGGTTGTTGAAGGTGAACATCAGGACCGCGACGGGCGTCAGCGCGAGGACGACACCGCCGATGAGTCCGGCCGCCGCACCGAAGTGGCGCTTGACCGTCGTGTAGACGACGCCGACGGTCGCGACGCCCATGAGCGCCTGCGGCAGCAGGATCGCGAAGGAGCTGAGGCCGAGGAGCCGCACCGAGAGGGCCATCACCCAGAGGGAGGCCGGCGGCTTGTCGACGGTGATCGAGCTCGCGGCGTCGGAGCTGCCGAAGAAGAAGGCCTTCCAGCTGTCGCTGCCGGCCTGGACGGCCGCGGAGTAGAAGGAGTTCGCGTAGCCGCTCGCGGTGAGGTTCCACGTGTAGAGCACGAGAGTGACGAGCAGGAGGCCGAGGAGTGCGGGGCGTGCCCACGACGGGTCGGCGTCGGCTCCGCGCCACAGACGCTGGAGTCGGCCGGGACGACCCGCACGGCTGGCCGGCTGGGTGGTCTGGGGGCGGGCGTCCACCGGCCCGACGGGCGCCGGCGTGGCGCTGCCCGCTGTGCCGGTCGCGCCCGTGGTGGTGAGGGTCATCGTGTCCATGGCTCAACGTTCGGGCGGGCGGCTGTGCCGTTCCTATGACCCGACTTTGGTGCCGGCATGAGGTCCGGGTCGCACTCCGGGCTCACGCCGGAAGCGCGCCATGGCGCACTCCCCGTGGCGTCGAGGTCGGGATGACGGCGGGAAGTGCGCCACGGCGCGGGTCGTCCGGGTGGGGCCCCCGGGCGCGGTCAGGGGGCGGCGGGGAGGAGCAGGCTGAAGGTCGTGTCGCCGGGGCGGCTGTCGAGCTGGACGCGACCACCGTGCGCCTTGCTGACGGCAGCCACGATCGAGAGACCCAGACCGGTGCTGCCACCGTCCCGCACGCGCGCATCATCGCCACGGGCGAAGCGTTCGAACACGTTGGGCTGCAAGGTAGCCGGCACACCTGGTCCGTCGTCGTGGACGGCGACCCGCACCCACTCACCCTCGGGGCGCACCGACGTCGTGACGCGGGTGCCGTCCGGTGTGTGCGTACGCGCGTTGGCGAGCAGGTTGGCCACGACCTGGTGCAGGCGGGCACCGTCACCCGTCACTTCGACGGGCTCGGGCGGCAGGTCGAGGTCCCAGTGGTGGCCGGGCGACGCGGCGTGCGCGTCGCTCACGGCGTTGATGACGAGCATCGACATGTCGACCGTGGTCTCCTCGAGGGGGCGGCCGGCGTCGAGGCGCGCGAGCAGGAGCAGGTCCTCGACGAGGGAGCTCATCCGGTCGGCCTCCGACTCGATGCGGCCCATGGCGTGGGTCACCGTCGGCGGGACGGGGTCGGGCTCGCGGCGCGACAGCTCGGCGTAGCCCTTGATCGAGGCCAGCGGCGTGCGCAGCTCGTGCGAGGCGTCGGCGACGAACTGCCGCACCCGCTGCTCGCTCTGGTGGCGCGCGTTGAGCGCCTCGTCGACGTGGTCGAGCATCTCGTTGAAGGCCGCGCCCACCTGACCGACCTCGGTGCGCGTGTCGGTGTCGATGGGGTCGACCCGAGCCCCGAGCGCGACCTTGCCCGAGTCCAGCGGCGTCTGCGAGACCTTGGTCGCGGTCGCGGCAAGCCGCCGGAGCGGCTCGAGGTTGCGCCGGACGAGCCACGTCCCGAGGACGGCCACGAGGATGATGCCCGCGGCGACCGTGCTGATCGCGAGCACGACCATGCGCCCCACGATGGCGTCGGTCGGGGCGGTCGAGATCCCGGCCACGTAGGTGCCCAGGACCTCGTTGCCGGTCTGGAGATTACGGATCGGACGGGTGGTCGCGACCACGCGGTAGCGCCCGGCGTCCCCGAGATCGAGGGTCTTCGGGACCGATCCGAGGCCAGCCGCCTTGACCATGGCGATCTGGGCGCTCGTGAGACTCGTGCGCTCACCGGACCGGTAGACGTAGCCCGCGTCGCCGTCCGTCGTGAGGAAGACCTCGGTCCGGTCCGCTCCAGGACCGCCGACGGCGACCCCGTCGTTGTCGCCACCGCGGACCGGATGGAGGAGGGAGTCGGAGAGCTGCTTGTCGACCTGTCCGATGAGGGACTGGCTGAGCGCCGTCACGGTGAAGACCGCGGTCATCATGCTGAGCACGGTGAAGAGAGCGAGCATCGAGGCGACGAGCTTGGCGCGCAGCGTCCAGGCCGACCACGGCCGGACCTGGTCGCGCGCGTGGGCGAGGCGCCGGCGCAGCGGCACGCGGGCCTCGGCACCGCCGTCCTGTCCGGACTCGGGACGCACCGCGGCCTCGGCAGGAGCCGGCGCGGCATACGTCATCCGGTCGTCGGTGTCGTCGTCGAAGTCGTCGCGGAAGCCGACGCCCTCGGGGAAGAGGTCGGGCGCGGTCGCGCCGTCGTCGTCGGGCAGGTCGGCGCGGTCCGGCAGCTCGGTGCCCGCCTCAGGCGGCCGGCTTGAGGACATACCCGGCTCCTCGCATGGTGTGGATCATCGGCTCGCGACCCGCGTCGATCTTCTTGCGCAGGTAGGAGATGTAGAGCTCGACGACGTTGGCCTGGCCGCCGAAGTCGTAGTTCCACACGCGGTCGAGGATCTGCGCCTTCGAGAGGACCCGCTTGGGGTTGCGCATGAGGTAGCGCAGCAGCTCGAACTCCGTTGCGGTCAGGTGGATCTCCTCGCTGCCGCGCATCACCTCGTGGCTGTCCTCGTCGAGGGTGAGGTCACCGACGACGAGCACCGAGTCGGACGCCGACACGGCGATGGTCGTGCGGCGCATGAGGGCACGGACGCGTGCGACGACCTCCTCGAGCGAGAAGGGCTTCGTGACGTAGTCGTCGCCGCCGGCGGTGAGGCCCGAGACGCGGTCCTCGACCGCGTCCTTGGCGGTGAGGAAGAGGACGGGCACGTTGCTGTTGTCGGCACGCATGCGTCGCAGCACCTCGAGGCCGTCGAAGTCGGGGAGCATCATGTCGAGCACGACGGCGTCGGGGTCGAACTCGCGGGCCGCGCGCACGGCCTCCATGCCGGTGCCGGCGGCGCGCACCTCCCAGCCCTCGTAGCGCAGGGCCATGCCGAGCAGCTCGGTGAGGTTGGCCTCGTCGTCGACGACGAGCACCCGCACCGGGGATCCGTCGAGTCGCTGGAGTCGGGCCGCTGCGGGCTTGGTCTTCTCGCTCATGTCATCCAGTGAAACCCCTGGGCCTGTGCCGTGACCAGTACCTTCCTGTGCGAATCCTGTGGAGCGACTGTCCCGAAGTCCCAGCGGCTCGATGGCTGCGCCACAGCACCCGCACAGGCAGCCGCCCGACCGTTGGCCCCATGAGCAACGAGTCCACGCCACAGGTCCCGGCGTCGCAGCCGACGCCCGCGCTGCCGCAGTTCGACCCGAACGCGCCTGTCGCCCACCACACCGACGACACCCAGCAGCTCCCGTCGGCGACGACGACCGAGATGCCGGTGACCCCGCCGGCCACGCCGTACGCGTATGCCGTGTCGCCGGGGGCCGCGACCCCCCTCGTCGGTCCCGACGTGCCGCTCTCACCCACCGGCCTGCCCGTCCGCGAGAGGGCGGTCCGCGAGAAGGCGGTCCGCGAGAAGGCGGTCCCCGAGAACCCCGCCGGCGTCGCGGGGACCGGTGACGGGCCTCGCTGGAACGCGAAGAAGACCGCGGTGACCGCCGGGCTCGCGCTCGTGCTGACGTCTGCGGGCGCCATCGGTGCCGCGGCCGCCATGCCGGCCGGGTCGACGGGCGGGGACACGGGCTTCCGCGGTCCGGGCGGCGGCCGCGGCTTCCACTTCCCCGGGGGCCAGCAGGGCCTGCAAGGCCTACAGGGTCAGCAGGGTCAGCAGGGTCAGCAGGGTCAGCAGGGCCTGACGAACCAGAACCCCAACCAGCAGGGCACGACCCCGCAGCAGCTGCCCAACCTGCAGAACGGCGTGCCGGGCGGCGGACTGAGCGGCATCGACCCGAACCAGCTGGGCCAGCTCGACCCACAGGACCTGCTCCAGCAGCTCGGTCAGGGCATCGACCCGTTCTCCGACCAGGACCCCAGCCAGGACCCCAGCCAGGACCCGAGCCAGGACGACTCGAGCTCGTCTGGAAGCGCCACGACGACCTGATCACCGACGCAGCGCTGCCGCGTACTCCTCGAGAGCCCGCGTCGCCCGGTCGACCTCCTCCTCGAGCCGGGCGACGAGGGCTTCGTCGGCCAGGCCTCCCGCGGCCCCGAGGTCCTCGATCTGGTGGCACAGGTCGGCGAGGGCCGAGGCCCCGAGGTTGGAGGCGGTCCCCTTGAGCCCGTGCGCGATCCGGCCCTGCATCTCGGCGTCGCCCTCGGCGCGCGCGCCGACGAGGTCGGACAACCGCTGACGCGAACCCGAGCCGAAGCGGTCGATGAAGCGCAGCAGCAGCGAGGGGTCTCCGGGGTCGAGGTCGCGCAGCTCGTCGAGGCGCCTCAGGTCGAGCACCTCCGAGCCGGCCGCCGCCGCAGCAGCCGCCACGGAATGCGGGCGCGGCGCGGGTCCCGAACCGGTCCAGCGCTGCAGGGTCGAGGCGAGCAGCGCGACGTCGATGGGCTTGGTCAGGAAGTCGTCCATGCCCGCCTGCAGGCACCGCTCCCGCTCGCCGGCGATGGCCGAGGCGGTCATCGCGATGACCGGGAGGCGATGGCCCGGCTCCTCCTGGGCCCGGATCGCCCGGGTCGCCTCGTAGCCGTCCATCTGGGGCATCTGGCAGTCCATGAGGACCGCGACGACGTMGTCACCCCGGGCGGCATGGGCCGCGACGCCTTCGACACCGTTGCCGGCGAGCACGACGGCGTAGCCGAGGCTCTCGAGAACGCCCTGCGCCACGAGCTGGTTGACCTCGTTGTCCTCGACGACGAGGACCGTGCCGAGGTGCCCGTCGGGACCCGGCGGCGCGACGACGGACCTGGCCGTCAGGGGCTCGGGCACGAGGTGGCGACCTGCGACGTCGGCCATCGCGTCGAAGAGCGCGGACGGCATGACGGGCGCCGTGAGCGTCGCGTCGACGCCAGCCTCCTTGAGCGTCGCCACGTCGGGAGGCGGGACGTGCGCGCACACGAGGAGGACGCGTACGCCCGCGAAGCGTTCGTCGGAACGGATCATCCGCGCCACCTGCAGCCCGCCTGAGCCCGAGCCCGGGTCGTCGAGCACGACGACGTCGAGCGGGCTGCCACCGCGGTCGGCCCGGTCGAGCTGGACGAGACCGTCGACGCCGGAGCCGGCCGACGTGACCGACATCGACCATGCGGAGAGCTGCTCCTCGACGCGGACGCGGTGCGGCACGTTCGAGCCGACGACGAGCGCCCGGAGCCCCGACACGGCCGCGGCCTGCGACTCGGAGCGGCCGAGGCTGCGGGCCGAGGCCGGCCCGAACGCCGCGGTGAACCAGAAGGTGCTGCCCTCCCCCGGCTTGCTCTCGACGCCGATCTCGCCGCCGAACGCCGTGACGATCTGCCGGCTGATGGCCAGGCCGAGCCCGGTGCCGCCGTATTCGCGGGTCGTCGACGAGTCGCCCTGGGAGAAGGACTCGAAGAGTCGGGACCGCACCTCGGGTGCGATGCCCGCCCCGGTGTCGGTGACCTCGACCCGCAGCACGGGTCCGGTGTCGGTCACGTGGTCGAGCGCGAGGTGGATGACGACGCTCCCCGAGTCGGTGAACTTCACGGCGTTGGTCGTGAGGTTGGCGACGACCTGCCCGAAGCGCACGGGGTCGCCCGAGACCATGAACGGCACGTCCGGACCGTGGGTCACCGAGAGGTCGAGCGACTTGGCCCGGGCCCGTTCGGCGAGCAGGGCGACGCCGCGCTCGAGAACGGCGGCCGGGTCGAAGTCGACCGACTCGAGCTCGAGCCGTCCGGCCTCGATCTTGGACAGGTCGAGGATGTCGTTGACGAGCTCGAGCAGCACGTGGCCCGCCTGGTCGATGCCGTCGGAGAGCCGTCGCTGGTGCGGGGTCAGCTCGGTGCGTCCGAGCAGCTCGCTCAGGCCGATGACGCCGTTGAGCGGGGTGCGGATCTCGTGGCTCATCGTCGCGAGGAACTCCGACTTGGCCCGGGAGGCCTCCATGGCGGCGTCACGCGCCTGGGCGAGCCGCTCGGCCGTCCACTCCCGGTCGGCCACCCGGGCGAAGAGGGCGGTGATCTGGGAGATCGTCACGGCGTCCGACTCGACGGGCGGCGCTGCGCTGCGCATGTCGAGCACGACGACGCAGGCCACGCGGTCCTCGTTGACGACGGGCACAGCGACGATCGTCGACCCCTCCGGTGACGGCTGCGCCACCACCGACAGGCTGGCCGCAGCACGCGACGCGAAGGCGAGGCCGAGCTCGACCGGCAGGGTGCTCGACTCGATGCCCTCACCCGCCAGGACGGGGACCCCGAGGGTGCCATCGGCGTCGGCGACCGCGGCGAGCACGGGACGCCAGGTCGTGTGCCGGGCCACCTCGGCCAGGACGGCCGGGAGCGCCTCATCGAGCGTCGCCGCCTCGTTGGCCGCGGTCGCCATCGCGGTGACGAGGCCGAGGGCCTGCTCGGCGTCCTTCTTCTCCGTGATGTCCTGGGTCGTGCCGCCCATCCGGATCGCACGACCCTCGGGATCGCGCGTGACGAGCCCTCGACCGCGGATCCAGGCGATGTCACCGGACGTGCGGACCACGCGGGCGTCGAACTCGAACGAGTCCGTGGCGACGAGCGCCGCGCCGACGACCTCGGACACGTGGGCCCGGTCGTCGGCGTGGATGCGGGCGAGGAAGCCCTCGTAGGTGGGGGTGAGGTCGGTGCGGTCCAGCCCGTAGATCCGGTAGAGCTCGTCGGACCACGACACGCGGTCGGCCGTGACGTCCCACTCCCAGCTGCCGATCTTGGCGATCGACTGCGCCTCGGCGAGCTGGTCGAGCAGCTTGCGCTGCGCGCTGTGCTCGCTGACCCGGTGCATCCAGCCCCGCCGCGCGCCCGAGTCGTCGACGAGCGGCGTGTGCGACACGAGCGCCCAGAAGCGGTTGCCATGGGCGTCGAGGAGGCTGCACTCGATGTTGTCGCCGGGCTCGCCCCGGGCCGCGAGCTCGGCGAGGTGGTGGCGGAACTGCTCCTTGCCGATGTCGTCGACGGCGTCGAAGACGGAGAAGCCGACCATGTCGTCGGGGTCGCGACCGAGCAGCTCGGCCATCCGGGCGTTCGCGAAGAGGGTGCGCCCCTCCCCGTCGAAGACCCACAACCCGTCGGGCGAGGCGGCCACCATCCAGCGGAAGAGGTCGTCCCCCGCCGACTCGCGACCGCCCGCAATGCCCGACATGTCCCGATCCTCGCGCATGTGGGGCCGCGGCGCCCGGATGGCGCGCTCTTTTCGGCCCGGGAGGCCGGGCGAGCCGCAGGTGAGCCTCACCTTCGGTGACAGCGTCCCCGGCGGGTGCCACGATCGACGGGCACCGCCCCACCGTCGATCGGAGCACCACCCATGTCCGACGTGCGAGCGTCCGACGAGCCCACGCCCCTCGACAACGGCCACGACCGCGAGGAGCCGCACGACGCCAACGTCGGCGCGCGCCTCAACTGGCTCCGGGCCGGCGTCCTCGGCGCCAACGACGGCATCGTGTCGACCGCCGGCGTCGTCGTCGGCGTCGCGGGTGCGACCGCCGACAAGGCCGCGATCATCCTCGCGGGCATCGCCGCCCTGTCCGCCGGTGCCATGTCGATGGCTGCCGGCGAGTACGTCTCGGTCAGCACCCAGCGTGACTCGGAGCGGGCGCTCCTGACGCTCGAACGCAAGGAGCTGCACGAGGACCCCGAGGGCGAGCTCGAGGAGCTGACCCAGCTCTACGAGGCCAAGGGGATGCGACGCGAGCTGGCAGCCGAGGTCGCGCGCGAGCTCACGGCCCACGACGCGCTGACCGCGCATGCCGAGGCCGAGCTCGGCATCGACCCGACCGACCTGACCAACCCGTGGCACGCTGCCGGCGCCTCGATGCTCGCCTTCGTCGTCGGCGCCATCCTGCCGATGCTCACCATCACCTTCAGCCCGGCCTCGATCCGGATCCACGTCACGGTCGTCAGCGTCGCTGCGGCCCTCGCCCTCACCGGCGCGGTCAGCGCCCGCCTCGGACGCAGCCCGGCCACCCGGGCGGTCCTGCGCAACGTCGCCGGCGGCCTGCTCGCCATGGGCGTGACGTATGCCATCGGCGCGGTCGTCGGGGTCAACATCGGCTGAGCGCGCGGCCACTTCACGGCCCGCACGCGGCATACGACCCGATCAGCGCCCAGCGGGCTGTAGAGTCGAGGTGTCCCAAGCGCCCGTCCGTGGCGCAACCGCCGGTCCGGCGCTCGGGGCACAGGGCGCGCGAGCCGCGTCCACCGGGACTCGAGCCGAGTCCGCCGCCGACACCGACCCAGTCAGGCACGGTGTCGTCCGGGGGCCCAGCCCGCTCGACGTCCTCCGCGTCATCAGGAGGAACATGGCAACGCGCGTCCGCCGCCGACCGACCGACGGCCAGGGCCCCAAGCAGGGGCAGAACGGCCAGAACCAGGGTCAGCGGAAGGCCACCCAGCGCAAGGACGACCCTGCGCCGCTCATCCCCGTGCTCGCGCGGCGGGTCCGCGAGGTCGAGTCCCGCGTCTCGAGCAAGGGCAAGGCCAGCCCGACGAACCGGACCAAGTTCCTCGTCGTGGCCACGCTCATGCGGTCCGAGCGCGCCCGGGTCCGCGAGGACGTGTCGATCCCGTCGGCCACGCGAGCCGACCTGCTCAAGCGCCTCGACGGCATCGCGACGATCCTCGCGCAGATCGCGGCCCGTGACACGAGCCTGCTGACGCTGCTCGACGCGAACGCCAAGCCCGGCCCCGCGGCCCAGCAGATGCGGCGCGACTGGCTCCTCGAGTCGGGCGCCGAGCTCGCCGAGGAGGACCTCGTCATCCAGGCGCCTGAGCCCCCGCGGCCGGTCGTCCCGCCGCAGATCGCGGCCCGCCAGGTGATGCCGCAGTCGGTGCCGTCGCGGGCGCTCGCCAACCCGTTCCTGACGCCCGACGTCGGTCGCGCCCAGAGCGACTACCTTCCCAACCGGCTCGCCGGGTGGGACCTGCTCAGCCCCCTGTACCGCGCCTTCGAGCAGGGCGCCGGCGGAGAGGCAGCGTCGATGGACCTGCCGCCGACGCCGCAGATCGACCGCTTCTCCCCACCCGGGTCGCAGCTCATGGTCCACCAGTCCCGCTTCCTCCAGAGCGTCCAGGAGGGCCACCGCACCTTCCTGCTCGCCGACGAGCCCGGTCTCGGCAAGACGGCCCAGTCGGTCATGGCCGCCTCGATCGCCGGCGCCTACCCGATGCTCGCCGTCGTGCCGAACGTCGTGAAGATCAACTGGGCCCGTGAGGTCGAGCGGTGGACGCCGCAGCGCCGGGTCACCGTCATCCACGGCGACGGCAACGACGTCGACGCCTTCGCCGACGTCTTCGTCGTCAACTACGAGATCCTCGACCGGCACTTCGGGTGGCTCTCGAGCTTCGGCTTCCGCTCGATGGTCGTCGACGAGGCCCACTTCATCAAGAACCTCCAGTCGCAGCGGTCCCAGCAGGTCCTGGCGCTCGGCGACCGGCTGCGGTCGACGACGCCCGGCGGCGACCCGCTCCTCATGGCCCTCACCGGCACGCCGCTCATCAACGACGTCAAGGACTTCGACGCGATCTGGCGCTTCCTCGGCTGGATCAAGGACGGCAAGCCGACCGCCGAGATCACGCGGCGCCTCGACGACACCGGGCACACGCCCGCCGACCGCGCCTTCTACCCGGAGGCCCGTCGCGCGGTCATCGACATGGGCATCGTGCGCCGCCGCAAGGTCGACGTCGCCAAGGACCTGCCCGACAAGCGGATCGCCGACATCACCGTCGAGCTCGACGACGACCTCGGTCGGTCGATCCGCGAGGCCGAGCGCGCCCTGGGGCGCCGTCTGGCCCAGCGCTACCAGTCCCTCCTGGCCGCCGGCGACGGTCGCGAGGAGGACGGCGAGCCCGACACCGCCCTCATGCGTCGGGTCGCCGCCGCGGAGCTGCGCGCCGCGTCGGCCGAGAAGGGCACCGACAACGTCTTCTCGCTCGTGCGCCGCATCGGCCAGGCCAAGTCGACGCTCGCCGCCGACTACGCCGTGCAGCTGTCGCACTCGGTGGGCAAGGTCGTCTTCTTCGCCAAGCACATCGACGTCATGGACGCCGCTGAGCGCGTCCTCGCCTCGGCCGGCCTGCGCACCGTGTCGGTCCGCGGCGAGCAGACCTCGAAGCAGCGCCAGGAGGCGATCGACGCCTTCCAGAAGGACCCCGAGGTCGCCGTCGCGGTCTGCTCACTCACCGCCGCCGGCGTCGGGCTCAACCTGCACGCCGCCTCCAACGTCGTGCTCGCCGAGCTGTCGTGGACCGCGGCCGAGCAGCAGCAGGCGATCGACCGGGTGCACCGCATCGGCCAGGACGAGCCCGTCACGGCCTGGCGCATCCTCGCCTCCGGCACCATCGACTCCAAGATCGCCGAGCTCATCGATGCCAAGCAGGGGCTCGCCGCGCGCGCCCTCGACGGCAGCGACGAGGACATCACGTCGGGCGACACGCTCCAGCTCGACGCCCTCGTCGAGCTGCTGCGCCAGGCGCTCGTCGAGCCCTGACGCCCAGCTGACTCGGGACCCTGGTCCCGTCCCCGCACCCCCGGGGCGGGACGTATGGCCCTACCTCCTCACCGGTCCCCGCGATGGACTGGACCCGCGCCGCTGACCTGCGGCCCGAGGAGGAGACATGAGCACCATGCACGCGATCGTCTACCACGGCCCCGGCCGGAAGACCTGGGACGAGGTCCCGAAGCCGACGGTCCAGGCCGACACCGACGCCGTCGTCCGGGTCGACAGCGTGACCATCTGCGGCACCGACCTGCACATCCTCAAGGGTGACGTCGCGGCCGTCACCGAAGGTCGGATCCTCGGCCACGAGGCGGTCGGCACCGTCGAGGAGGTCGGCCCGGGCGTCAAGAACGTCAAGCCCGGCGACCGCGTGCTCGTCTCCTGCATCACCGCCTGCGGCGCGTGCCGGTACTGCCGTGAGAGCAGCTACGGCCAGTGCATCGGCGGCGGGGGCTGGATCCTTGGCCACACGATCGACGGCACACAGGCGGAGTACGTCCGCGTCCCCTTCGCGGACACGTCGACGTACGCCGTCCCCGAAGGAGTGACTGACGAGGAAGTACTCATGCTCGCCGACATCGGGCCCACGGGCTACGAGGTCGGTGTGCTGAACGGCCGGGTCCGTCCCGGTGACGTCGTAGCGGTGGTGGGCGCCGGCCCGGTCGGGCTCTCCGCCATCATGGGTGCCAAGCTCTTCAGTCCGGCGCACGTCGTGGCCATCGACCTGGCCGATGCCCGACTCGAGGCGGCCAAGCAGTTCGGGGCCGACATCACGGTGAACCCCTCCCGCGAGGACGCCGTCGCGATCGTCCGGGACCTGACGCAGGGTCTCGGCGCCGACGTCGCCATCGAGGCGGTGGGGGTGGCATCGACGTTCGAGCAGTGCGCGGCTCTGGTGCGCCCCGGTGGCACCGTCGCCAACGTGGGCGTCCACGGCGGCCCGGCCACCCTGCACCTGGAGGACCTCTGGATCAAGAACGTCACCATCACGACGGGTCTCGTCGACACCTACTCGACGCCGACCCTGCTCCGGCTCCTGGCCACCCACCACATCGACCTGGCGCAGTTCGTGACGCACCGTTTCCCGAT
Source organism: Terrabacter sp. RAF57 (assembly GCF_052113925.1). Taxonomy (NCBI): domain Bacteria; kingdom Bacillati; phylum Actinomycetota; class Actinomycetes; order Micrococcales; family Intrasporangiaceae; genus Terrabacter; species Terrabacter sp. RAF57. The sequence continues at coordinate 69,648 of NZ_JBFRDT010000016.1, read as the reverse complement.
GGCCGACTTCCTCGACGCCTACGACACGTTCGCCCGCGCGGCGGACACCGGAGCCCTCAAGGTGGTGCTGACGCGCTGAGGGGCGCGGGACCTCAGAGGTCGACGTGCATGATCCGCAGGCCCACGCGCTCCCCGGTCGGGAGCTCGTGGGCCCGCGGCACGGTGCCGACGACCGTGAAGCCGAGACTCTCGTAGAGCCGCACCGCACCCGTGTTGGTGGCGACGACGGCGTTGAACTGCATGGCGGCATAGCCGGACTCGCGGGCCCAGTCGAGGGAGTCGACGACGAGCGCCCGCCCGGCGCCGAGACCTCGGGCCTCGGCCGACACCATGTAGCTCGCTGTCGCGACGTGCGACCCGGGGCCGGGACGGTTGCGCCCCATCTTCGCCGTGCCGAGGACGCGATCGCCGTCGACCGCGACGGTGACACGTCCCCCGGGACCGTTCTCGAGCCAGATGCCGCGCGCCTCCGTCTCGGTGAGGTCGGTCGGGAAGGGGAAGGTGTCGCCCGCGCGGACGACCTGCTCGATGACGGGCCACACGAGCGGCCAGTCGGCCTCGTCGAAATCCCGGACAGTGATGGTGGAAGCCACTCGGATCGCCTTACTTCTCAGGGACATTCGCGTCCAGCTCACTCAGCCACGCCACCGACGTCGCGTCGGACGGCATACGCCAGTCCCCACGCGGCGACAGCGATCCGCCCGCCACGACCTTGGGCCCGTTGGGCAGCGCGGAGCGCTTGAACTGGTTGGCGAAGTAGCGCTTGACGAAGACCTCGAGCCAGTGCCGGATCGTCGCGAGGTCGTATGCCGTCCGGTCGGCCTCGGGGTAGCCCGCGGGCCACTCCCCCGCCTCGCTGTCCCGCCACGCGTTCCACGCGAGGTAGGCGATCTTGGAGGGGCGGTAGCCGCGGCGCAGCACGTGGAAGAGCGTGAAGTCCTGCAGGTCGTAGGGCCCGATCATCGCCTCCGTGCTCTGCGGCTTCTCGCCCTCCTTGGCCGGCACGAGCTCGGGCGTGATCTCGGTGTCGAGGATCGAGGTCAGCGTGCCGGCGACCTCCTCGTCGAACTGGCTCGACGACACGACCCAGCGGATGAGGTGCTGCATCAGGGTCTTGGGCACGCCGGTGTTGACGCCGTAGTGGCTCATCTGGTCGCCGACGCCGTAGGTGCACCAGCCGAGGGCGAGCTCGGACAGGTCACCGGTGCCGAGGACGATGCCGCCGCGCTGGTTGGCGATGCGGAAGAGGTAGTCGGTGCGCAGGCCGGCCTGGACGTTCTCGAAGGTGACGTCGTAGAGCTCCTCGCCCCGGCCGAACGGGTGGCCCATCGCCTCGAGCATCTGGGTCGCCGCCGGTCGGATGTCGAGCTCCTCCCACGTGACCTCGAGCGACTCCATGAGCGCGATGGCGTTGCTCTTCGTGTGGTCGCTCGTCGCGAAGCCGGGCATCGTGAAGGCGAGGATGTCACTGCGGGGCCGGTCGAGCCGGTCCATGGCCTTGGCCGCGACGATGAGCGCGTGGGTCGAGTCGAGGCCGCCGCTCACGCCGATGACGACCTTGGGCTGCCCGATGGCGCGCAGGCGCTGCTCGAGACCGGAGACCTGGATGTTGTAGGCCTCGTAGCAGTCGAGCGCGAGGCGGTCCTCGTCGTCGGGCACGAAGGGGAAGCGGTCGACCTTGCGGAGCAGGCCGAGGTCGCCGGCCGGCGGGTCGAGCTCGAGCTCGACGGTGCGGAAGCCGTCGGTGCGCGCGGCGTGGGTGCGGCGGTTGTCGTCGAAGGTGCCCTGCCGCTGGCGCTCCTGGCGCAGCAGGTCGAGGTCGATGTCGGCGACGGAGGCGCGGGCACCCTCGGGGAAACGCTCGCTCTCGGCGAGGAGGGCGCCGTTCTCGTAGACCATCGTCATGCCGTCCCACGACAGGTCGGTCGAGCTCTCGCCCTCGCCGGCCGCGGCGTAGAGGTAGGCGGCGAGGCAGCGGGCAGACGCGCTGCGGGCGAGCAGGTGACGGTCCTCGGCGCGCGAGACGGTGATCGGCGAACCGGAGAGGTTGGTGAGGATCGTCGCGCCGGCGAGCGCCGCCTCGTGGCTCGGCGGGACGGGGACCCACATGTCCTCGCAGACCTCGACGTGCAGGACGAAGCCCGGCACGTCGGTGGCCCGGAAGAGCAGGTCGGGGCCGAACGGCACCCGGTCGCCCGCGACGTCGATCGTCTGGCCGCGCTGGTCGTCGCCGGGCGCGAAGTGCCGCCGCTCGTAGAACTCGCGGTAGTTCGGCAGGTAGGACTTCGGTGCGACACCGAGGATGCGACCGCCGTGGATGACGACGCCGCAGTTGTAGACGCGCGAGCCCTTCTCCAGCGGCGCGCCGACGATGACGACGGGGCGGAGGTCAGCGGTGGCCTCGGCGATGCGGGCCAGGGCGTCGTCGACGGCATCGAGGAGCGGGTCCTGCAGGAGCAGGTCGTCGATGGCGTAGCCCGACAGGCACAGCTCCGGGAAGAGCACGAGGCCGACGCCCTCGTCGTCGAGCTCGCGCAGCTGCGTGATGACGGCGTCGGCGTTGCGCTCGGGGTCGACCGCCACGATCGGCAGGGTGCACGCGGCGACGCGGGCGAAGCCCTGGGCCCAGGAGCTGTAGAAGTCCATGGGCACAGTCAATCGCACGCCCGTGCGGGCAGTGCGTGTGACGCGGGACTCGCCGCGAGCGCGGGCGTGTCCGGGACCATCTTTACTACCATCAGTAGTAGTCGGACACTCGCCCGACGAGCAACCGAGGAGGTCACCATGTCGGACCAGAACCCGGTCCACGTCCTTCACCCGGAGGAGTCCTGGGGCTTCCTCCGCGCCCACGAGTTCGGCCGCCTGGCCTTCCACCTCGTCGGTGAGGTGCACCTGACGCCGATCAACTACGCCCTCGACGGCGAGCGCATCGTCTTCATGACGGCCGAGGGCAGCAAGCTCTTCGGCGTGACGGCCAACCCCGACGTCGCCTTCGAGGTCGACGAGATCGTCGGAGAGCGCGCCACGAGCGTCATCTGCCGGGGCCGGGCGCGCACGCTCGAGGGACAGGCCGCCTACGTCGTCGAGCGCCTCCCCGTGCGGCCGTGGATCGACACCCCGAAGTCCGTCGTCGTCGCGATCGAGGTCGACGAGATCTCCGGACGCCGCTTCGACCTCACGAGGCCGTGGCTGCGGGACCTGCCCACTGGCTGACCGCCTGACCGCCGGGCCGGCACGCGCCCTCGTCTACCCTAGGCGGGTGCCCACGTCCGCCCGGAGCCCGCGCGCGCAGGCCCTGCGGGCGCTCGTGCTGGCGCTCGTCGCCTCCGGCGGAGCCACGGTCGCGCACGCGGTCGGTGGCGGCCACCTCGTCTCGGGCTCCGGCGTGCTCGTGGCGACGGCCCTCCTGACCGGCGCCACCCTGCCGTTCGTGCGCTCGGGCCTGACGGCCGTCCGGTCCGCGGTCCTGCTCGCCGCCCTCCAGGTGGCTGCGCACGTCGTGCACGGGCTCGCGGCGATGGCCGCGGGCTCCCCCGTCCACGGGACCGGCACCGGCCCCTCCCACGCGGCACACGGCATACGCCCCCTCGGTCGCATCGACACGGGCGTCGGCACGGGCGCCGGCACGGCTGACCCCGGTGGCGTGGTCGCGACGAGCGCGCTCACCGACCTGCTCCCGACCCCGACGATGCTGCTCGCGCACGTCGCCGCTGCGGTCACGATCGGCGTCCTGCTGACCCGCAGCGAGGAGTCGTGGCGGGTCGCCTGCGCACTCCTGGCCACGGTCGGCGTCGCGCTGACCCGTGCAGTGCTGTCACTCGCCCACGGCGCCGTTGCCCTGATCCACGCTGTCGCGGCCACGTGCGCGGGACTCCGCGACCCGCGACCCCGGCCGTCGGACGTGCGCGTCCCGGCCGACGTGTGGCGCGCCCGCACCCCGGTGCGTCGCGGCCCGCCCGCCTGCCTCCTCACCTGACACCACCTCGCAGCGCCGGCCACCGCCCGGCCGCTGCCCCACCGTCATGCCCGAGGAGCACCATGTCCGTCATCGATCCCGCACGTCCGAAACCCCTCGCCCGCAAGGGTTCCCGCCCGACCACCGGCCTGTTCCGCGCTTTCTGGCGGTGGCACTTCTACGCCTCCGTCGTCGTCGTCCCGGTCCTGCTCGTCCTCGCCGTCACCGGCCTCGTCTACCTCTTCCGCTTCCAGATCGAGCTGCTCGTCCACCCAGACCTCATGCGCGTCGACCACGCGGCGGGTCAGCTGACGCAGCCGTGGCAGACCCAGCTCGAGGCCGTCCAGGAGGCGTCTCCGGGGGCCACCGTCGTCTCGTTCACGGAGCCGACCGGCGCCGACGCCAGCGCCCGCTTCACCGTCGAGACGGCCGAGGGCCTGACTCGCGACGTCTTCGTCGACCCCTACACGGTGCGGGTGCTCGGCTCGCTCGACCCCGACTCGACGATCAGCGGCACCGCCGTGCGCCTGCACGCCGACCTCATGGCCGGCCGGGTCGGCGACGCCGTCATCGAGCTCGGCGCGTGCTGGGCGATCGTCATGGCCGTCACCGGCTACTACCTCTTCGTCCGCGGTCGGCGGGGGCGGCGTCGGCGGCGTGAGGGCGATGCACCCGGCGCCCGGCTGCGGACGACCCACGCCCGCACCGGAGCGTTCGTCGGCGCCGGGCTGCTGCTCCTCGTGGTCTCGGGCCTGCCGTGGACCGGCATCTGGGGCGAGCAGGTGCAGCAGCTGGCCACCGACCGCGGCACGTCGATGTGGGCCGAGGACCCGGGCGCCCTGTCCAACCCGACCTCGACCTTGGACGAGTCGCTACCGCACAGTCACCACGCCGTCCCATGGGCACAGGGCAAGAGCCTTGTGCCGCAGTCGGATCCGGTCGCGGCCGGAGACGAGGTCAGCGTCGCGAACCTCGACACCGCAGTGGAGGTGGGTGACCGTTCGGGGCTGGCGCACCCGGTGACGGTCGCGCTGCCGTCGGACGACCGCGGCGTCTACTCGGTCATCGGCTACGCCTTCGAGGACCCCGGGGCCGAGCGGACCGTGCACGTCGACCGCTTCGGCGGCCAGGTCGTGAGCACGTACGGCTACGACGACTACCCGGCGCTCGCGAAGGTCGTCAGCCAGGGCATCGCCGTCCACGAGGGGCGCCGCTTCGGCGCGCTGAACTTCTGGCTCACCGCGCTCTTCTGCGTGGCCGTCATCGTGTCGTGCGTGACCGGGCCGGTCATGTGGTGGCGCCGCCGTCCGCGCGGCTCGCGCGCCGTCGGCGCACCCCGAGGGCGTATGCCGCTCGCCTCCTCGCCGCTGCTCGCCGTGCTCGTCGTGGGGCTGGCGGTCCTGCTGCCGGTCTTCGGCGCGTCACTCGTCGTCGTGCTGCTGCTCGACCGCGTCGTCATCCGGCGAGTGCCGCGCCTACGCCAGGCGTTCAACACCGCCGACCGGTAGCGGTCACGACAGGTGCACGCTCACCCCAGAGGTGCCCCCTCCCCGCAGGAGTGCGCGGTGCAGCGCGCACTCCTCGCGGGAACCCGCACCTCTGGCACGAGCGCGCACCCGCCCGAGCGCTCAGCCGACGGCGTCGCGGGCCGCGACGAAGGCGTCGACGCACGCGCGCACGTCGGCCTCCGAGTGCGCGGCCGAGAGCTGCACACGGATGCGGGCCTTGCCCCGCGGGACGACCGGGAAGCTGAAGGCGATGACGTAGACGCCGTTGCCGAGCATGTGGTCGGCGATCTGCGCGGCCTGACGGGCGCCGTCCTCGCCGGGGAACATGACGGGACGGATCGGGTGCGTGCCCGGGAGCAGCTCGAAGCCGGCCTCGGTCATGAGCGAGTGGAAGAGCGCCGTGTTGGCCTTGAGCGTCTCGCGCTTCTCGGCCGAGCTCTCGACGAGCTCGAGGGCGGCCATGGAGCCCGCGACGACGGACGGTGCCACGGAGTTGCTGAAGAGGTAGGGGCGCGAACGCTGGCGGAGCAGGTCGACGATCTCCTGGCGCGAGCTCACGTAGCCGCCGGACGCACCGCCGAGCGCCTTGCCGAGGGTGCCCGTGATGATGTCGACACGGTCCATGACACCGAAGAGCTCGGGCGTGCCCCGACCGCCGTCACCGACGAAGCCGACGGCGTGGGAGTCGTCGACGAAGACGAGCGCACCGAACTCGTCGGCCAGGTCGCAGATCTCGTCGAGCGGGGCATACGACCCGTCCATCGAGAAGACGCCGTCCGTGACGACGACGGTCCGCCTCGCGTCGGCGTCCCGGGCTGCCTCGAGCTGGGCCCGCAGGTCGGTCATGTCGGCGTTCTTGTAGCGGTAGCGCATCGCCTTGGACAGCCGCACGCCGTCGATGATCGAGGCGTGGTTGAGCTCGTCGCTGATGATCGCGTCCTCGGCGCCGAAGAGCACCTCGAAGACGCCGCCGTTCGCGTCGAAGCACGACGAGTAGAGGATCGTCGCCTCCGTGCCGAGGAACTCGCTGATCTGGTGCTCGAGGGAGGTGTGCAGCGTCTGGGTGCCGCAGATGAAGCGCACCGAGGCCATGCCGAAGCCCCACTCGTCGAGCGCCTTCTTCGACGCCTCGACGACGCCCGGGTCGTTCGCGAGACCGAGGTAGTTGTTGGCGCAGAAGTTGAGCGCCTCCGCCTTGAGGGTCGTCACGTGCGCCGACTGCGGCGACGTCAGCTCCCGCTCGCTCTTGTAGAGGCCGGCGTCCTTGATCTCCTGCAGCGTCGCGGCGATCTCGTCCTTGACTGAGCCGTACATCGGTGTCCTTCGCGGGTCGGTGGGGCGTGTGGCGCCACCCAGCGTATGCCCGGCCGTGTTCGCGGAACCGCTGACGTCCTGCGCGGCAGCGGAGGACGTCAGAAGGACGCCCGCGTCCGCGGGCCGGAGGAAGGAGTGAGGTCATGACGACACGACAGGGAAGCCTGGGCTCTCAGGGACGGTGACCGCGCGGCCGTGTCCGTCGACACGGACGAGATGCCCTACAAGGTGCTGCAGATCTGCGGGCGGGTGCGCACCGACACAATCGAGAGGAGGCCGCGAGCGACTGACGGACTCACGCCGAAGTCCCTGCCGACGGGCGCGACCCGGCGTAGCGTGGAGCCACCGTTCATCGGGGGATCGACGACCCAGCGAGGCGATCACATGCCAGAGTTCATGGACGTTCACACCAACATGCCGGGTGTGACATCGGAAGCACTGATGGAGGCCCACCAGGCCGACCTCGACATCCAGGACGACGAGGGCGTCGTGTTCAAGCACGCCTGGGCCGACCCCACGAGCGGCCATGTGTTCTGCCTGTCCGAGGGACCGAGCGCCGACGCCGTGAGGCGCATCCACGAGCGCACCGGTCACCCGGCGGACGAGATCCACGAGATCACGGTCACCGCCTGAGCCTGCAGACCCCGTCGACCGACCCAACCGTTCCTCCTGAACCGGCTGTATCAGCAGCCCCTCAGGAGAACACTGGTTCGCAGGGGCCGTCGCGCCCACTGCGCGGCCCGGGTCGAAGGAGTCCACCATGTCCAAGCGCGCGCTGCTCATCGGGGTCAACGAGTACGCGATCCCGTGGGCGAACCTCCGGGGCTGCGTCAACGACGTCCACGCCGTCGCCGGCGCGCTGACCGACCTCTACGGCTTCGCCGAGTCCGACATCACGATGCTCCTCGACGGCGCCGCGACCAAGGGCGCGATGACGCAGAGCATCGCCGACCTCGTCGACACGGCCCGGTCCGGTGACGTCCTCTACCTCCACTACTCGGGCCACGGCTCGAACGTCCCCGACACCAGCGGGGACGAGACGACCGACCACCGCGACGAGATCCTCTGCCCGCACGACCTCGACTGGAACGACCCACTCACCGACGACTGGCTCCGCACGACGTTCGACCGGCTCGACCCCGGCGCGTCGCTCACCGTCGTCATGGACTGCTGCCACTCCGGCAGCAACACCCGCGAGCCGGTGCTCCTCGGCGGCCCAGCGCCGGAGGTCGTGTCACGCTTCCTGCCCAACCCCGACGACGAGGCCCGCGGTGGCGGCTTCACGGGGACGCCACGACGCGTCCGCCGCCGTCGCCGCGCCGAGGACGTGCACGTCGTCGACATCGCCGAGACCCTCGTCAGCGGCTGCCGCGACGACCAGACCTCCGCCGACGCGCACATCGACGGCGACTACAACGGCGCCCTGACCTACTACCTTGTCCGGGCCATGCGCGAGGACCCGCAGTCGACCTACCGGGCCCTCCACACCCGCACGCTCGCCGGCCTGCGCGGCAACTACGACCAGGTGCCGCAGCTCGAGGGGCGCGCCCCGCGCCTCGACCAGACCTTCCTGTCGGGGGTGGGCTGAGCCGTGTCGACCCTCGTGGGCGCCACGCCCCCCGCAGACCACGAGCCGTATGCCGTCCCGACCGACGCGCACGCGCCTGTCCTCCCCGAGCAGCCGCTGCCCGACCCGCCGAGCGCCGAGGCCACGGCGCCGGCACCCCAGCACGTGGTCACCCCGCCACCCGAGCCGAAGCCGGCCGCCGACGCCGGCCCCGCCCCGGCCCCCGCTCCAGCCCCCGACGCCGACCCCGACGCCGACCCGTCGCGGCCGCTGACCCGGGTCCGCATCTCGCACGGCGACCTGCGCTTCGCCCGCCACCACGTCCTCGTCGGGCACTACCCGGGCAGCACCCTCGTCGGCGGCGAGGGCGCCCTCGACGAGCTGCTCGACGGCCGGCTCTCGCGGGCCGCCCTGCTCGGCATCTACCCCGGGCCGATCGAGACGTGCCAGGTGTTCACCGACCCCGACGAGTGGACCCGCCCGCCGGGTGCGGTCGTGGCCGGGCTCGGCCCCATCGGCGGCCTGAGCGCCGCGTCGCTGGCGCGCGCGACCGCCCACGCGGTGCTGACGTCGGCCCTCGGCCACCTCACGGCCGGGGCCTCGGCGACGAGCACCGAGGTGCGACAGCTGAGGCTCTCCAGCCTGCTCATCGGCACCGGTCAGGGCGGCCTCCCGGTCCGCGACAGCGTGCAGGCCCTGCTGACCGGGGTGCAGCGAGCCAACGACCGGCTCGCCGACACCGACCTGGGGGTGCACATCGCCGAGCTCGAGATCATCGAGCTGTGGCAGGACCGCGCCCTCCAGGCGGTCGAGGCCCTCGGGTCGTCGCTGACGAGCGGCGAGCTCGCCGACTCCTTCACGGCCGGCCTGCGCCTCGAGGAGCGCCCGGGCCGCCAGCGTCGGCTGCTCTTCCAGGAGCCGACCGGCTGGTGGCAGCAGGTGCGGGTGCGCAGCGAGCCCGACGGCGGTCTGTCGTTCGAGGCGTCGATGCGACGGGCGGGCACGCCGACGCGCACCGTCCCGACGCAGCGGGCCCTCGTCGACCGGCTCGTCGAGTCGCTCGTCGACTCCCCGTCACCCGACCCGTCGGCGGCCCGGACGCTCTTCGAGCTGCTCTTCCCCAACGACCTCAAGGCGCAGGCGCCCGACACCGACAACCTCGTGCTGCTCGTCGACCGCGGCTCGGCGCACTACCCGTGGGAGCTGCTCGACGACCACGGCACCGAGGAGGACCGCGAGCCGCTCGGCGTCCGGCGCGGGCTCGTCCGCCAGCTCGAGGGCTCCTCGATGCGAAGCCACGTGCTCTCGGCCACGAGCAGCCGAGCCCTGGTCGTCGGCGACACCGCGAGCGGTCTGAGCGCCCTCCCCGCCGCCCAGAGAGAGGCCCGTGGGGTCGCAGATGCCTTGCGACAGAGCGGTTTCGAGGCCGAGCCGCTCATCGCCGAGAGCGGCACGAAGGTCATCCAGGCCCTCTTCGCGACGTCCTACCGCGTCGTCCACCTCGCCGGTCACGGTGTCTTCGAGTGGCCGCTCGGCGACGGGACGGACGCCACGGTCACCGGCATGGTGCTCGGCAACGGGATGTACCTCACGGCAGGTGAGGTCGGCCAGATGCGGCAGGTGCCCGAGCTCGTCGTCGTCAACTGCTGCCACCTCGGGTCGATGGGACCGAGCACTCCCGTCGGCCCGGCAGTCCCGGGTGCTCCGGGCATGCCGACCGAGCGCGCCGGCAACTACCACCGGCTCGCCGCGAGCTTCGCGACCGAGCTCATCGACATCGGCGTGCGGGCCGTCGTCGCCTGCGGCTGGGCCGTCGACGACGCCGCGGCCTCGACCTTCGCGGCGACGCTCTACGACCGGCTGCTCTCCGGGCTGACGTTCGGCGAGGCGATCGCCGCGGCCCGCTGGCAGACGTGGAACGACCACCCGGCCGTCAACACGTGGGGCGCCTACCAGTGCTACGGCGACCCGGACTACCGCTTGGCCCCCGACGCGGTCGTGCATCGCGCGACGACGGTGCGGCCGGCGCCCGCGAGCGCCGAGCAGGCCAGGGTCGAGATCGAGAACCTCGGACAGTCCGTCGACGTCAGCCGCAACACCCGCTTCGGGCTCGACCGGCTGAGCGAGCTCTACGAGGCCCTCTCGCCCGAGGACCGCGAGGACGACGCGCTCCAGGTGCTCATCGCCCGGACGTACAACAAGTTCGGCGACTTCGGGCACGCGAGGCAGTACTTCGAGCAGACCCTCGAGCGGGGCGGGACGGCCCTGACGGTGCGCGACTTCGAGGTCTGGATCGACCAGGTCGTCCGGGCGGCGGCGGCGAGCGACGACCCCGTCGACGACGCGGTCGCCACGATCGAGTCGGCCATCGACCGGCTGCGCACGCTCCTCGACAACCCCGCGTCCCTCGTGCTCGGGTCGCACGCACCCGAACGGGTCGCCTTCCTCCCGGGCCAGGCCCCCGGGGCGTCGGGTGGCGTCGGCATCGACCGGCTGTGGCGGGTCGCGAGCGCCTACAAGCGGCTCGCCCTCGTCACGTGTCCCGAGCGCCCCGGCTCGACCCGCAGCGGCGACTGGACACGCACGCACGACGCGCTGGCCCAGATGTCCGACTGGTACGCCGCGGCCCGGACCGCCTCGGGAGCCACCGACCGGCGTCGCCACGGCGCGCTCGCCAACTGGCTCGCCGCCGAGCTGGCCCTGCGCTGGCGACCGGTCGAGGGGCGCACCGGGCTCGACCGGTCCGAGGCGCGCCGGCTCATCGACGAGTCGATCGGCGCCGCCCGCGAGGAGGCCTACCTCGCCCCCACCTTCTGGACGGTCGCGGTCTACGGCGACCTGCTCGTCCTCGACGCGCTGTGGAGCCCCCGGGCCACCGACGCCGAGGCCGAACACGCCCTCGACCTCTACCGGCGTGCGAGCGATCTCGGCAGCGAGGAGCAGCTGCGCCAGGTGCGCGACCAGGTCGACTTCCTCATCGTCATGGCCGGCACGGAGGCGCAGCGCCGCGCCGAGTTCCTCCAGACCCTGCGCGATGGTCTCGTGGCCCTCGACGCACCCCCGCCGGAAACGGACGACACGGACGGCACGGTCACCGCGTGACGGCATACCTCGCGTACGTCGTGCCGCCGGCGAAGCGGCGGTGCTCGAGCAGCTCGAGGTCGAGGCGTATGCCGTCCGGGATGGTTCGCGTGCCGCCACCCACGACGACGGGCACCGTCAGCAGGCGCAGCTCGTCGACGATGCCGGCGCGCAGGGCCTCGGCCGCGAGGGTGGGACCGCCGATGCTGACGTCGCGGTCGGCCGAGGCCACGAGCGTCGCGACGGCGGCGGGGTCGAAGTCGCGCTCGAGCCGCGTCCGCGGGCCCGACACGGCCTCGAGGGTGCGCGAGTAGACGACCTTCTCGGCCGCCTGCCAGATGCGGGCGTAGTCGTGCTCGACGGCGTCGTCCGGATCGTCGGAGTCCTCGGTGGGCGCCGTCTGCCAGTAGACCATCACGTCGTGGAGGCGGCGTCCGGTGAGATAGGTGCCGACGTCGCGCTCGAGGTCGTTGACGAACGAGTGCACCTCCCGGTCGGGGGCGGCCCACTGGAAGCCGCCGGCGGCGTCGTTGACGTAGCCGTCGAGCGAGGCGATGGTCGTGTAGATGAGGCGGGCCATGTGTCGACTCTGTCACTCACGCACGCTCAGGGCACCTCGTTCGGGTGGGTCCTGCGCCGGCCCGAGGTCTAGCATGACCGGGGTTTGCGCCCGGCCACCCCGGGCCGATCCCCCTCCATCCCCCACCCTCAGGGAACGCTCTCGTGCTCCGACGCCTCACCCTCGCCTGCGCCACGGCCGCCCTCGCCCTCCCCCTCGCGGCCTGCGGTGGCAGCTCGCCCGCCTCGTCCCCCGAGGCCGCCGCGCACCCCGACTGGGCCGCCGTCGCCGAGCTCGTCTGTCCGTCGAGCGGCGACATGCAGGGGTCGCTGGCCGAGCACAAGATCACGTGCACGGGAGCGCAGGGCAAGCCGGTCGAGGCGGCCTTCTACGACCAGGCCGTCGAGCTCGACCGGCGGGTCAGCACGTTCGAGTGCACGAACGGCGTGAAGTCCGTGGCCGGCAAGAACTGGATGGTCCCCGCGGTCACCGACGAGAAGGTCGTGGCCAAGCTGCTCGACGCCGGCGGCATCAACCTCTGCTGAGCCCGTCCACCCCGCAGCTCAGGACGACGAAGGAGCCGCGTCCCGGCGCGCGAAGGGACCGAACCACGTCAGCACCGTGTTGACGACGACCACCACGGCGACGACGACGGCCCACGCGAGCGGCAGGACCGCGAAGGCTGCGACCGCAGCGCCTCCGAGCACGACCACCTTGGTCAGGACGCCGAGCACGGGCACCTGCACGACCGCCCGGGGCGCCGCGAAGAGTCCCCAGAGGGTGACGGCGGCCGCGGGGACGAGGACCCCGCCGAGCACGTGGGCGGCGGTGGTGGTCCCGAGCGTGGCTCCCCAGACCGCGAGCAGGACGACGGCCAGCACCTCGACGCCGAAGGCGATGACGTCATTCGCGTTGACGCCCGCGACGGAGCGCGCGGTCACGGGTCCGGCTCGTCGAGGAAGGCGTGCGTGAGGTCCGCGAGCTCGCGCGCCGACTCGGTGTTGACGAGCGCCCCGGCCCCGTCGACGACCTGCAGACGTGCGGTCGGCAGGTGCTGCGAGAGCTCCTGCGCCGCGACGATCCCGGCCTTGTCCCTCGACCCGGCGACGAGGAGCACCGGCGCCGCAACGGCACGCAGCGACTCCGTGCCGTCGAAGCCCTTGAGCGCGTCGAGGACCGCGAGCATCCGCGGGCGCGAGACCCCTGCGTCGACGAGCCTGCTCTCCGGCACGAGACGCATCGCGAGGCGCTGCATCCGCAGGGCTCCCCGGCCCGGGCGCACGAGCGCGCCGCCGAGGACGAGACGCCCGACGAGTTCCGGCCGCTCGACGGCGAGGCGCAGCGCGACGCTCGCACCCACCGAGACCCCGACGAAGTCGGCCTGCTTGACGCCCTGGAGCTCGAGCTCGTCCGCGACGCCCGACGCCGCGTCGCCGAGGTCGAAGCCGACGGGGTCCTTGGGCTTGAGCCCCTTCATCCAGGGGGCCGTCATCGGGCGGCCGGCGCCGTAGGCCGACACGAAGTCCTGCCACGCGATCGGCGACTGGCCGAGACCGTGCAGCAGGACGAGCGGGCGAGGAGCCACGTCAGCTCCAGTCGAGGACGACCTTGCCGCACTGGCCGGACCGGGCGGTCTCGAAGGCCTCCTCCCACTGCTCGGCAGGGAAGCGGTGGGTGATGACCTGGGCGACCGCGGACCGGAAGCGCTCGGACGTCGCGATCATCTGCGACATGGCGTACCACGTGTCGTACATCTCGCGGCCGTAGATGCCCTTGAGCGTGATCATGTGGGTGATGACCTTGCCCCAGTCGAGCTCGTAGGACTGGTGCGGCAGGCCGAGGAGCGCGATGCGCCCGCCGTGGTTCATGTTGGCGATCATGTCGGTGACGGCCGGCGCGGCACCGGACATCTCGAGCCCGATGTCGAAGCCCTCCTTCATGCCGAGGTGGGCCTGCGCGTCGGCGAGGCTCTCGCGCGTCACGTTGATCGTCAGGTCGGCACCGGCGTGCTCGGCGAGCGCGAGGCGGTAGTCGCTCGCGTCGGTGACGACGACGTAGCGGGCACCCGCGTGCCGCGCGATCGCGGCGGCCATGACGCCGATCGGGCCGGCGCCGGTGATGACGACGTCCTCGCCGACCATCGGCCACTGCAGGGCCGTGTGGGTCGCGTTGCCGAGCGGGTCGAAGACGGCGCCGAGGTCGGGGTCGAGGTCCGCCGGCTGGATCCACGCGTTGCTCGCCGGGATGACGACGTAGTCGGCGAAGGCGCCGTCGCGGTTGACGCCGATGCCCTCGGTGCGGATGCAGAGGTGGCGGCGGCCGGCGCGGCAGTTGCGGCAGCGGCCGCACACGATGTGGCCCTCGCCGGAGGCACGGTCACCGACGGAGATGCCCGTGACGTCCTCGCCGACCTCGACGACCTCGCCGTAGAACTCGTGGCCGATGACGAGCGGCGGCGTGACGGTCGACGCCGCCCAGTCGTCCCAGCCGGCGAGGTGCAGGTCGGTGCCGCAGAGGCCCGCCCGCAGGACGCGGATCTTGACGTCGGCGGGCCCGCACTCGGGCTCGGGACGGTCGACGAGCGAGAGGCCGGGGCCTGCGGTCAGCTTGGTGAGTGCGCGCACGGGGAGAGTCTGCCACTGCCGATAATGGGAGCGTGCCCCCCTCTGCCGAGAGCCCCGCGCCGAGCCCCCGGGTGGCCGCCGCCGTCGCGCGGCTACGGTCTGCCGGTGAGCGCGTCACCCCGGCGAGGTATGCCGTGCTGCACGTCGTCGACGCCGCCGACCTCGCCGACGAGCACCTCACCGCCGAGCAGATCGGCACCCGCGTGGCCGACGTCGAGCCGAGCGTGCACCGGGCCACCGTCTACCGCACACTGACCTCGCTCGTCGAGACCGGCGTCCTCTCGCACGTTCACCTCGGCGGGACGGCGACGGTCTACCACCTCACCGAGCCGTCGCCCACCGAGCAGCACGAGCACGCCGCCCACGACCACGGACACGCCCACGTCCAGTGCCACGTCTGCGGGCGTGTGCTCGACGTGGCACCGGACGTGTTCGACGAGGTGGCCGCGCGGCTGCGCGCCGACCTCGGCTTCACCCTCGACACCGGTCACGCGGCCCTGCTCGGCACCTGCGGCGACTGCGCGACGCCCTGACCGCGGGTCAGAGGGCGCGGAGGTCGAGGAGGTAGCCCTGGGCCGGGCCCATGATCGGGACCGGCAGGCCGACGCTCGTCAGGACCGACCCCGGGACGACGACGCCGTCCTCGCCGAGGGCCGGCTCCCACCAGCCCGGCGGGGTGTTCTGCACGACCGCGGGCAGGCCGGCCTCGGGACGCACCCGGACGGCATACGACCTGCTCGGGTCGAGGCCCGGCAGGGGCAGCGCGCCGGTCGCGGCGTCGCGGCCGGTCACGAGACGGGCCACGGTGTAGGCCGCCCGGCTGCGCTCGCCGTCGACGGTGCCCGTGACGATGACCGTGCCGTCCGGGCTCTCGGAGCGCACGAGGTCGCCGGTGTGGAGCAACGGCCGCAGCTCGCGCGCGAGCGCGGTCCACCCCGTCAGCGCCTCGAGCTCCTCGTCGGAGCACTCCGTGATGTCCCACTCGAGACCGGCGTGACCCTGGAGCGCCATGAGCGTGCGGAAGCCGAGGTCGACCGTGCGGTGCGTCGTGTGGGCCGTTGCCGGGCCGACGTGCGTGCCCATGAGCTCGGCCGGCACGAGCAGGCTCGTCCAGCGCTGGATGGTCGCCCGCTCGAGCGCGTCGTTGCAGTCGCTCGTCCAGATGCGGTCGGTGCGGTCGAGCACGGCCAGGTCGACACGCGCCCCACCGCTGCTGCACGACTCGATCTCGAGCTGCGGGTGCCGCGCCCGCAGGTCGTCGAGCAGGCGGTAGAAGGCGAGGGTGTGGGCGTGCACGGCCGGGGCGTCGACGAGGCGCCCGGTAGGGCCGTCGACGGTGTGGACGGCCTCGAGCAGGTCGCGGTTGTGGTCCCACTTGATGTAGTCGATGCCGATGTCGGTGACGAGCCCGCTGATCCGCGCGAACAGCTGCTCGCGCGCGGCGTCGTGCGTCAGGTCGAGCAGCTGCTGCCAGCGCCACTCGCGCGGCGACCCGGCGGCCGGGCGCAGCACCCACTCGGGGTGCGCGCGCACGAGGTCGCTGTCCTCGTTGACCATCTCGGGCTCGAACCACAGCCCGAACTCGAGGCCGAGGCCCTTGACGTGGTCGACGAGCGGACCCATCCCCTCGGGCCACACGTCCGTCGAGACGACCCAGTCACCGAGCCCCGCGCGGTCGTGACGGCGCCCGCCGAACCAGCCGTCGTCGAGGACGAAGCGCTCGACGCCGATCCGGGATGCCGTGTCCGCCAGGGCTTTGAGGTGCTCGAGGTCAGTCTCGAAGTAGACGGCCTCCCACGTGTTGAGCACGACGGGACGCGGACGCGACGGGTGGCCCGCGCGGGCACGGAGGCTGCGGTGGAGGCGGCGCGAGAGGCCGTCCAGCCCCTCGGTCGAGTGCACGAAGACGACCGTCGGGGCCGCATACGACTCCCCCGGTGCGAGGCGCACCTCGCCGGGGGCGAGCAGCTCGCCGCCGCCGATGACGGCGTGGTGGCGACCCGCACCCTCGGGCAGCGACTCGACGAGGTGCTCGTGGTTGCCGCTCCAGGCCGTGTGCACGGTCCAGACCTCGCCCGAGCGCCAGTCGAAGCCGGCCGTGCCGGCCATCATGAGCAGCGTCGCGTCGTGGCCGGTGCGACCGCGGCGGCTTGCCCGCAGGTGGGTGCCGTGGTCGAGGCGGCTGCGCTGCGGGGAACGCTCACGGCACCACCGACCGGTGAGGTCGAGCACCTCGTCCGCGCGCAGCGGCAGCGGCAGGATCGCGCGCAGCGCCGAGACGTCGAGCGGGGCGGTGTCCTCGCCCGTGTTGGTCACCGACGCGTCGACGCGGAGCACGCCGTGCTCGTCGAGCGCGTGCCGCAGCTCGAGGAGTATGCCGTCCGGCGAGCTCGCGCGGGTCACGAGAGTCGTGCCGTCGGGCTCGCAGGTCACGTCGTGCCAGCGCACGGCGCCCGCGGAGCCGGCGCGGTGGCCGGCCCAGCCGGGCGTGCCCGACCAGCCGTCGGCCTCTCCCGGCAGCACGGTGAGCGGCCAGGGCACGTCGAGCGCGCTGTGGCCGACGGGAGCGAGCGTCAGCGCGGGAAGGACGGCATACGTGCTCACCCCGCCCTCGAGCGCGGCACCCCAGTGGATGACCTCGGGCAAGCCCGAGCCGCCGGGGCGCGGCTCGAGCACGAGCGCGGTCCCGGCGGACTCCAGGTGGACGGTGGACGGGGTGGACTGGTCGGTCAGGTCGGTCACGTCATCCCTTGGTCGCGCCGAGCGTCAGGCCGGCCACGAAGTGTCGTTGGAGCACGAAGAAGATCACGAGGGTCGGGATCGCGACGATCATGGACCCGGCGGCCACGAGGTTGTTGTCCGTGAAGAACTGGCCCCGCAGGTTGTTGAGCGAGCTCGTCACCGGGAACTTGTCGCCCTGCTGGAGCAGCACGGTGGCCCAGAAGAACTCGTTGTAGATCCACGTCGTCTGGAGCACCGCGAGCGCGGCCAGGGCCGGCCGGCACAGCGGCAGCGTGATCTGGAAGAACTGCCGGGTCACGCTCGCACCGTCGATGACGGCGGACTCGTAGAGCTCCTTCGGCAGCGCCTTCATGTAGTTGCTGAGCACGAAGGCGCAGAAGCCGATCTGGAAGGCCATGTTGACGAGGATCAGGCCGACGAAGCTGTTGAGCAGGGTGCCCGAGTCGCTGATCCACAGGGGCACCTCGATGGCGCGGAACATCCGGTAGACCGGGATGAGCAGCGCCTGGGGCGGCAGCAGGTTGGCTGCGAGGAAGAAGCCGAGCAGCGCGAGGTTGAACTTGAACGAGAAGCGCGCGACGACGAAGGCCACGCAGCACGACAGGAACAGCGTGAGGATGACCGCAGGGATCGTGATGATCGCCGAGTTCATGAAGTGCAGGCCGAAGTCGGCCTGCTGCCACGCGTTCGTGTAGTTGTCGAGCGTGAACCCGCCCCACGAGACGTAGCCGTTCTTCGCCGTGAAGGCGTAGTCGCGAAAGGAGTTGACGAGCGCGAGGAGCAGCGGGAAGAGCCAGATGAGCGAGATCAGCGTGAGCATGACCGGCAGCAGCCAGCGACGGCCGGACTGCGGTCCCCCCTCGTGCGGCTTGAGCAGCGCCTCGCTGCGCTCCTTCACCGGGTCGGCGGCGAGGGACATGTCAGTCCTCCTTCATGGCGATGCGCAGGTAGATGAAGACGAGCACGCTCGAGATGAGCAGCATGATCGTCGCGAGCGCCGACCCGAAGCCGATGCGGCTCGCCTCGCCGACGACGTTCTGGGTCACGAGGGTCGAGATCAGCTCGAGGCCGTTGCGGCCCTTGTTGATGACCCACACGAGGTCGAAGGCACGCAGCGACTCGATGAAGGTGACGACGAGGACGATGATGTTGATCGGCCGCATCACCGGGAAGACGACCTTGAAGAACGTCTGCGACTCGCTCGCACCGTCGATCTTGGCCGCCTCGCGCAGCGACGGGTCGACGCCCTTGAGTCCGGCCAGGTAGAGCAGCATGATGTAGCCCGCGTGGCGCCAGCTCGCGGCCACGAGCGCGGCCCACAGGTTGACGTTCGGGTCGCCGTACCAGTCGGTCGTGCCACCCGTGATCGCGTTGATCAGTCCCTGGTCGCGCGAGTAGATGAGCTGCCAGATGAAGCCGATGAGGGCCAGCGACAGCACGACCGGCAGGTAGATGCTCGTCTGGTAGAACCGCGTGCCCGCCACGCCCCGGTCGACGAGCACGGCGAAGAGCATGCCGAGCGGCGTCGCGACGAGGAACATCACGGCGAGCCAGATCAGGTTGTGCTGGATGGCCGGCCAGAACGGCGGGTAGATCGTCGCGATGTCCCGGTAGTTCTGCAGCCCCACCGACTTGATGCCGGAGAGCGGCCCGATCCCGTCCCAGTTGGTGAAGGAGAGCAGGACCGAGCCGATCGCCGGCAGCCAGACGAGCCACAGGACGATGAGGGTCGGCACGATGACCATCAGCGACACGACGACCTTGTCGCGTGTCGACAGCTGGTCGATACCTCTGTACTTGCGCTTGCTCGCCATGGCGGCTCGCCTCCCGTCAGGAACCGAAGATGCTCTTCTTCTGGGCCTCGATGCTCGTGAGGAGACCGTCGATGTCCTTGGGGTTCTTGATGAAGCTCTGGATCGCCGGGATCATCACCGTCGAGGCGAAGTCGGGGCGCGTGTCGCGGTCCATGAACTGCGCGATCGACTTGGCCGACTTGACGTACTCCAGCGACTTCTTCTGCAGGGCCGTGTAGCCGCTCGTGTCAGCCGTCTGGTTGGTGGCGATGACGCTCGGGTCGGCCTTGAGCGCGAGCAGCTGCGCCTCGGGCTGGGAGATGTACTGGAGCAGCTTCTTGGCGCCGCCCTCGTTCTTCGGCTTGGCGCTCATCATGTAGCCGTCGATGGGTGCCTCGATGGCGTCGGTGCCGATCGTCGAGTCGATCTCCGGGAAGGTGAAGAAGTCGAGGTCGTCCTGCTCGGCACCCTTGGTGAACTGCTGGGCGAGGAACGAGCCGAGGACGTACATGCCGGACTTCTTCTGCTGGAGCGACTGTGCCGCCTCCTGCCACGTGCGACCGAGCGAGTCGGCCTGGTGGAGGGGGAGGATGCCGGCCCAGGTGTCGAAGACCTTCTTGACCTTGGGGTCGGTCCAGGCCTCCTTGCCGGCCATCAGGCTGACGTGGAAGTCGTAGCCGTTGACGCGCAGGTTGATCTGGTCGAACGTGCCCATCGCGGGCCAGCCGTCCTTGTCGCCGAAGGCGATCGGCGAAAGGCCGTCCTTCTTCATCTGGGCGCCGAGGGCGTTGAGGTCGTCGAGGGTCTTGGGGACCTCGTAGCCCTTCTCCTGGAAGACGCTCTTGCGGTAGAAGACCGCCCACGGGTAGTTCGTGATCGGCACGAAGTACTGCTTGCCGTCGGCGGCGGTCGAGGCCTTCTTGAGCGCGTCGGACATGCCGGTGATGTTCTTCCACACGTCGGAGATGTCGCCGACGAGGCCCTTCTCCGCGAAGAACTGCATGCGGTAGCCGGCGAACCACGTGAAGACGTCGTCGGGCGAGCCCTGCAGGTAGTTGTTGATGTTCTCCTGGAAGGAGTTGTGGTCGACGGTGTTGATCTTGACCGTCGTGCCGGGGTTGGCCTTGGCGAACGCGTCCATGTAGGACTGGACGGCGGCCTTCGGCACGGCGTCCGACTGGTTGGAGCCGACGGTGACGGTGCCGGTGACGGCCCCCGTCGGGACGCCGGTGCTGCCCGTGCTGCCGGAGCTGCACGCGGCGAGGCCGCCCGCTCCGAGCAGGGCGCCGACGCCGAGGGCGCTGCGCAGCAGGGTCCGACGGTCGACGCCGCGGACGGAGGGGGGAACCATGCGGGCCAGGTACTCGGCCTCGCTCGAGGGGCGGGTCATTGCGGTCTCCTTTGACGCTGTGCCGGGTTCGTTGTCGACAGGAGGCGACAGAGTCGAACATCTGCCACCAGAAACCTTCAACAACAAACAGAGGATGTCGGCGCCCGGTGGCGCTGTCAAGGGATTCGTCGAGACCCACAGCCGTCTGCGACCGAACCGAGACCTTCACAGGGCTCTGACCTCCGGCTTTACACCGTTGTAACGCGATTCGCGCCACCTGGTGAGCTGCTCCAGCGACCTGTCCCGACAGCGCCGGCGGCGTCCCACGGGCCGAGACCGTCGACGAACATCCGCACTTCGCCACGTCCGATGTGTTTGAAAATGTTGACATCGCGGCGAGCGAAGCGACACCCTGTGTCCCATGCGCTCATGGCCGACGAAGACCCTGGCACTCGGTGGCGACTACAACCCCGAGCAGTGGCCCCGCCTCGTCTGGGACGAGGACATCGAGCTGATGCGGCGCGCCAACGTGTCGTTCGTCAGCCTCGGCATCTTCTCGTGGAGCTGGCTCGAGCCGGCCAAGGGCGAGTACGAGTTCGAGTGGCTCGACACGATCCTCGACAAGCTCCACGCCGGCGGCATCGCCGTCGACCTCGCCACGGCCACCGCCACCCCGCCACCGTGGCTCTCGGCCGCCCACCCCGAGATCCTCCCCGTCGACGTCGACGGCCACACGCTCTGGCCGGGCAGCCGCCAGACGTGGTGCCCGACGTCGCCCGTCTTCCGCGAGTACGCCGTCGCGCTCACCCGGCAGCTCGCGACGCGCTACCACGAGCACCCGGCCGTCGCGATGTGGCACGTCTCCAACGAGTACGCGTGCCACAACCTGCCCTGCTACTGCGACGAGTGCGCGCGGCACTTCCGCACCTGGCTGCAGCGCCGCTACACCGCCCTCGAGACGCTCAACGACGCGTGGGGCACCGCCTTCTGGAGCCAGCGCTACACGGACTGGGACCAGATCCTGCCGCCGCGCCGGTCGACGACGTTCAACAACCCGACCCACGTGCTCGACTACAAGCGGTTCAGCTCCGATGCGCTCCTCGACCACATGCGCGCCGAGCGCGCCGTCCTCGACGAACTCTCCCCCGGCGTCCCCGTGACGACGAACTTCATGACCCTCGACCACTTCCGCCACCTCGACTACTCGCAGTGGACGCCCACCGTCGACGTCGTCAGCACCGACCACTACATCGTCGACACGCTCGCGCACCCACGCGCCGAGCTCGCCTACAGCGGCGACCTGACCCGCGGCCTCGCGGGCGGCGCGCCGTGGATGCTCATGGAGCACTCGACGAGCGCGGTCAACTGGCAGCCGACCAACCACGCCAAGGACTTCGGCCAGACGATCCGCGACGCCCTGGCCCACGTGGCCCGCGGCGCCGACACCATCGGGTGGTTCCAGTGGCGCCAGTCCCGCGCCGGCTCGGAGAAGTTCCACAGCGCCCTCGTGCCGCACGCCGGGGCGGACAGCGCGCGCTTCCGCGAGGTCGAGGAGCTCGGCCGGATCGCCGGACGCCTCGGCGAGCTCGTCGGCAGCCGCGTCGAGTCCCGGGTCGCGATCCTCCATGACTACCAGGCGATCTGGGCCGCCGAGGGTCCGTGCATGCCGAGCTCCGAGCTCGACGCCCTGACCGCCGCGCAGGCGATCCACCRTGCGCTCCACGACCGCGGGGTCACGGCGGACG
Organism: Terrabacter sp. RAF57; assembly: GCF_052113925.1. Classification (NCBI taxonomy): domain Bacteria; kingdom Bacillati; phylum Actinomycetota; class Actinomycetes; order Micrococcales; family Intrasporangiaceae; genus Terrabacter; species Terrabacter sp. RAF57. Next base: position 47,430 of record NZ_JBFRDT010000016.1, on the reverse strand, counting down.
TCGTGCACCCCTCGGCCGACCTCACGGCATACGCCCTCGTCGTCGTGCCGCAGCTCTACCTCGTCACCGACGCGCACGCGGCCGCTGTCGCGGCGGCCGCCGAGGCGGGCGCCGAGGTGCTCGTCACGTACTTCTCCGGCATCAGTGACGAGAACGACCACGTGCGCCTCGGCGGCTACCCGGGTGCGTTCCGCGACCTGCTCGGCGTCCGCGTCGAGGAGTTCTTCCCGCTCGGCCCCGACGACACGGTCGCGCTCGCCGACGGCACCGGGACGTGGTGGAGCGAGGACGTGACCGCCCTGCCCGGCACCGAGGTGCTGTCGACGTATGCCGCCGGGCCGCTCACCGGGCGCCCCGCGGTCACGCGTCGGGCGGGCACCGACAGCGCCGGATCCGCTTGGTACGTCAGCACGCTCCCCGACGACACCACCCTCGGCGCGCTCCTCGACGACGTCCTGTCCGCCGCCGGCGTCGAGCCGACCGTCGCGGGCCTGCCCCGCGGCGTGGAGACGACGCGTCGGCGCAGCGACGGCGACGGCTCGTGGCTCTTCCTGTTCAACCACACCGATGCCGAGCAGACCATCGCCGCAACTGGGTACGACCTCGTCGCGGACGCCCCTGTCGACGGCAGCGTCCGCCTCGCCCCCGGTGGCGTGGCCGTGCTCAGGGAGGACTGACGATGCTCGCCAGCCAGCGGCGCTCCGTCATCCTCGAGCTCGTCGAGGAGTCCGGGGCCGTCAAGGTCTCGGACCTCGTCGAGCGGCTCGGCGTCTCCGACATGACGATCCGCCGCGACATCGAGCGCCTCTCGACCGACGGGCTGCTCGAGCGCGTGCACGGCGGCGCCCTGGCCCTCGGCGGCACCCGGAGCAGCGAGGAGCCCGGCTTCTCCGCCAAGTCGCTGCTCCAGCTCGCCCAGAAGCAGGCCATCGCCCGGGCCGCCGCACAGCGGGTCGAGGCGGGCAGCGCCATCGGCATCTCCGCGGGGACGACGACCTATGAGCTGGCCCGTGCCGTCAAGGACATCCCGCAGCTGACCGTCGTCACCAACTCGGTCCCGGTGGCCCAGCTGCTCCACGAGTCCGGGGCGCCCGGCCAGACGGTCGTGCTGACCGGCGGCGTCCGCACCCCGTCCGACGCCCTCGTCGGCCCGGTCGCCGTGTCGGCCCTGCGCTCGCTGCACGTCGACCTGCTCTTCCTCGGCGCGCACGGCGTCGACGGTCGCACGGGCCTCACGACGCCCAACCTCGTCGAGTCCGAGACGAACCGCGCGCTCGTCGCGTCGGCGCGCCACGTCTGCCTCCTCGCCGACTCGTCCAAGTGGGGCACCGTGGGCCTCAGCACCTTCGCCGACCTCGCCGACGTCGACCTGTTCGTCACCGACGACGCCTTCCCCGAGCGGGCCCGCGAGGCCGCCCGCGAGAGCGTCGGCTCCCTCGAGATCGTGGAGGCCTGATGCCCACCGAGAGCCGGACGGCCGCCCGTTTCACGACGAGGCACCTCGCCGACGGGCGCGAGATCATCTACGTCGACGAGCCGGGCACGGCCGAGCGCACCGCCGAGGACCCGCGGCCCGTCGAGCCGCGCGTGCAGTCGGGCGAGCTGCGCCACGACGCGCTCGTCGACGACTGGGTCGCCGTCGCCGCGCACCGCCAGCACCGCACGTTCATGCCGCCCAAGGACGAGTGCCCGCTCTGCCCCGCCGGCCACGGGTCGGTGCCGTCGGAGATCCCCGAGCGCGACTACCAGGTCGTCGTCTTCGAGAACCGCTTCCCGTCGTATGCCGTCACCTCCGTCGGTGCCGACGTCCCCGACCCGAGGGGGATCTTCGGCACCCGCCCGGCCGTCGGGCGCTGCGAGGTCGTGTGCTTCACGAGCAACCACGAGTCGTCGTTCACGGACCTCCCCGTCGAGCGGGTCCGCACCGTCATCGACACGTGGGCCCAGCGCACCGAGGCCCTCGGCGCCCTGCCCGAGGTCGAGCACGTCTTCGCCTTCGAGAACCGCGGCCGCGAGATCGGCGTGACGCTCCCACACCCGCACGGCCAGATCTACGCCTACCCGTACCTGCCCGACCGCACCAAGGCCCTGCTCGAGGCCGCGCGCCGCCACCACGAGCGCACCGGTCGGCTCCTCGGCGCCGACATCCTCGCCGCCGAGCGGGCCGACGGCTCGCGGGTCGTCGTGTCGGGGACGCACTGGACGGCATACGTCCCCTTCGCGGCACGTTGGCCGGTCGAGGTGCACCTCGCCCCGCACCGCGACGTGCCCGACCTCGCCGCCCTCGACGACGACGAGCGGGACGAGCTGGCCGTCGTCTACCGCGACCTGCTCGGGCGCCTCGACCGCTACTACGTCGACGCGGACGGGGCACCCGTCAAGCTGCCCTACATCGCGGCGTGGCAGCAGGCCCCGGCGAAGACCGGGCGTGACGTCTCGCGGCTGCACCTGCAGGTCATGTCGGTCCTGCGCGGCCCGGGGCGCCTGAAGTACCTCGCCGGATCCGAGTCCGGGGTCGGCGGCTGGGTCAACGACGTCGCCCCGGAGAAGGCGGCCGCCCGTCTGCGCGAGGTCGCCCGGTGAGCGACCGCACCCCCGACGAGGTCGTCGAGTCGGTCTCGGACGCCTTCGCGCGCACGTTCGGCAGCGCCCCGGCGGGCGTGTGGTCGGCGCCGGGCCGGGTCAACCTCATCGGCGAGCACACCGACTACAACGGTGGCCTGTGCCTGCCGATCGCGCTGCCGCAGCGGACGTATGCCGCCGTGTCCCGTCGCGACGACGGTGTCCTCCGGATGGCGTCCGTCCAGCAGGACGGCGTCGTCGAGGTGGCCCTCGACGACATCTCGCCGGAGCGGCCGGGCGGCTGGGCCTCCTACGTCGCGGGAGTCCTCTGGGCCCTGCGCCGTGACGGCCTGGCCGTCGACGGCCTGGACGTGCTCGTCGACTCCACCGTGCCGCTCGGCGCCGGACTGTCGAGCTCGGCCGCCCTCGAGTGCGCCGTCGCCGCGGCCGCGAGCGACCTCTTAGACCTCGACCTGCTCGCCTCGCCCGAGGGGCGGACCCGACTGGCCGCGCGCTGCGTCGAGGCCGAGAACGTCATCGCCGGGGCCCCGACGGGCGGCATGGACCAGTCGGCCTCGCTGCTCTGCGACGACGCCGCGGCCCTGCTGCTCGACTGCCGGTCCGGCGAGACGCGGCAGGTGCCCTTCGACCTCGCCGCCGCCGGCTACGTCCTGCTCGTCACCGACACGAGAGCCGAGCACGCCCTCGTCGACGGCCAGTACGCCGCCCGACGGGACGCGTGCGAGGCGGCCGCCCGCGACCTCGGCGTCGAGACGCTCCGCGAGATCGAGCCCGCTGGGCTCGACGCCGCGCTCGGGCAGCTCGGCTCCGACGAGGTGCGGCGCCGGGTGCGCCACGTCGTCACCGAGATCAAGCGCGTGACGCTCGCGGTGACGGCGCTCGAGGCGGGTGACCTCGACGAGGTCGGCCGGCTCTTCGACGCCTCGCACGCCTCGCTGCGCGACGACTACGAGGTCTCCTGCGAGGAGCTCGACGTCGCGACCGCGACGGCTCGCTCGCACGGCGCCCTGGGCGCGCGGATGACCGGAGGCGGCTTCGGCGGCTCGTGCATCGCGATCGTCCGGGGGGCCGACGCGGAGGCGGTGGCCGACGCCATCGCGGCCGCCTTCGAGGCGGAGGGCTTCACGGCCCCGGTGTCGTTCACCGTGATCGCGTCCGGTCCGGCCGACCGCGACCGCTGACGCCCTGCGCTCACTAGGGTGCGTCCATGACCTCGGCGACGCCGCCCGCCCCCGGCACGACCCTTCCCGCTGCCGTGCGCCGGGGCTACGGCCTCGGGTCGGTCGCCACGGGGTCGTTCGGCACGGTGCCCGGCCTGCTCCTGCTGCCCTACCTCACCGACCGGCTCGGCGTGCCGGCCGCGGCCGCCGGCGTCATCGTCTTCGCGCCCAAGGCGTGGGACGTCGTGCTCAACCCGATCGCGGGCCGCATCAGCGACCGGTCGACGCACCCCGACGGCCGGCGGCGACCCTTCCTCATCCGAGCCGGACTGCTCCTCGCGGCAGCCTTCGCGCTCCTCTTCCTCGGCCCGACCGCGCCGCAGTGGCTCGCGGCGGGATGGGTCGCCGTGGCCTACCTCGCCTGCGCGACGGCCTACAGCTTCTTCCAGGTGCCCTACGTCGCGATGCCGGCCGAGATCACCGACGACTACGACGAGCGCACCCGGCTCATGACGTGGCGGGTGGCGATCCTCGCCCTTGCGATCCTCGTCAGCGGCGGCGCGTCCCCGGCCATCCGGGACGCGTTCGGGCCCGTCTGGGGCTACCGCGTCGTCGGGTTCTTCGTCGCCGCCCTCATCGCCCTCGGGGCCTACGGTGCGTGGCGGGGCACCCGGTCGGCGCCGGTCCGGACCGGCGTCGCGACGAGCGCCACCTTCAGTGACCAGCTGCGGATCATCCGCTCCGACCGGCCGTTCCGGCTGCTGCTGACCACCTTCGTGCTCCAGGCTCTCGCGACCGGCGCGATGCTCGCGGGGGTCGACTACGTGTCCCGCTGGGTCATCGGGACCCCGCTGTCGGCGACGTTGCTCTTCGTCTGCTTCGTCGCCCCGGCCCTCGTCGTCACGCCGCTGTGGCAGCGCTTCGGCACGGCCCGCGACAAGAAGGTCGGCTACCTCGTCGCGTCCCTCCTCCTCGGCGGTGGCGCGCTCGCCCTGGTGCTCGTGCGTTCACTGCCCGACGGTGTCGTCTACGCCTGCGTCGCCGTCGTCGGCGTCGGCTACGCGGGGGCACAGATGTTCCCGCTCGCGATGCTCGCCGACGTCGCGAGCCGCACGGACGAGGCGCGCACCCGCGTCGGGCTCTACACCGGCGTGTGGACCGCGGGAGAGACGCTGGGCCTCTCGCTCGGGCCGGCCACGTATGCCGCCGTGCTGGCTCTCGGCGGCTACGTGTCCTCGACGGGATCGACCGTGCCACAGTCGGACTCGGCCCTGACAGCGATCGCGCTCGGCTTCTCGCTCGTGCCCGCCGCCCTCGTCGCGCTCTCGTTCTTCTCTCTGCGCGCCTTCCCGTCGACCCGAAAGGACGCACCATGACGATGGACCACGACGAGATCCGTGAGGCGCTGACGGCGATGCGCGCCCGGGACCTGCCGACCCATGGCGGGCGCACCCTCGCCTACGTCTACGACTCCGGCCTGGCCTCGGCCGACGCCATCGGTCGGGAGGCCCTCGCGGCATTCGCGTCGACGAACGGGCTCGACCCCACGGCCTTCCCGTCCCTGCTCCAGATGGAGAACGACCTCGTCGGCATCGCGGGTCGGCTCGTCGACGCCCCAGCGGGATTCGCGGGTGCCGTCACGTCGGGTGGCACCGAGTCGATCCTGCTCGCCGTCCTGGCAGCCCGTGACGCGCGGCCCGAGATCGTGGCTCCCAGGATGATCCTCCCGACGACGGCGCACGCGGCCTTCCACAAGGCCGCGCACTGGCTGCGCGTCGAGCCGGTCCTCGTCGACGTCGATCCCGTGACGAAGCGGGCCGATCCCGAGGCCATGGCCGCCGCCATCGACGACCGGACCGTCCTCGTCGTCGCCTCTGCCCCGTCCTACGCGCACGGCGTCATCGACCCCGTCGCGCCGATCGCCGCAGCCGCCGCGGCCGCCGGGGTGCGCTGCCACGTCGACGCGTGCATCGGCGGCTGGGTGCTGCCCCACCTGCGCGACTCCGAGCCCGGGCAGCCTCCGTGGACGTTCGCCGCCCCGGGCGTGACGAGCCTGTCGCTCGACCTGCACAAGTACGCCTACACCCCCAAGGGCGTGTCGGTGCTGCTCCACGCCTCGGCCGACCTGCGCCGCACGCACCTCTTCGCGTCGGCCCGCTGGCCGGGCTACACGATACTCAACACGACGGCGCAGTCGACGAAGTCCGGCGGTCCGGTGGCCGCCGCCTGGGCCGTCGTGCACCACATCGGCGCCGAGCGCTACACGTCGCTCGCCCGGGACGCGCGCACGGCCACTCTCGACCTGGCGGCCGCGGTGGACGGCATACCCGGTCTGTCGGTGGCGGCTCCCCCGGACTCGACGCTGCTCTCCCTCGTCACCGACGACTCGTGCGACGTCTTCACGATCAGCGACGAGATGCTGGACCGCGGGTGGTTCGTCCAGCCGCAGATGCGCTTCCGCGACCTGCCGGCCACCCTGCACCTCACGTTCAGCGCAGCGACGGCTGCGTCGTCGGACCTCATCGCCACCGACCTCGCCGACGCGACGGCGGCGGCCCGCGTCTCCGGGCCGGCCACGGCCCCGGCCGAGCTCGTCGCGATGGCCTCGGCCCTCGACCCGGCCACCCTCGACGAGGCGACGTTCACCGGACTGCTCGCCGCGGCCGGGCTGGCCGGGGGCGACGGCGGGCTCGTGCTGCCCGAGCGGATGGCTCCGGTCAACGCCTTGCTCGACGAGCTGGCGCCGGCCCTGCGCGAGGTGCTGCTCCTCGGTGTCGTCGACCGCCTCGCCCGCCCGACCCCACCGGCCTGACCGACGGCGGCGACCGGGTACGCGAAAGGGCGGGCACCTTGCGGTGCCCGCCCTCGTCGTGTCGATGTCGCTCAGCCGGGGATGATGAGTCCCTTGGTGGCCTTGGCGCGCTCGAGGCGTGCGGCGACGTCCTCCCAGTTGACGAGGTTCCACCAGGCCTTGACGTAGTCGGCCTTGACGTTCTCGTACTGCAGGTAGAAGGCGTGCTCCCACATGTCGAGCTGGAGCAGCGGGATCTGGCCCACCGGGATGTTGCCCTGCTGGTCGAACAGCTGCATGATGTGCGGCCGCTCGGCGATGGTGTCCCACGCGAGGATCGACCAGCCGGAGCCCTGGATCGCGTTGGCGTTGGCGTTGAAGTGCGCCTGGAACTTCTCGAAGCCGCCGAAGTACTCGGTGATCGCGGCAGCGACCTCACCCTCGGGCTGGCCACCCCCGTCGGGGCTCATGTTCTTCCAGAACACGGAGTGGTTGGTGTGACCACCGAGGTGGAAGGCGAGGTTCTTCTCCACACCGTTGACCGAGGCGTAGTCACCCGACTCGCGCAGCTCCTCCAGCTTGGCGACGGCAGCGTTGGCGCCGTCGACGTAGGCCTTGTGGTGCTTGCTGTGGTGCAGCTCCATGATGCGAGCGCTGATGTGGGGCTCGAGGGCGGCGTAGTCGTAGTCGAGCTCGGGAAGCGTGTAAGCCACTTGTCGTTCCTTTCTGGAGACCATCCGGCTCCGACCACTCTATGCCGCACCGGATCGGCGTCGACAGGGTGTCCGTGAGCACGGGCTGTGGGTCACGTACCCACTTGACCACCCTCCGACGTCAACCTGACTTGAGGTCAAACCGTTGGGGCTCAGGGATGGTCGAGGAAGCCCTCGAGGGTCTCGACGACGAGCCGGTGGTCCTCCCGCTGAGGCAGGCCCGAGACGGCGATGGTGCCGACGCAGCCGACGCCACGGACGATGACGGGGAAGGCGCCGCCGTGGGCGGCATACGATCCCGGATCGAGGCGTGAGCTGTCCTCGAACGTCTTGCCGGCGGAACGGAACTCCTCGCCGACGTAGAGGGACGAGTGGCCGTAGCGGTCGACGACGGCGCTCTTGCGCTCGAGCCAGCCGTCGTTGTCGGCCGTCGCCCCGGGCAGCGCGGCGTGGAAGAGCCGCTGCCCGTTGCGACGGATCGAGATCGCGACCGGGGCGCGCGCGGCCCTCGCGGCGTCACGCAGCGCGACGCCCAGTGCCCAGGCCGTGTCGTCGTCGAAGCGGTCGAAGACGAGCCGCGCCTCCTGGTCGGCCAGCTGCTCCAGCGTCGGCTGGTCGGTCACGCGCGCGCCACCCGCCGGAACGCGATGCCGACGAGGACGAGGACGATGCCGACGCCGAACGCCATGAAGGCGACGCCGAAGGCCACGACGGAGGTGAAGAGCGAGGCGCGCAGGAACGAGCCCGTCATGACGACCTGACGGTTCGGGTCGTCCTTGGGCAGCTCGGCGTAGGTCTTGCCGCCGCTCGCCGCGAGGGCGTGCTTCTCGATCGTCTGCGCCTCGGAGTAGGCGGTCCAGGGAGAGTTGACCGCCTGCCCGGCGAACATCGACGCGTCCTCCGAGACCGTGATCTTCTCGCTCGCGAGCTGGGACTGCACCTGGTACCAGGTGAATCCGCCGGCCAGGATCATGATGATGCCGAAGACGACGACGATGGTCCCGATGACCGAGACGGAGCGGAGCCGGTCGGACGTCGTGGAGATGCTGGGGGTGACGGTGCTCATGTGAGTCCTCCGAGGGGGTGAGTTGTCAGAGCCGTGCACGCGCCGCCATCCGAAGCGGCTCACCTCCACGCTAGGGCTTCACCTCCAGACGTGGGGCTGGATGCGAATCACGCTTCGAGTCAGGCGAGTCCGAGCAGGTCGCGCACGTCGTCGGCCGTGATCGCGCCGGAGAGCGACCCACCTTCGTCGACGACGCGCTGGAAGAGGTCGCGCTTGCGCTCCTGGAGGGCGACGACCTTCTCCTCGATGGTGCCGGCCGACACGAGCCGGTAGACGGTGACGGGACGGCTCTGCCCGATGCGGTGGGCGCGGTCGATCGCCTGCGCCTCGGCCGCGGGGTTCCACCACGGGTCGAGGACGTAGACGTAGTCGGCCTCGGTCAGCGTGAGCCCGAAACCGCCGGCCTTGAGGCTGATGAGGAACGCGACGGCATCGCCCTCGCGGAAGCCCCGGACGACCGCCTGCCGGTCGGTCGTCGACCCGTCGAGGTATGCCGTCGCGAGCCCCGCGCGCGTCAGCGCGGCCTCGACGCGGCGTAGGAAGCCGGTGAACTGGCTGAAGACGAGGGCCCGGTGGCCCTCGGCGGCGAGCTCGCGCAGCTGGTCGACGAGGAACTCGATCTTGGCGGCGGTCGCCTTGCCGGCGTGGACCTCGTCGACGAGGACCGGGTCGAGCGCGAGCTGGCGCAGCCGGGTCAGCGCGGCGAGGATCGCGACACGGTTGGACTCGGGGTCGCCGAGCAGGCCCAGGACGCGCTGCCGTTCGCGTTGGAGGTGCTGGTCGTAGATGTGCCGGTGGACCGGGTGCGGGTCGAGCGCCATGACCTGGATCTGCTTGGGCGGCAGGTCGATCGCGACCTGCTCCTTGGTGCGACGCAGCATCAGGGGCCGGATGCGGCGGCGCAGCAGGTCGAGCAGCTCCGGGCGCTCACCGGACTCGATGGGCTTGCGATAGCTCTTCGTGAAGACGTCGGGTCGCGGGTAGAGCCCGGGGGCCGTCAGGGAGAGCAGCGACCAGAGGTCCATGAGGGAGTTCTCGAGCGGCGTGCCCGTGACGGCGACGGTGAAGGGCGCCCCCAGCCGGCGGACCGCGACGTGGGTCTTGGCCTGGCGGTTCTTGACGAACTGGGCCTCGTCGAGCACGACCCCACCCCACCGCACGCCGTGGAAGGCGGCGTCGTCGAGGCGCAGGACGGCATATGACGTGATGACGACCTCGGCGCCCGCGACGGTCTCGGCGAGGGTGACCCCGCGCTTGCGCTCGGTGGCCGTGACGGCGACGGCGGCGAGGTGCGGCGCGAAGGTCTCGAGCTCGCCCATCCACGTGCCGACGACGCTCGTCGGCGCGACGACGAGCACCGGACCCCGCGCGTCGGGACCCGCGTCACCCAGCTCCCCGCGGTCGTGCGCGCGCACGAGGGCCGCGATGACCTGGAGCGTCTTGCCGAGCCCCATGTCGTCGGCGAGGATGCCGCCGATGCGGGCGTCCCAGAGGCGCGCGAGCCAGCGGTAGCCGTCGAGCTGGTAGGGACGCAGGGTCGCCCGCAGGTCGGGTGGCACCTCGGCGAGCGGGCCGGACTCGAGGGAGCCGAGCGCCTCGACGTTGGCCGCCCAGCGCGCGCTCTGCTCGTCGACGACGCCGAGGGCGACGAGCTCGTCCCAGAGATCGGCGTGGTGGGCGCTGAGCCGCAGTCCGCCGGTCTCGGGGTCTGCGATGTCGCGGGCCTCCTCGATGAGGTCGCGCAGCCGGTGCAGCTCGGGCCGGTCGAGCCGGAAGAACGCGCCGGACTCGAGGAGCATGATCTCGTCGCCACGCGCGAGCGCCCCGAAGAGCGGCTCGAAGGGCACGTCCTCGCCGTCGACCTCGACGGAGACCCGCAGGTCGAACCAGTCGCCGGGCTCCGCCTGCTCACGCCGCTCGCCGGTGCCAAGCCGGACGACCGGGGCCGACGTGACCTCCTCGTAGGCCGGGACGTCGCCGTCGACCTCGACGGTGACGTGCTCGTCGGCCTCGAGCAGGGGCAGCGTGTCGACGACGAACCGCGCGGCCGCCATGCCGGTGAGGACGACGCGCGGCACGAGGTAGGCGTGACCGCCGAGGTCGGCACGCAGCGCGCCGGGGACCGAGCGGAGCGACGTCGCGGCCTGCACCGCGGCGGCCTCGGCGTCCCGGTCGCGGCCACCGACGGTGCCGAAGCGCGCCGTCGTGAAGGGCCGCGGCGTGCCGTCGTAGGCGTGGCTCAGGTCGAGGCGCAGCTCGCCGGGGACGTCGCTGACGACGCGGACGTGGACGGTGACGACCTCGGGCTGGACGTCCTCGGGCAGCTCGGGCGCCGGCAGGGGCACCTCGGAGCGGACCCGCAGCCGCTGGCGCAGGCCCGGGACGACGGAGCGCAGGAAGCGGCCCCGCTCGTCGGCCGGCACCCGCAGGCCGGCGAGCGCCGAGGCGAGGGCGTCGGGACCGAGGTCGAGGTCCTGATCGAGGGGCACGAAGGTCAGCGAGTCGTCGTCACCCTCGACGGCGACGGCGTGCACCGGGTCACCGAGGTAGAGCCGCTCGCCGGTCGCCCCGGCCGGCATCCCCTCGATGTCGACGTCGAGGTCGAGGTCGCCGCTGCCGTCGGGGGCCCGCTTGACGAGGAGCACGAGCGTGGCCGCGTCGTCGGCGACGTGGACCGGACCGGTGACGCCCTCGCCGGGCAGCACCTCGATGCCGGCCGCGCGGGCCTCGCGCAGCAGCGGCCAGACCTCGGGGCTCGCGTCGAGCGAGAGCGGCGGTGTCGCGGAGAAGTACGTCGTGCCGCCCGAGCCGTGCCGGGCGACGTCGTGCAGGCGCCCCATGATGCGCTCGTGCTCGGGCAGGAAGCGGATGCCGGCGCGCCACTGGGGCAACGCGTCGTGCCACGAGAGGGTGCGGTGCCACGTGCCGGCGCGGGTCCAGCGGGTCGGTCGGAGGCCGTAGCTGAGCTCGGGCACCCCTCTCCGCCCCCGCTGGTCGCGGTAGACGGTGTCGACGAAGAGGCCGGCCGGCATGAGGTCGCCCCGCGGCTCGGGCCGCTCGGCGACCGGGGACGGCTCGACGGCACGCGGCCGGACGTGACCGAACACGTCGGACCAGTGCGGGGGCACGACGAGCGGCGCCGGCTCGGCTGCAGCCGGCTCGACCGCGCCCTCGCCCTCGGCCAGCGGCCGCGGCTCGACGACCTTGCCCTGAGCGACGTCGCGCGCCGTGAGCATGAGCGCCACGACGTGCTTGCAGTCGCTGCGGACCGGGCAGCTGCACGTGCCGCTCCAGAGGTGCGAGCGCCCCTTCGGGTGCGGCCGGGCCTCGATGAAGGTCTGGTAGGTCTCGTGGCCGCTGCCCTCGATCGTGCCGAGCAGCATGAGCCCGTCGGGGCGCGTGGCGAGCGAGCGCACCCGGCGCTCGGCGGCATACGCCTGCCCGCGCTCGAAGGTGCGCGTGCCGACCTGCTGGGCGATGTCGGGGTCGGTGACAGCACCCACCCACGTCGCCCGCCCCACGCTCCACACCACCCGAGCACTGTACGTTCGCCCGCCGACACCGCCGGGCATCGTCCACAGGGTCGGGCAGGATGGGCGCATGCCCAGCACGCCCGACCCCCGCGAGCTGACGCTCGCCGACTTCCCGGTCCACCGTCCCGTCACGACCCGGTGGAGCGACAACGACATGTACGGCCACCTCAACAACGCCGTCTACTACGAGCTGTTCGACTCGGCGATCAACGGGTGGCAGGCCGAACACGTGGCGGTCGACCGATGACCGACGCGACCCAGGGCGTCGTGGCCGAGTCGTCGTGCGCCTTCTACGCCGAGGTGGCGTTCCCGGCGCCGCTCGTCGTGGGCGTCCGCGTCGTCCGGCTGGGGCGCAGCAGCGTCACCTACGAGCTCGGCCTCTTCGTCGACCCGGAGCGGAGCGCCGTCGCCGACCCCTCGATCAAGGCCCTGGGGGGCTGGGTGCACGTCGAGATCGACGCCGCGACCCGCCGCCCGACCCCCATCCCCGACCACCTCCGCGCCCTGATGGAGACGGCGGTGGTGTCGCACGAGGGCAGCCCCGCATGAGCGACGGCCCACTCGAGGAGACGTGGGAGTCGTGGACCTCCCGCGTCGCCGCCGACCTCGCGGCGCTCACCGACGACGACTGGCTGACCTTCACCGTCCACGTGGCGTCACGGGCGTCGAGCACGTATGCCGCCGAGCGGGCTCCCCGATCGTGGCGCCGGGGCGGCGCGCGGCCGGGTCCGCAGGCCCGGGTGCCTGACGTCTTCGTCCAGGCGCAGCGGCTCGAGGGCGTGCTCGCGCTCGAGTGCATCGGCGACACGGAGTTCGAGGGCCTGACCGACCTGACGCGCGAGGCGCAGGAGGCGCTGGTCGGGCTCGGATGGACGCGCGACGGCGACGAGCCGGAGTTCAGCCGGGCGTTCGACAGCGCAGCCGAGGCGGCGGAGCTGCTCCGCGCGAGCCTCGCGCAGGTGCTGGGTGCCGCCACCCCGGCCGACGTCGACATCCGGCGAGCGCCGCGGCCCTGACCCAAGGTAGGTCGAAGGTGTGCCGCGCACACTGCGTCCAGAGGCGCTTCCGGGCGCCCTGCCACCGTCCGCACACGACAGCGGGAGACCAGCCATGCCACAGACAGGTCGAGCCGGACCGCGGTCGGTGGTGCTCGCCATCGCCCTGGGAACGGCACTGAGCGTGACGCTGGCGCTCGGGGTCTGGGCCTCCTCCGGCGCCTCGCCCGGAACAGCGGCGGCCGTTCCACCCGCCTCGTCGACCGGGACCGACGCGGCCGTGCCGGCCCCGACCTCGCCCGGAGCCGCGGCGCAGCTGCACGGCATGGACCCGGCGGCCGTCGACCAGCTCGCCGCGAGGGAGGRGGCCGCCGCTCGCCAGGGAACCACCCCGTCGAAGGTCGCTGGGGGCACCTGGCTCATCGGAGACGCCGGCACCTATCTCGTCGGCCGCCGGGCCACGGCCGGCACGTACGAGTCGGCGGCCCCGACCGGGGGAAGGACCTGCCGGTGGGCTGTGGTCGGAACCGACGGGGACACCCTCAGGTCCGGCTCCAGCACGAGCCGCAGCGTCGTCACGATCCACACGACCGATGGGTTCTTCCAGACCAAGGACTGTTCGAGCTGGCACAAGGTCTCCTGAGCGACGACCAGACCGCCGGTAGAGCGGTGTCGAGGCCTCGCCCACGGGGGACGCGGCGAGACGGCTGGTCAGCTGCCGGTGGCGACCCGCTTCGCCGCGCGCTTCATGACCGCGGTGTAGGCCGGTCGGGCGAAGCGCTTGGCGCGCCAGGCGACGTGCCCGTCACGGTCGGTGAGGATGACGTCACGGCGGGCGTCGATGCCGCGCACGACGATGGAGGCGATCTCGTCGGCGGTGCGCTTCGAGCCGCTGACCATCTTCTTGCCGGCCTCCTCCATCTCGGTGTCGGCACCCTGGAACGACGAGCCGAGGTTCGTCCGGAAGAACGACGGGCAGATGACCGACACGTCGATGCCGTGCGGCGCGAGCTCGTGCGAGAGCGTCTCGCTCAGGGCGACGACGCCGGCCTTGACGGTGTTGTACGCCGACATGCCGGGGGCGTGGACGAGTCCGGCGAGCGAGGCGGTGTTGACGATGTGGCCGCTGCCCTGATCCTTGAGGAGCGGGGTGAACGTGCGGCAGCCGCGGACGACGCCGAGCAGGTTGATGTCGACGATCCAGCGCCACTCGTCCATCGTCGCGACGTCGATGCGGCCACCCGCGGCGACGCCGGCGTTGTTGACGAGCAGGTCGAGGCCGCCCCACGTCTCGCGCACGTGGGCGAGCGCCGCGGCCCACGCCTCGTCGCTGCGCACGTCGAGCGGGAGGTATGCCGCCGCCTCCGGGAGCGCATCGGGCCGGTCGGTCTGCACGTCGGTCGCGAGCACGTGGTCGCCGCGGGCGACGAGGGCGCGGACGAGTGCGAGGCCGAGACCTGAGGCACCACCGGTGACGAGCACGCGGCGGGGGGACGTGGGAGCGGAGGCGCGGAGCGAGCGGGACGGCATACGCCCCAACCTACTGGCGGACGGTGAGGGTCACCTTGCCGTGGGCGCGGCGCTCGTCGATCTCCGTGAGCGCCGCCGCGACGTCGTCGAGCCGGTGGCGCGTGCCGATGGGCGGAGCGAGCGCCCCGCTCTCGAGGAGCGGGAGGATCGCGTCCCACTGGGTGCGCAGGTAGGTCGGGTCGGGCATCCAGAAGGCACCCCAGCCGACGCCGACGACGCTGATGTTGTTCAGGAGCAGCCGGTTGACCTTGACCTCGGGGATCTGGCCGGCGGTGAAGCCGATGACGAGCAGGCGGCCCTCGGGCGCGAGGCTACGGAGGCTGTCGGTGAAGCGGTCGCCGCCCACCGGGTCGACGACGACGTCGACGCCGCGTCCGCCGGTGAGCTCCTTCGCGGCCGCGAGGAAGCCGTCGGCGAGGACGACGTGGTGCGCGCCGGCCGAGCGGGCGGTCTCGACCTTGTCGTCGGACGACACGACGGCGATGACGCGGGCGTCCATGGCACGCGCCAGCTGGATGGCGGCGGTGCCGATGCCGCCCGCGGCGCCGTGGACGAGCACGGTCTCGCCGCGCTCGAGCTGGCCGCGACGGGTCAGGGCGAAGTGGACGGTGAGGTAGTTCATCGGCAGCGCGGCGCCGGTCTCGAACGAGACGGCATCGGGCAGCGTGAAGACCATCGCCTCGGGCACGGCGACCGTCTCGGCGAAGCCGCCGAGCACGGGGAAGGCCGCGACGTGGTCGCCGACGCGGAAGGCGCTGCCCTCGCCGACCTCGCGCACGACGCCCGCGCACTCGGCGCCGGGGACGAAGGGCAGCTCCGGGCGCATCTGGTAGAGCCCGCGGCTCATGAGGACGTCGGGGAAGCTGACCCCCGCCTCGTGCACGTCGACGAGGACGTGGCCGGGCGTCAGGGCGGGCTCGTCGACCTCGCCGACCGTGACGGACGACGGCCCGTCGAGGCTCGTGACTCGTGCCGCGCGCATGCTGCTCCTCATCGTCGGGGGATCTCGACCCTAGCCGCCCGCAGGGCCACACTGGACGGGTCGGCCGATGCGTGCCGCAGGACCCAGGAGGCGGCCATGGGCGTGGCCAACCGGATGGTGCGTGCCGGCAACGCGGCGCACGTGGCGCTCTACCGTCGCTTCGACGTCGGCTTCCTCCGCTCCGTCCGGGGGATGCCGGTCCTCCTGCTCACCGTGGCCGGTCGGTCGTCCGGCACGCTGCGGACCAGCCCGGTCGGGTACTTCCGCGACGACGGCGCCTACGTCGTCTGCGGGAGCGCCGGCGGCGCCGCCGCGGAGCCGCAGTGGTTCCGCAACCTCCGCCACGCCGACACGGCCGTCATCGAGGTCGGCGACGAGCGGATCGAGGTGGACGTCGCGGTCGCGCGCGGCGCCGAGCGCGACCGTTTGTGGCGTCGCCTGCTCGAGGTCGCGCCGTTCTTCGGCGGCTACGAGGCCAAGGCCGCCGGGCGCGTCATGCCGTTGGCTGCGCTGACCCCGCGAGCGCCGTCGTCCGCGGCGTCCTGATCGTGAAGGATGCCCTGAGCAGGTCGGTGTCGCGCGAGCTCGGTCCCATGCGCAGCTCGAACTCGCCCGGCTCGACGACGCGTCGACCGGCCGCGTCGACGATGGAGCAGGCTGCGGCCGGGACCTCGATGCGGGTGGTCACCGACTCACCCGGCGGGACGGTGACGCGGCGGAACGCCTTGAGCTCCTTGGCTGCCCACGTGACGCTCGTGACGACGTCGGTGATGTAGGCCTGCACGACCTCGTAGGCCGTCCGGTCGCCGGTGTTGGTGAGGGTGACCCCCGCGGCCACGACGTCGTCGGGCGAGACGTCGGTGGCGTCGAGGGTCAGGTCGGACCACTCGACCGTCGTGTACGTCAGGCCCTCCCCGAAGACGAACTGCGGCTCCTGGGTGAGGTCGGCGTAGCGGTGGCCGTGCTGCCCGCGCACCTGGTTGTAGTAGGTCGGCTGCTGCCCGACGTGCCGCGGGATCGAGACGGGCAGGCGCCCGGCGGGCTCGATGTGGCCCAGGACGAGCTCGGCGACGGCACGGCCGCCGCGCATGCCGGGGCTGAAGGCCTCGATGACCGCGGCCGCCCGGAGCGCGCTGGGCGGCAGCACGTTGGGCTTGGAGTGCAGCAGCACGACGACGACGGGGATGCCGGTGCCGTCGAGCTGGTCGACGAGCGCGTCGAGCAGGGCGACCTGACCGCCCTGCAGGTCGAGCGTCGCCGTCGAGCAGCCTTCTCCCGTCAGGGCGATCGTGTCACCGAGGACGACGACGGCGAGGTCGGCGGCGCGTGCTGCAGCCAGCGCCTCGGAGAGCTGGGCCGGGTCGACGGGCGCGGGTGCTGAGACCGGCGGACGGGGCTGCCCGTCGGGGAAGAGCCGCCCCTCGGGGTCGGGCACGAGGGTCTCGATCTCGGCGCCCCGAGCATGGGTGACGGCCCAGGTCGACGGGACGACGGCGCGGAAGCCGTCGAGCACGGTCTCGACCGTCTCGCGCGGGTGCCCGTCGGGCATCCAGTCGACCTGGCCGGAGGCCCCGGCCCAGTCGCCGAGGTTGGCCTGCGGGTCGTCGGCGTTCGGCCCGAGGACGGCCACGGTGCGCGGGACGTCCGTGACCGCATACGGAAGCGTGCCGTCGTTGGTGAGGAGCACGAGCGAGCGGCGGGCGACGTCGAGGTTGAGGGCGGCATGCTCGGCGGAGCCGATGACGAGGCGCTGGCGCTCGGTGTCCGGCGGCCGCGGGTTCTCGAAGAGTCCCAGCTCGAGCTTGACGCGCAGCACCCGGCGAGCGGCCTCGTCGATGGCGCGCTCGTCGAGCAGGCCACGCGCGACGGCCTCCTGGGCGGCCTCGAAGAAGGCCGGGGTCGTCATCACGAGGTCGTTGCCGGCGCGGACCGCGAGCGTCGCGGCCTCGACGTCGTCGGCGCAGACCTTCTGCTCCCAGACCATCCGACCGACGTTGTCCCAGTCGGTGACGAGGGTGCCGGTGAAGCCCCACTCCCCCTTGAGCACCTCGTCGAGGAGCCAGCCGTTCGCCGTGACGGGCACGCCGTCGATCGCCTGGTAGCCGAGCATGAAGGTGCGGCAGCCCTCCTCGACGGCCCGCTCGAACGGCGGCAGGAACCACGACGTCAGCTTTCGGCGGCTGAGGTCTGCCTCGCTCGCGTCGCGGCCGCCCTGGGTCTCGGAGTAGCCGGCGAAGTGCTTGGCGCACGCGAGGACGGCGGTCGGGTCGGTGAGGCCGTCGCCCTGGTAGCCCCGGATCATGGCCGCGCCGAGCTCACCGATGAGGTGCGGGTCCTCGCCGAAGGTCTCGCCGACCCGGCCCCAGCGCAGGTCGCGGGTGATGCAGAGGACGGGCGAGAAGGTCCAGTGGATGCCGGTCGCCGACACCTCGACGGCCGTGACGCGTGCCGCCTGCTCGACGAGGTCGGGGTCCCACGAGCAGGCCATCCCGAGCTGGGTCGGGAAGATCGTCGCACCCGGCCAGAAGGAGTGGCCGTGGATGCAGTCGTCGGCGGTGAGGAGCGGGATGCCCAGACGCGTCCGGGCCGCGAGCTCGATGGCGCGCGGCAGGTCGTCCGGGGAGGTGTGCAGGATCGAGCCGGCCAGCTTCGTGTGGACGATCTCGGTCAGGTCACCGCGCGCGTCGAGCTGGAGCATCTGGCCGACCTTCTCGGGCAGCGTCATCCGCCCGATGAGGTCGTCGAGGCGCTCCTCCACGGAGAGCGACGGATCGCGGTAGGGAGCGTCGGTGGGGGCAGCGGCGGCAGCATCGTCGGGCACGTCCCGACGCTAGCCGACCGGCAGACCTAGGCTGGCAGGGTGATCGAGCCCCTGACGCGACTGCCCGACGGGACCATCAAGCAGGTCAACCCCTTCACCGGCACGAAGGTGTGGACCTTGCCGGGGCGCGCGGCCCGGCCTCTCGGCATCGCCCGGCCCGACCCGAAGCCCCTCGACCCGGCCGAGCACGAGCGCCACTGCGCCTTCTGCTGGGGCCGGATGATCGAGACGACTCCCGAGATCGCCCGGGTCGTCCGGGACGGGTCGTCGTGGCGCGAGGTGCGTGGGCTCGTCGCCGAGCAGCTCCACGACACCGTGCCGGAGCTGCGGCTCTTCCCGAACCTCTTCGAGATCCTCAGCTACGACTACTGGCACCTCGCCCACGGCTACGAGCCGACGCCCGAGTCGCTCGCGCACCGGACGGCATACCTCTCGACGCCCGCAGGACGTGCACACGTGACCGCGCTGGCGCGCATCCGGATGCGCTCGCGCGGTGCGGCGGGAGCCGAGGCCGAGCCACTCGACGAGGACGACCTCGAGCGCGAGGCCGTCGGCCTCTTTGCCGGCAACCACCAGGTCGTCGTCTCGCGTCGACACTTCGTCGACGGCGCGACCAACGACGCCCAGAATGCCGGCGCCGGGACACTCACCCCCGAGGAGCACTGGCAGTACACGCGATTCACGATCGCCGGGGTGCGCGACCTCTACCGGAGCAACCCGCACGCACGTTACGTCTCGGCGTTCCAGAACTGGCTGCGACCGGCCGGCGCGTCGTTCGACCACCTGCACAAGCAGCTCGTCGCCATCGACGAGCCGGGCGTGGATCTCGAGCGGGAGACCGAGCGGGTGCGCGCCGAGCCGGACCTCTTCGCGCGGTGGGGGCCGGAGTACGCCGAGACGCAGGGTCTCGTCGTGGCGCGCACCCCCACGGCCATGGCCTTCGCCGGGATCGGCCACCAGTACCCGTCGCTCGTCGTCTATACGTCGAACACGTCGTGCCGGCCGTGGGAGCTCTCGGACGACGAGGTGCGCGACTTCTCCGACCTCGTGCACGCGTGCCACGCCGCGACGGGTGCCGACGTGCCGACCAACGAGGAATGGCACCACGGTCCGCCGTCGCTCGACCTGCCCGTGCCGCTCCGGGTGGTGCTCAAGTGGCGGGTGTCGACACTGGCCGGCTTCGAGGGCGGCACGAAGATCTACGTCAACACCATCGACCCGTGGGCAGTGCGGGAGCGCACCGTCTCGCGGCTGCGGCAGCTCGCCGCGGACGGTCTCGTCTCGGACCGCCTCGACATCCCCTGAGGCGCACCGCTCGGGTCAGACCTCGCTGCCGTGGCCCTCGGTGCGCCCGTCGGTGACTCCGCGGCCCGTCACGGACTGGAGACGGTCGATGTGCTCGGATGCCTGGGCCTTGGTGAGGTCGCCGGGCAACGTCTCGCCGGCCTCACGGGCCAGGGTCTCGAGGTAGCTGCGCTGGGCGCCGGTCATGGCCTCGTCGCCCGTGACCCAGTCCTCGGGATCCTTGACCGTCGAGTCGCCGGGGGTTCCGGCAGTCGCGGGGGTGGTGGCGCCGATGACGTCGTCGGTCGAAGAGGTGTTCGATTCGCTCATGCGGGGTCCGTACCCGGTCGGCCGCAGCCAGACACAACCCTCGACACGCGCTCAGCGGGCGAAGGACATCGCCTCGGTGACGTCGCTGCCCAGCATGTCGCGTCGGTCGAGCAGGTAGTTCTGACGCATCAGCCACGGCGCGCCGTCGCCCTGCTGGGGCAGGTCGTCGGCCGCCCGCTGCACGTAGCCCGACGCGAGCGGCAGCAGCGGCTGTCCCTCCATCCCCTCGGGTGCCCGCGGCGTCGCGCTCCGCCAGGCGTGGTGCTCCATGTGGTTGAGCAGCCGGCACACATAACGGCTCGCGAGGTCGGCCCGCAGCGTCCACGACGCATTGACGTACCCGACGCAGACGGCGAGGTTGGGCACGTCGGCGAACATCAGGCCGCGATAGACCGTGAGATCCCCTGTGGGGCGGGCCTGCCCGTCGACGGTGATCGCGATGCCACCGGCGATCTTGATCCGCAGCCCCGTCGCCGTCACGACGACGTCGGCGTCGAGCTCGCGTCCCGAGTGCACCCGTATGCCGTGTGGCACGAAGGTCTCGATCGT
Source organism: Terrabacter sp. RAF57 (assembly GCF_052113925.1). Lineage (NCBI taxonomy): Bacteria > Bacillati > Actinomycetota > Actinomycetes > Micrococcales > Intrasporangiaceae > Terrabacter > Terrabacter sp. RAF57. The sequence goes on along the minus strand of NZ_JBFRDT010000016.1, from coordinate 27,093 downwards.
GTCGGTGACGACGTGGGCGCGTCCACGGCGGACGGCCTCGAAGAGGTCACCGTCCGGGACGACGCACAGGCGCTGGTCCCACGGGTCGTAGGTCGGCGTGAAGTGGTCGCTGACGAGGTCGGTCGAACCGAGCGACTTGGCCGCACCCTTGGACAACAACGACCTCATCACGGCAGGGCGCCGACGGCTCAGCTCGTAGACGCCCATGGTCCCGAGGACGTTCTTGTAGCGAGCAGCCGTCCCCGCGGCCTTCGTCGGGAGCACCCGCTGGAGCACGTCGCGGGCCCGGTCGCGGCGGGGCAGGGACGCGATCCACGTCGGCGTCCGTTGGAGCATCGTCACATCGGCACCGGCCTCGGCGAGCGAGGGCACGAGCGTCACCGCCGTGGCGCCTGACCCGATGACGACGACCGTGCGCCCCGAGACGTCGAGGTCGTCCGGCCAGAACTGCGGGTGCACGACGTCGCCCTCGAACGCGGCGAGGCCGGGCAGCTGCGCGTCGTGGGGCCGGTCGTAGTCGTAGTAGCCGCTGCAGAGGTAGAGGAATCCGCACGTCAGCTGCTCGCGCTCGCCGCCCCTGCGCTCGACCGTGACCGTCCAGCGCGCGTCCTCGCTCGACCAGTCGGCCGCGACGACCCGGTGGCCCAGACGGATCCGCTCCGCGATCCCGTGCTTCTCCGCCGTCCGGCGCAGGTAGTCGAGGATCTTCGGGCCGTCGGCGATGGCGTCGGGGTCGGTCCACGGCTCGAAGGGGAAGCCGAGCGTCATCATGTCCGAGTCGGACCGGACGCCCGGGTAGCGGAAGAGGTCCCACGTGCCACCGAGCGAGTCCCGAGCCTCGAGGATCGCCCACGAGCGGGACGGGCTCATCGTCGACAGGCGGTAGCCGGCGCCGATGCCGGACAGGCCGGCTCCGACGACGAGGACGTCCAGGTGCTCGAGATCGCTCACCTGGCCATTCTCACCCACTGTGACGCAGGCCGCGCGATCGGCTACCGGACGGTAACCAGCGGCTACCCTCGGGCGGGTGACGACGGCATACCCCCACCTGCTCGAACCCCTCGACCTCGGCTTCACGACGCTGCGCAACCGCGTGGTCATGGGCTCGATGCACACCGGCCTCGAGGACCGCGCCAAGGACTTCGACCGCCTCGCGGCCTACTACGCCGAGCGCGCCCGCGGCGGCGTCGGCCTCATCGTCACGGGCGGCTTCGCGCCCAACCTCGCCGGCGCGCTCTACCCGGGTGGCTCCGCCCTCGTCACGAGCCGGCAGGCCCGCCGACACCGGGTCATCACGAACGCCGTGCACCGCGAGGGCGGCACGATCGCCCTCCAGATCCTGCACGCCGGCCGCTACGCCTACCACCCGCTCGCCGTGTCGGCGTCGGCACTCAAGTCGCCGATCTCGCCCTTCTCGCCCCGCGCGCTGACCTCGCGCGGCATCCGCAGCACCGTCGACGCGTACGCCCGCTGCGCCCGCCTGGCCCGCGAGGCCGGCTACGACGGCGTCGAGATCATGGGCTCGGAGGGCTACCTGCTCAACCAGTTCCTCGCGCCACGCACCAACCAGCGCACCGACGCGTGGGGCGGCTCGCCGGAGAAACGGCGCCGGCTGCCCGTCGAGGTCGTCCGCGCCGTCCGCGAGGCAGCCGGGGCCGACTTCGTCATCGTCTACCGCCTCTCGATGCTCGACCTCGTGCCCGACGGGCAGTCGTGGGACGAGGTGGTCGCACTGGCCCACGAGGTCGAGGCGGCCGGCGCGACGATCATCAACACGGGCATCGGCTGGCACGAGGCCCGCGTCCCCACGATCGTCACGTCGGTGCCGCGCGGCGCCTTCACCCGCGTCACCGCGAAGCTGCGCCCCGAGGTCACCGTCCCCGTCGTCACGTCCAACCGCATCTCGATGCCCGACCTCGCCGAGCGGGTCATCGCCGACGGCAGCGCCGACCTCGTCTCGATGGCGCGCCCCTTCCTCGCCGACCCCGACTGGGTGGCCAAGGCCGCAGGCGACCGGGCCGACGAGATCAACACGTGCATCGCCTGCAACCAGGCCTGTCTCGACCACACCTTCGCCAAGAAGACGGCGACCTGCCTCGTCAACCCCCGCGCCGTCCGCGAGACGACCCTCGTGATCGCCCCGAGCCGACGCAGCAAGCACGTCGCCGTCGTCGGCGCAGGTCCTGCCGGCCTCGCGACCGCGGTCGCGCTGACCGAGCGCGGCCACCGGGTCGAGCTCTTCGAGGCGGCCGACGACCTCGGCGGCCAGTTCGCCATCGCCATGCGGATCCCCGGCAAGGAGGAGTTCGCCGAGACGATCCGCTACTACCGGAGGCGACTCGAGCTGAGCGGCGTCAAGGTCCACCTCGGTCGCCGCGCCGACGTCGAGGACCTCACCGACTTCGACGAGGTCGTCGTCGCCACCGGGGTGGAGCCCCGCGTGCCCGACGTCCCGGGCGTCGACCACCCGACGGTCGTGACGTATGCCGCCGCCGTCCGCGGCGAGGCACCGCCGGGTCAGCGCGTGGCCGTCATGGGCGCGGGCGGGATCGGCGTCGACGTCAGCGAGTTCCTCACCCACGTCGAGTCGCCGATGACGATCGAGCAGTGGATGGCCGAGTGGGGCGTCGGCGAGCCCGACGCCTCCCGTGGCGGCCTCGTCGAGGCGCACCCGTCACCCTCGCCGCGGGAGGTGCACCTGCTCCAGCGCAAGGCCACCCCCATCGGCAGGGGCCTCGGCAAGACGACCGGCTGGGTGCACCGGGCGGCCCTGAAGGCCAAGGGAGTCCATCACCACGTCGACGTCAACTACGAGCGCATCGACGACGAGGGACTCCACATCACCCACGGCGAGGACCACTCCGACCCGCAGGTTCTCGCCGTCGACACGATCGTGCTCTGCACCGGCCAGGAGTCCGTCAACACGCTAGGTCCCGCGCTCGCCGCCGCCGGGGTCAAGGTGCACGTCATCGGCGGCGCCGAGGTCGCGGCCGAGCTCGACGCCAAGCGCGCCATCCGCCAGGGCACCGAGCTCGCGGCGACGATCTAGGCCGCGGGAGGCGTGTCCTCGGCCGTACCATCGCGGCATGGGCGCATCCGACGTGCTCACCCTTCCCCGGACCGGCCTCAGCGGGGCCGTCGTCCGCATCGTCGAGCGCCTCGCCGAGATCGGCGCCCGGCCCGACCGGTCCCAGGACGAGCGTCTGCGCCAGGGCATGCTGATCTTCGCGTCGGTGCTCATCGCCCTCATCTCCTTCATCTGGGTCGGCACCTACCTCGCCTACGGCCACCCGCTGTCGGCCGCGATCCCGGCCGCGTACCAGGTGATCACCGTGGTGGGGCTGCTCGTCCTCTCGCGCACCGGCAGGTTCGCCGTGTTCCGCACGACGCAGCTCATGGCCTTCCTCGTCCTCCCGTGCCTGCTCCAGGCGTCGCTCGGCGGCTTCATCGCCTCGAGCGGGATGGTCCTGTGGGCGATCTTCGTGCCGCTCGCCGCGCTGGCGCTGCTCGGGGTGCGGCGCTCGGTCGGCTGGCTCGTGGCCTTCTTCGTCGCGCTCGTGACGCTGGCCCTGCTCGACCCCCGGCTCTCGGCCCACCCGGCGGCCCTGCCGACCGGTTTCGTCGTCACCTTCTTCGTGCTCAACGTCATGGGGGTGACCGTCAGCGCCTACGCGATGCTCGGCTACTTCGTCGAGCAGCGCGAGCGGGCCCGCATCGCCCTCGAGGCCGAGCAGGCGAGGTCCGAGCGCCTGCTGCTCAACGTGTTGCCGGCCCCCATCGCCGAACGTCTCAAGCGCGGCCCCGGCACGATCGCGGAGCACTACGAGGCCGTCACCGTGCTCTTCGCCGACCTCGTCGGCTTCACCGAGCGGACCCAGGTCATGCCCGCCGACGAGCTCGTCGCGCTCCTCGACCGCATCTTCTCGGCCTTCGACCGCGAGGCCGACGCGCAGCAGGTCGAGAAGATCAAGACCATCGGCGACGCCTACATGGTCGCCGGCGGTCTGCCGGAGCGGCGGCCCGACCACGTGCAGGCGGTGGCCCGGGTGGCGCTCGCGATGCGCGAGGAGATCGCGTCGATCGCGCGTGAACCGGGTTGCGAGTGGCTCGCCGTGCGCATCGGCGTCGACACGGGACCCGCCGTCGCAGGGGTCATCGGGCGGCGGAAGTTCATCTACGACCTCTGGGGCGACACCGTCAACACGGCGAGCCGGATGGAGTCCCACGGGCTGCCGGGGCAGATCCACGTGACCGACCGCGTCGCCGCTGCACTCGGACCCGGGTTCACGCTCCGCCCTCGCGGGACGATCCTCGTCAAGAGCAAGGGCCCGATGAGCACCTACCTGCTCGACGCCGCGGGAGGCGTGACCGCGTGACACACGAAGTGTCCGTCCCGTGGGCTCGGAAGCGTGGGCGTTCGGCCTCAGCGGACCTCGATGTGTCCTGACGGCCCGGCGCCCCTGAGGTAGGTGTCGACGAGTCGCGCGGCGTCGCCGGCGCCGTCCTCGGCCCGGACCCGCTCACCGAGGGCGTATGCCGCCGCGCGGGCTCCCGGGGAAAGCGCGACCTCGAGCGCCCGCTCGAGCCGAGCCGCCGTCAGGTCCTTGCGGGCGATCGGCGGTGCGGCGACCCCGAGGTCGGCCATCCGGCGGCCCCAGTAGGGCTGGTCGGCGGCGTGCGGCACCACGACCTGCGGCACCCCGGCCCGGACCGCAGCGGCGGTCGTGCCCGCTCCCCCGTGGTGGACGACGACGGCGCACCGTGGAAAGAGCAGGTCGTGCGGTGCGGCGCCGATCCCGATCGTCGTTGCGGTCGTGCCGACCGACAGCCCGGCAAGACCCTCGCTGACGACACCACGCAGCCCGAGACGGCCGAGCACCCGGCCCGCATCACGCACGACACGCTCCGGGTCGGGCGTCGGCATCGAGCCGAAACCGACGAAGACCGGGCCGGGCCCGTCGTCGAGGAACGCCGCCAGAGCCGGGTCAAGCGGGCCAACGCCGACGTCGTCGCGCACCCAGTAGCCGGTCTGCCGCAGCGCCGGGGGCCAGTCCGCGGCCGGCGGGACGACGTGCGGGCTCGCGGCCAGCAGCGTCGGCGTGCACTCCGCAGCGGCCGTGTAGTGGCGGAACCGCTGTCGTGGCAGGCCTCGTCGCGCACGGACGAGGTCACCGGCAGGGCGGAAGAGGCCGAGCGCGACCCGGCCCGCGAGGGTGCTCCATGCGTCGTTGACCCACGACGTCGCGCGGGGGCGCAGGGACAGTGCGACCGAGTCACCGTGCGAGCTCGGCCAGACCGGCGCGAAGACGGCGTAGAGGTGCGGCTTGGTCGGACGGCCACCTCGGCCGTCAGGAGTGAGCAGCGCGTCGACGAGGTCGAAGGTCAGCGCCCCCGACAGCACGGCGTCAGCAGCGTCGACGAGCCGCGCGACGTCCGCGGCCAGCGCCGAGGCGGTGTCGGCCATGACCCGCCGCATGAGCCGGGCCTCACGCACCTGCGTCCGCGCCGACCCGCGCAGCGCGTCACGCCCCAACCCCTCGCGCAGCGGCCCCTCGAGGTCGAACGACAACGGCTCGAACTCGACGCCGCTGCCCGCCACGACGTGAACGAGGTCGGCCGGCGCAGCGAGCGACACGGCATACCCCATCCGCCGGAGGCGCTGCCCGAGCGCGACGAGCGGCTGGACGTCACCACGGGATCCCATGCCCATCAAGAGGATCCGCACGTCAGTCGCCGTCAGTCCTCGTCGAGCTGCGCGCGGACGCGCGGCACGACCTCCTCGGCGTAGAGGCGGATGCACTCCATCCGCTGGTCGTGCGGGAGCGTGCCGAACGAGTACTTCAGCTGGAAGCGGGAGAGGCCGAGCACGCGGACGGTGTCGACGATCTTGGCGGCCACGGTGTCGGGCGACCCGCAGTAGACGGCTCCCTCGGGGCCGAGCTGCTGGAGGGCCTGGTCCTTGCCCATGGGCGCCCAGCGACGCTCGCGGCCCAGCTTGTTCATGTAGGGCAGGAAGTGCGGCATGAAGTCGTCACGCGCCTGCTCGTCGGTGGCGGCCACGTAGCCGGGCGAGTGCACCCCGATCGGCAGCTCGGGCCTGCCCATCTCGGACAGCGCGCGCCGGTAGAGGTCGGCGAGCGGTGCGAACTGGCGCGCGGAGCCGCCGATGATGGCGATGACGACGGGGAAGCCGTAGTGCGCGGCGCGGACGACCGACTGCGGGGTGCCGCCGACGCCGACCCACACGGGCAGGTGGCCGGACTCCGTCGCGGGCATGACCTTCTCGACCTGGACGGGCGGGCGGATCGAACCCTCCCAGCGGATCGGCTGCTCGGCCACGACGGCCGCGAGCAGGTCGAGCTTCTCCTCGAAGAGCGTCTCGTAGTCGCCGAGGTCGAGACCGAAGAGCGGGAACGACTCGATGAACGAGCCTCTGCCGACAGTGATCTCGGCACGGCCACGGCTGATCGCGTCGACGGTGGAGAAGCGCTGGAAGACGCGGATCGGGTCGTCGCTGGACAGGACCGTCACCGACGTGCCGAGGCGGATGTGCTCGGTGCGCCCCGCGAGGCCGGCGAGCAGCACGTCGGGCGCGCTCACGGCGTAGTCGTCGCGGTGGTGCTCGCCCACGCCGAAGAAGTCGAGGCCGAGCCGGTCGGCGAGCTCACCCTCGGCCAGGACCTCCCGGATCACCGTGGCGGGGTGGAGCGGGGCACCGTCGGGGCCGTTAGCGATGTCGCCGAACGTGTCGAGGCCGAGTTCGAGGCTCATGCGCCCATCGTAGGTATGCCGCCCACCTGCCACGTGCGCCCGGCGTCGGGGTCCCAGCGGCGGACCGACTCGATCGTGCCGTCGAGGGGGCGGGCGCGGTCGAGGACGGCGAGCGACTCCCCGACCTGGCGCGAGCCGAGCCCGCGGGCGATGGTGACGTGCGGGGTCCAGCGGCCCGGACGCACCTGGTCGGGCACGTCGGGCGCCCCGACCGTCGCAGCCGCGAGCGACCGCTGGAGGTCGAGCAGCTCGGGTGTCGGGACGACGAGGCGGGCGAGGACGTAGCGACGGGAGCCCATGACGAGGAGCGACCCCAGGCGGATCGGCACGGGCCGCATCGTCTCGAGAACGCGGGCGATCCGGGCCTCGACGTAGTCGGGGACGACCCCGGCGAGCGCCAGGGTGAGGTGCGGCGCGTTCGTCGCACCCTGGTGCTGCGACTGGCTCGGCAGTCCCGCCGCGGCCAGGGCCGCCCACTCACGCCGGACCTCCGTGTCGGAGGTGGCGTCGAGCAGGCCCTCGACCGCGTGCAGGGGCATGGTCAGGCGACCTGCTGCGAGTCACGCCGGCCGGTGAGGCCGAGGTGGTCTGCGACGAAGTCGCGCACGGCCGCCGTGTGATCGTCCCGGCGACCGTCACCGACCGGCACCACGAGCGTCGGCACGTCGAGGCCGGCGACGACGACGAGGTCGAGCTCGCGCCGCTGGCCCTGCCGGCTCGACCCGATCTCACGGTCGTCGTCGAGGTAGACGACGACCGGTTGGTGCGCGCGCACGGCGTCGACGAGACGGCGCACGAGGGCGACGTCGGGCGACCGCAGCAGGGCGGACTCCCAGACGTGGACGCCACCGGGTCCGTTCGCTCCGAAGCGGGCCCACGCCTCGGCGACGAGGGAGGCGGTGAGCTCGGCGGGGACCCGCGCCCGGCCCGCGACCTCGCGGACCCGCGCGCGCAGCGGCTCGGGCAGGGCCGCCTGCGACGCGGGCCGCACGACCCAGGCGTCCCCGTGCTGCTCGGCGGCGCCGAGCAGGGCCCGGGAGGTATCGGTCGACTCGGCCGCGAGTGCGAGGAGCTGCGCGGTGTCGAGCACGACGACGTGGTCGACGTCGACGGGGTGATCGGCCTGCCCCTCGGCCCGGTGCTCGACGGCGACGTGCTCGCCGACCAGCCATTCGACGATGTCCTCGGCGATCGAGGTTCGGCCCGACCCGGGGCGCCCCTCGACCATGACGAGCCCGTTCACGTCAGCCACCCAGCAGCTCCTCGCCGGCGCTCGCCCCGGCATCACGTGCCGTCGGTTGCCGGCAGGGAAGTGTATGTCAGGGGACATTTCGACCTCAGGGCTCCCGGGGGTCGAGCCGCGCGAGGAGGGCCGCGAGCGACGTGCGTTCGCGGTCGCTCAGTGACCCGAAGAAGTCGGCCGCGCCCTCGCGCCGTGCCTCGTCGACCTCGGCGAGGACCGACTCCCCCACCGCGGTGAGGGCCACGGTCATGGCGCGGCGGTCGTCGGGGTCGGGGCTGCGGTGGACGAGGCCCCGCGACTCGAGCCGGTCGACGACGTCGGTGGCCGAGCGCGGCGCGATGCGCAGGTGGTCGGCGACGACGCCGAGACGCGTGGGCCCGTGGTGCCCGATGACGCGCAACGCACGGGCGTCGTGGGGCGACAGGTCGGACCCGAGCCCGGTGGCCCAGCGCCGCCGCAGCGCCCGCGCCGCGCCCATGAGCAGCTCGTCGAGGGAGGGCTCGTCGGCGTCACGCATGGGGAGCAGCATACGGCGTGGTTTGTAGATTGACCTCATAGTGAGGTAACCTCAGCATCATGAACTGGAGTCCACAGATGGAGTGACCGCATGACCGACACCACCACCACCCTCGGGCCGACCCACCGCGGCGGCCGCCAGCCCGGGAAGATCGACCCGCAGGACCGCGCCCAGCTCGCCGAGTCCCCCGTCTCCCTGCGACGGGTCGCCGGTCTCTTCCGCCCCCACACCCGCACCGTCGCCGTCGTCACCGCGATCATCGTGGCGATCTCGGTCGTCTCGATGGCCCAGCCCTTCCTGCTGCGTGCCGTCATCGACGACGCCCTCCCCCACCAGGACGTCCGCCTCCTGCTGTGGGCCGTCGGCGGCATGCTCGCCGTCACCGTCGTGAGCCAGCTGCTCGGCGTCGTCCAGACGTGGCTCACCACCTCCGTCGGCCAGCGCGTCATGCACGGGCTGCGCACCGACGTCTTCCGCCACCTGCAGCGCCAGTCCGTCGCCTTCTTCACCCGCACCCGCAGCGGCGAGGTGCAGTCGCGCCTCACCCACGACATCAGCGGCCTGCAGTCGGTCATCACGTCGACGGCGACGTCGATCGCGAGCAACCTCACGACCGCCGTCGCGACGGCCATCGCCATGGTGGCCCTGAGCCCGCGCCTCTCGCTGCTCTCCCTGCTCGTCATCCCGCCGGCCGTCCTCATGACCCGCAAGGTCGCCCTGCTGCGCCGCGACATCACCGCCCAGCGCCAGCGTCGTCTCGCCGACCTGCACAGCCAGGTCGAGGAGGGCCTCACCGTCAGCGGCGCCACCCTCGTCAAGACGCTCGGCGCCGGGGAGGCCACGGCCGACCGCTTCGCCGAGACGTCCACCGACCTCATCGACCTCGAGCTGCGCTCGCAGCTCGCCGGCCGCTGGCGGATGGCAACGATGCAGATCATCTTCGCCGCGATCCCCGCGCTCATCTACCTCGCCGCCGGACTGCCCGCGACCTCGGGCGGCATGACCATCGGCACGCTCATCGCCTTCACGACCCTGCAGGCCGGCATCTTCCGACCGCTCATGGGACTGCTCGACGTCGGAGCCCAGTGGGTCACCTCGATGGCGCTCTTCAGCCGCATCTTCGGCTACCTCGACCTGCCCGTCGAGGTCGCGCCTCCCGCCGATCCCGTTGCGGTGCAGCACGACCGGCTGCGCGGCGAGGTGCGCTTCGAGGGCGTCACCTTCAGCCACGACGCCACGGCCTCCCCCACCGAGAGGGCGTATGCCGTCTCCGACGTCACGCTCCACGTGCCCGCGGGCACGACGCTGGCCCTCGTCGGTGAGACCGGCTCGGGCAAGTCGAGCCTCGCCGGTCTCCTCGCGCGGCTGCACGACCCGCAGTCCGGGCGCGTGACGATCGACGGCGTCGACCTGCGCGACCTCGACCCTGCAGACCTCGCCCGGATCGTCGGCGTCGTCTCGCAGGACACGTACCTCGTGCACGCCTCGATCCGCGACAACCTCCTGCTCGCCGCCCCCGGCGCCACCGACGACGCGCTGTGGCAGTCCCTCGCCGCGGCCCAGGTCGCACCCCTCGTCGCGAGCCTTCCCGACGGCCTCGACACCGTCGTCGGGGCCCGCGGCCACCGCTTCTCCGGAGGGGAGAAGCAGCGCCTCGCCATCGCCCGCACGCTCCTGCGCAACCCGCGCGTCCTCGTGCTCGACGAGGCGACGAGCGCCCTGGACAACGAGACCGAGCGCGAGCTGCAGGCCGCGATCGACCGGCTCATGGCCGGCCGCACGACCCTGACCATCGCGCACCGCCTGTCGACGATCCGCGACGCCGAGCAGATCGCCGTGCTCGACCACGGTCGGGTCGCCGAGCTCGGCGACCACGACGACCTGATGGCCCGCGGCGGCCGCTACACCCGGCTCGTGCAGGCCCGCGAGGGCTCAGCCCGTGAGGCGCTCGCGGCCTGACCCCGGGCGGAGGGCACGACCCGACGAAGGTCGACAGGGCGGCATACCTCGGTCGGATGCCGCCCTCCGGCACCGGTGTGGCACCGTGGGGCCGTGGAACCCCTCGACGTGCCCGTCGCCCCCGGTGCCGTGCTCCGCGAACCCGCGCACCGGGTCTCGCGCCGTGCCGTCCTCATGTGGACGCTGCAGGCCCTCGTCGTCCTCGCCCTCCTGCTCGCGGGGCAGGTCGTCTGGTGGCTCGTCGACGACGCCCCGTCGCGCACCCCGCACTGGGTCGTCGGAGCCGCGTGGCTCGTCGCCGGCGCCGCGTACGCCGTCGCGATGCCGCAGTGGCGCTACCGCGTGCACCGGTGGGAGGCGACCCCCCGCGCGATCTACACGCAGAGCGGCTGGCTGTGGCAGGAGCGTCGCATCGCGCCGCTAAGCCGCGTGCAGACCGTCGACCTCGAACGCGGTCCCGTCGCCCAGCTGCTCGGCCTGGCCGCCGTGACGATCACGACGGCGTCCGCCGCGGGGCCCGTCACCATCCACGGTCTCGACCTGCCCGTCGCCCACGAGCTCGTCGACGCGCTGACGGCGGCGGCCGTGGCCGAGACGGGCGACGCGACGTGACCGAGGACGCGGAGGGCTGGCGCCGGCTCGACGCCCGGATGCTCCTCGTCCACCCCCTCGAGACGCTGATCCGTTTCCTGCCCGCACTGCTCGCGCTCGTCGTCTTCCGGGCGGGCTCCGAGGACAACGACCGGTGGGAGCTGTATGCCGTCCCGCTCATCGTCGCGTTCGGCGTGCTGCGGTGGGTCACGACCCGCTACCGCATCGCCGACGGCCAGATCGAGCTGCGGCGCGGCCTCTTCACGAAGCAGACGACGACGGCGCGCCTCGACAAGGTGCGCACCATCGACCTGACGGCGCGGGTCTACCACCGCGTCCTCGGTCTGGCCAAGGTCGAGATCTCGACCGCCGGCGGCCAGCACGACCGGCTCGTCCTCGACTCGCTGGGTGTCGACGCGGGTCGTCGCCTGCGGGCCGAGCTGCTGCACCGCGTCGACCCTGCTGTGACCGGTCTGCCCGCGCCGACCGGCGCGCCGGTGGCCGTCGACGAGGTGCCCGACGACGCACCACCGCCCGTCGACGACGAGGTGCTCGTGCGCCTCGACCCGTCATGGATCCGCTATGCGCCGCTCACCGTGACGGGGCTCGCGAGCGCCGCGGCGATCGTCGGCTTCGCATCGCAGGGCTTCTCGCGCTTCTCGCAGGAGCGGTCGGTCTTCCGCGACGGCGCGTCCTTCGTGTCGCGTCTGGCCTGGTGGGTCGACGTGCTGCTCCTGCTCGGTGTCGTGTCGCTCCTCGCGGTCGGCGCCTACGTCCTGACCTTCTGGGGCTTCCGGCTGACCCGCAACCGGCTCGGCACCCTGCACACGCGCCGCGGCCTGCTGACGAACCGGGAGACGAGCATCGACGCCGCCCGGGTCCGCGGCGTCCGGCTCGACGAGCCGCTCGGGCTCCGTCTGGCCGGGGCCAGCCGGCTCAAGGTGGTCACGTCGGGCCTGCTCCGCGAGCAGGGCGGCTCCGACTGGCTGTGCCCGCCCGCGCCGGCCGGCGTCGTGACGCCCCTCGCGCTGCGCATCCGCCCCGACGAGGCCGCGGTGTCAGGGCCGCTCACGCCACACGGCCCCGCCGCCCGGCGCCGTCGCCTGACGCGCGCCGTCGTGCCGGCGCTCCTCGTCGCCGCGCTCCTCGTCGTGGCACGGCTGCTGTGGGACTGGCACGGCTCACTGCTCGTCCTCGTGCCACTCCTGCTCGTCGGCGCCGTCGCCCTGGGCCGCGACCGTTACCGCGCGCTGGGGCACGCCGTGACCCCCGACCACCTCGTGACGCGACACGGCTCGCTCGACCGGCAGCGCGTCGTGCTCGACCGCGCCGGCATCATCGGCTGGAAGGTCGAGCAGTCCTTCTTCCAGCGACGCGTCGGCGTCGCGACACTCGTCGCCACCACTGCTGCCGGAGCCCAGCACTACGACGTCGTCGACCTCCCCGTCGAGATGGCGTATGCCGTCCTGGCCCAGGTCAGCCCCGACCTGGTCGCCGAGTTCGCCTGACACCGAAGGGCCGTCACGTGGCCCCTCGGATGGACTCATGGTCACGGCTCCGGGCCACCGTGGTGGCCCGCTCGGGTCAGGTGGGTTCGCACACTCATCCCGGTGCGCGTCGGCAGCGGGACACTGGGCATCCGGGCGGGCCCTGCCGGACGCCCACGACCCACACGACCGCGGCCGACACGGCGGACGCGGCGCAACGACCTGAACCCAGGGGGATCCGCGAAATGACCTACGCCTGGCTCTTCGTCGCGGCCACGTGCGCGCTCGCGCTCGTCATGACGGCCGCGGTGTGGCGCCCGACCGCGGGGCAGGCTGCGCTGCTGCTCACCGGCCCCGTCGCAACCGTCGCCGCCCTGGTCGGACCTGCCTGGGGTGGCCTCGGCCTCCTGGGCGTCGTGGTCGTCCCGTTCGGGTACCTGCTCGTTCCGTCGGTCCTGCCGTGGTCCAGGCCGTGGGCCAGGTGGGCGGTCCCGGCGACCGTTCTCGCCGCCTGCGCCGTACTCGCGGCACCGTCACGGTTCGCTGGCCCGATGTCGCTGTTCGCGCTGCCCTTCGGCTTCGCTCTCGTCGCGCTGGTCCGCGCGCTCTTCCAGCTCCACCGACCCGCAGGACCCACCGCCTCGGGATCTGGCACGGTCGGTGGCAACCTCGCCGCTGGGCGAGCGGTCGTCGTGGTCGCCGCGCTCCAAGGGGCTGCCGCACTCCTGGCGGGAGCTGTCATCGCCGCCGTCCTGCTCGGCCCGAACGCGAACACCGGCGGCACGAGCGGCTTCGCTGGGCTCGGGACGGCCCTGGCCCTGCTGGTCGCCGGATTCGGCGTCACGGTCGCGGCCCTGTTCTTCGGTGTGGCCGTCGGTCTGCACCGTAGGTACCGCGACTTCCGATATGTCTTCACGGCCGTTCAGATCGCGGCTCTCGCGCTGTGCGTGTGGGCCGTGCACGGCGGCTGGGTCTGGGCTGCCGCCGCGTGGGTGGCAGCCACCGTCGCCCTCACCTACCTCGGCGCCGGCGTGGACTCCGGGGATCGAGTCGAGCCCACCACCGCCCGCTGACGTCCAGCGGCAACGCGCCGCGGTTCGGGAGCAGATCCGGCTCGCGCTACTCGCCCGTCTGCCAGATGGGGCCCTCGTCGGTCCATGTGACGCCCTTGTTGCGGCAGAGGCAGAACGGGTGACCGACGGGGTCGGTGTAGACGCGCCAGCCGAAGCCGTCGGGGCCGATGGAGTCCTGGTGCAGGGTCGCGCCCAGGGCCACGACACGGCGATGCTCGGCCTCGATGTCATCGACCTCGAAGTCGAGATGGAACTGCTTGGGGTGGTCACCGTCCGGCCACTGTGGGGCGCGGTAGTCCTCGACCGGCGTGAAGGCCAGCTCGATCTCACCGAGCTGGATGCCGGCCCAGTTGTCGTGGCTGCCCGCCTTGACGGGGAGACCCGTCACCTCCGAATAGAAGGCCCCCAGCATCATCGCGTCCGGGCAGTCGATGATGACATCGGTCAGTCGTAGCACCCGGAGATCGTGTCACACGGCCCATCGACCGCAGTCCGGGCCGGCCGGCATCAGGCGCGGTCGTGGAGGGTGACGTGGTAGCCGTCGGGGTCCGCGAAGGTGAAGGTCCGACCGAACGGACCGTCGATCGGCGCGGAGACGATGGTGTGACCGTCTGCGGCCAGGGCGTCGTGGATGGCCTGGACGTCCGTGGCGTGGAGCCAGATCGCGGCACCGATGCCCGGCTGGGCGGCTGATGCGAGATCGGTGCCGGTCACCACGTCGCGCAACGCGAAGGCGATCGGCGTCGTCTCGAAGACGATGGCATGCGGAGGCCCGGCCTGGGACCGCACGAGACCGAGGTACTGCTCGTAGAACGCCCGGGAGGCGTCGAGGTCGGTTGCCTGGAGCGAGATGAAGTCGGGACCGGTGACAGGCACGATGGCCTCCTTGGGATTCGTGTCAGTTATCTGACACGAAGGACCGTATGTCAGAATACTGACATGAGTCAAGACGATGTCGGCGTCGACCTCGAGACGTCCCTGGGCTACCTGCTGAAGGAGGCGTCGAGCGCCCTGCGCGCCGCCATGGAGGACGTGCTGCGGCCGCTCGGGATGACGGTGACCCACTACTCGTGCCTCGAGCTGCTGGCACAGCGACCGGGCCTGTCGAACTCCGAGCTGGCGCGTGGGGCCTTCGTGACCCGGCAGTCGATGAACGTGCTGCTCCAGGCCCTCGAACGAGACGGCTTCGTGACGCGCCCCGCAGAGGCACCGGTCGGGAAGGCCCTTCCGACCCGGCTGACACCCCGCGGCCGACGGAGCCTGGCGACGGCGAGCGCGGCGGTCCGGTCCGTCGAGGTCAGGATGCTGGCCGGCCTGACCGAGGCCGAGCAGAATGACGCCTTCCGCATCCTGCGCGGCATGGTTCTCTCGCTGCGCGACAGCCCCGGCCCCACCGACCGCAGCTAGAACTGCTCGAGGATCCGGGCGATGGCGGCATACCCCTTCTCGCGGGCGTGCTCGAGCGCGGTGACGCCGTCCTTGTCGGCGATCGACCGGTCGGCGCCGGCATCGAGGAGGAGGCGCACGATCTGCTGGTGTCGCTCGCCGCCGTCGCCGAGGATCACGGCCTCGAGCAGGGCCGTCCAGCCGAGGTCGTTGACGTGGTTCACGTCGATGCCGGTCTGCACGACGCGACGCACGTAGTCGACGTGCCCGCGCTCGCTCGCCGGGATGACCGAGACCCCGCCGAAGCGGTTGCGGACCGTGAGGTCGGGACCGGCGGGCAGCAGCGTCTCGAGCATCGCGACGCTGCCGGTCACCCCGGTGACGAGCCACGGGGTGTCGTGGCGATCGTCGAGCGCGTCGGGGTCTGCACCCATCGCGACGAGCACCCTTGCGGCGTCGACATGGTCGCCGGTGACGGCGAGGAGCAACGGGGTCCGCCGCTTCGCGTCGCGGGCCTCGATGTCGGCTCCGGCGCGCAGGGCCAGCGACACGGCGTCTGCGTCGCCGCGCTGAGCGGCCGAGAGGAGTGCCGCATCAGGGTCGTCCACACGGTCGGCCGTGGTTGCAGTCACGAGAACTCCTGTCAGTCGGTCGAATCCGCGCTCACGGGCCATCCGGAGCGGGGTGAGCCCCTCGTCGCGCGAGGGTCGGGTCAGCTGGACACCGCCGGCGACGAGCACGCGCACGGTGTCGACGTAGGAGGTCGTGTCGCGTCCGAGCCACACGGCCTCGTGGATCGCCTGGTAGCCGATCCGGTTGACGTGGTCGCGGTCGATCCCGGCGCGGAGCAGCTCGCCGACGACGAGCGCGTGCCCGCGCTCGGCCGCCCGGATGAGGCCGGTGCCGTTCCAGCTGTCCTTGTCGTCGACGCGGGCGCCGTGGGCGAGTGCGAGGCGCAGCAGCCCGAGGTGGCCCTCGCTCGTCGCGACGAGGTATGCCGACTGCTGGGTCTCGTCCTTGGCGTTGACGTCCGCACCCCGGCCGACGAGAGCTCTCGCGCGCGGCAGGTCGTCCTTCCACGCCGCATCCCGCAGCGCAGCGTCGAGCCGCACCTGCTCGGCCGCCGACGGCGTCGCCATCCTGGCTCCTCCCGTGCTGGCCTCTCCCCCCTCGAGTGGCCTCGTCGTCACAGCAGACCCTCCCGTGGGCGTCTCGGCCCCGTCGAGTGGCTCCGTCGCCACACCCGTCGTTGTGGCAGGCGTGGCCGGTGGGGTCACCGTGGTGGCGGCGGGGCGACTCGAGGTGCAGGCGGCGAGGACGGTCGCCACGGCCAGACCGGCGGCCACCGCGACCGTGGCGCTCGTCCTGCTGCCCCGTCGCATGGTCCTCATCGTGCCAGC
The DNA here is from genome assembly GCF_052113925.1 of Terrabacter sp. RAF57. Taxonomy (NCBI): domain Bacteria; kingdom Bacillati; phylum Actinomycetota; class Actinomycetes; order Micrococcales; family Intrasporangiaceae; genus Terrabacter; species Terrabacter sp. RAF57. Next base: position 10,666 of record NZ_JBFRDT010000016.1, on the reverse strand, counting down.
GGATCGGTGACGACCTCGTACGGCCCGGACGCGACCTGCTCGTCGAACTTGCTGTCGACGAAGAGCGTCCTGCCCCGGAGCACCTTGGCCGTCGTCAGCACCCGCTCGGGGTCGGTGGCGACCTGGGACACGAGCCGGGCGGCCCGGCCGTCGGCCCGCAGCTCGAGCGTGGCGAGCATCCGTGCGAAGTTGCGCACCACGGTGAGCCGCGACCCCTGCCGTACGAGGCCGTCGGCGTCGGTGAGCGACGCCACGCCGGTCGCGACGGGCGACACCGCGGCCGTGCGCAGGTCGAAGCGCCACAGCAGACCGGCGTTGCCCTGGGCGACGACGAGGGCGGAGCGGTCGGCACTGACGACGATGCCGCCGAGGTTGAAGCCGGCCCGCTGCTCGACGGTGCCGGTCGCGTCGGCCCAGCGGGTCACTCCCCAGGCCGTCCCGCCGACCGCCACCCGGAAGACCTGCGGCGCGTTGGAGTTCGTGAAGTAGGCCGCCCCGTCGGGACCGATCGCGACGTCGTTGAGGAACACGTTCTCCCCCGGAGCACGGAGCGCGGCCAGCAGGCGGCCGTCCGGCGCGTACACCCAGAGGTCGGGCCGACCGGTGCCGATGCCGTTCGGGCCGCCGGCCACGTAGACCCGACCAGTCGCGTCGGTCGTGATCCCGCGGGCCGTGAACCGACCGTCGGTGCCGTCGCCGCCCAGCCACTGCTCGGTCTGGGCCGTGCCGGCCGAGCCTCGGTGGATCTCACCGCCCGTCACCTCGCTGACGTAGAAGACGCCGCGCCGCTCGTCCGCGCCGATGCCCTCGAACTTCGAGCCGCCGACGTCGCCGGTCAGCCGATAGGTGCCCGGCCGACCGTGGCCGGGCGGGTCGGCCTGTGCGGGCGCCGCCACCAGCAGGGGTACCGCGGCGAGGACGAGGACGACGGCGAGGCTGCGCTTCATGGTGGGTCTCCCGGTGTGAGGTGATCGTGAGGACGAGGGTCGTCGTGCGGTCCCCACCACCGTCGCCGATCCAGCCCACCCGCCGCGTCGGACAACCGGCCACACCGGACTAGCCGATCGGATGATGCCGGCGGCCCGCGCCGTCCCTAGGCTGCCGGTCATGGAAGAGGGCATCCTCGCGCCGGTGGCGCGACTCGACCGATGGCTCGACGCCGTCCTCGTCGTGCTCCTCGTGACGTGCTCGGCGCGCTACCTGCTGCGCCACGACCTCGACGGCACCGCGCTCCTCGTCCTCGCGGGTGCCACCCTCCTCGGCGCCGCCTACCTCACGCGTCGGCTCGTCGCCGACCGTGCCGCGTGGCCCTACGTGTGGATCGCGGTCGTCGTCGTGCTCTGGGTGGCGCTGACGCTCGTCGCCCCCTCGTTCGCGTGGACCGCCGTGCCCGTGGCCTTCGCCGTGCTCCAGGTGCTCCCCTTCGCGTATGCCGTCACGGTCGTCGTCGCCATGACAGCGGTCGTCAGCGTGGGATGGAGTCGCATCATCGACGAGGTGGACCCGACGGTCGTCGTCGGACCCGTCGGCATCGCGCTCGTCACCGTGCTGTCCTACCGAGCCCTCGAGCGGGAGGCCGGGACCCGGCAGGCCCTCATCGACGAGCTGACCGACGCGCAGGCCGATCTCGCTGCCGCCCAGCACCGCTCCGGTGCCCTCGCCGAGCGGACCCGCCTGTCGCGCGAGATCCACGACTCCGTCGGTCAGGGGCTCTCCAGCATCACCCTGCTCCTCGCCGCGGCCGAGCAGGACTGGGACCGAAGGCCGCTCGTCGCCCGCCAGCACGTCGTGGCTGCAGGGACGGCAGCCCGAGAGGGACTCGACGAGGTGCGCCGCGTCGTGCGCGACCTCGCCCCGGCGGACCTCGAGGACGACACGACAGGTGACGCCCTCCCGGCCGCGCTCGAACGCGCGGGCGCCACGGCTGCCTCCCACGGCCTCGACGTCAGGGTCCGCGTGCACGGCGACCCCGTCGCCGTGCCGGCCGACGTCGCCAGCGCGCTCGTCCGGTCCACCCGAGGAGCCCTGGCCAACGTCGTCGAGCACGCCCACGCCACCCGCGCCGACATCAGCCTGACCTACCTCTCCGACGAGGTGCTGCTCGACGTCCGGGACGACGGCCGCGGCTTCGACCCGACGCGACCCAACCGACCGGACGCGCGGGGGGACCGCGGGCGCGGGCTGGACGGCATACGCCATCGGGCCGATGACCTCGGGGGCAGCGCCGACGTCGAGAGCGCGCCCGGCGAGGGCACGACCGTGTCGGTCCGCTTCCCGATCACCGCAGGGGTCTCCCGTGGCTGACGGCACCGGCGCCGTGCGCGTCGTCCTCGTCGACGACCACCCGGTCGTCCGCGCGGGACTGCGCGCCCTCGTCGACGGCCAGGACGGCATCGAGGTCGTCGGTGAGGCGAGCGACCTGGCGGGCGCCGAGCGCGTCGTCGCCACCGAACGGCCCGACGTCGTGCTGATGGACCTCAACCTCGGGGACGGGCCGGGAGGGGCCGAGGTCACGGCGCGACTGCGCGCCCTGCCCGAGCCGCCGCACGTCCTCGTCCTCACGACCTACGACACGGAGGCCGACATCCTGCGGGCCCTCGACGCGGGCGCGCTCGGCTACCTGCTCAAGGATGCCCCGGCCGACCAACTCTTCGCCGGCATCCGGGCCACGGCCCGCGGCGAGACGGTGCTCGCCCCGTCGGTCGCGGCGCGGCTCGTGCGGCGCGCGGCCTCACCCGGGCCGGTCGTCACCGAGCGCGAGGTGGAGGTGCTCGAGCTGCTCTCGCGCGGGCTCGGAAACCGCGAGATGGCGCGCGAGCTGCTCGTCTCCGAGGCGACCGTGAAGTCCCACCTCAGCCACGTCTACACCAAGCTCGGCGTCGACACCCGCGCCGGGGCGGTGGCGGCAGCGATCGAGCGCCGCATCATCCGACCAGGCGGCTGAGCCGGCCGCAACCGCGCCACGGCGCACGTCCCAGCCTCGAAAGGGGTCCTGACTCGCCCGCAACCGCGCCACGGCGCGCCTTCGGCGCGAGCGGGGAGAGAACGGCGACGCCCCGGGCTCAGAGGCGCATCGAGGCGCCGACCTTGTCGGTCTGCTCGTCGACGCGGCCGCCGAGACCGTCCTCGACCTCGACGTCCTTCGCCTCGACCGGCTCCGCGACGGGGTCGGTCTGGACCATCTCGCCGACACCCTCGCCGGGCGCGGTCTCCTGGACCGTGAGCGAGAAGTCGTCACCGTGCTCGCTGACGCCCGCGACGACGGCGTGCTCGACGGCCGCGACGGCATACTGCCGACGGACGACCTGCGGGTCACGCGACAGGTCCTTCACGAGCGCGACCGCCAGCCCGATCATGATGACGAGGAAGGGCAGGGCCGCGACGATCGTGACGTTCTGGAGACCCGACAAGGCGTCCTCACCACCGATGAGCAGCATGATCGCGGCCACGGCGCCCGTGGCGGCGCCCCAGAAGATCACGGTCTTCTTCGACGGCTCGAGGGTGCCCTTCTCGGAGAGCGTGCCCATGACGATCGACGCGGCGTCGGCGCCCGAGACGAAGAAGATCGCGACGAGGAGCATGACGACGATCGCGGTCACGGTCGGCCAGGGCAGGTTGCCGAGCATCGCGAAGAGCGAGCCCTCGGGGGTCGACTGGCCGGCGATGTCCTGGCCGTGCTGCTGCTGGTCGATGCCGGCACCGCCGAAGATGGCGAACCAGATGAGCGAGACGACCGACGGCACGAGCAGGACGCCCGAGACGAACTGGCGGATCGTGCGGCCGCGCGAGATGCGGGCGATGAACATGCCGACGAACGGCGTCCAGCTGACCCACCAGGCCCAGTAGAAGATCGTCCAGCCGGCGAGCCAGTCCTTCATGCCGTCGCCGCCCGCGGCGTCGGTGCGGGCCGACATCATCGCGAGGTCCTTGAAGTAGGACCCGATGGTCGTCGGGACGAGGTTGAGGATGAAGACCGTCGGGCCGAYGACGAAGACGAAGAACGCCAGGGCGAGGGCGAGCACCATGTTGATGTTCGAGAGCCACTGGATGCCCTTCTCGATGCCGGAGACGGCCGAGAGGATGAAGCAGACGGTCAGCACGGCGATGATGCCGATGAGCACGCCGTTGCCGACCTTGCCGATGCCGCCGACGATCTCGAGGCCGGAGCCGATCTGCAGGGCGCCGAGGCCGAGCGAGGTGGCGGAGCCGAAGAGCGTCGCGAAGATCGCGAAGATGTCGATGACCTTGCCGGCCGGCCCGTTGGCGCGCTTCTCGCCGAAGAGCGGGGCGAAGGCCGAGCTGATGAGCAGCGAGCGGCCCTTGCGGAAGACGCCGTACGCGACGGCCAGGCCGACGACCGCGTAGATGGCCCAGGGGTGCAGCGACCAGTGGAACATCGTCGTGGCCATCGCGGTCTGCACGGCCTCGGGGTTGCCTGCCGCGCCGGTGCCGGGCGGCGGCTTCACGAGGTGGGTCAGCGGCTCGGTGACGCCGTAGAACATCAGCCCGATGCCCATGCCGGCGGAGAACATCATCGCCACCCACGACGACGTCCGGAACTCGGGAGCCTCGCCGTCACCGCCGAGCGGGATGTTGCCGTACTTGCTCGCCGCCAGCCAGATGACGAAGACGACGAAGCCGGAGGCGACGAGCGAGAAGAGCCAGCCGGTGTTGTGCACGACGAAGTCGAGGCCGGCGGACGCGCTCGTGCTGAGGCTCTCGGTGCTGAGCGCGCCCCAGAGGACGAAGGCGATCGCCACGGCCGCGGCGACGCCGAAGACGACCTGGTCGACCCGGGAGGGCGCGGCCTCCTCGTGGTTCACCGGTGGTGGCTCGAGCGCCGGGTGCAGCGCGTCGTCGGGACTCTTGGTCAGGTCACTCATACGTCATGGACAGCACCCCGACGAGGTGCCGTCTGTCTCCTCACAGTTACGTGTCGCAGATGTCTCGATGAAGCGACCACCCTCTCGAAGATGGGGGGACGAGCGCAAAGCGAGCTTCCAGCCGGGAGGCGGACGGCGGCATACACGATCATGAATCCTTTTGTATGCCAATGGTTCCCGAGAGTTCCGAGGCTCGGCATGAGATGGGCCACGACGACGACGAGGGGCCGCGAACCGGGTGGTTCGCGGCCCCTCGAAGGGACGGGTCAGCGGCTGGAGCCGACGAGCTCCGGCTCGTGACCGCGGGCGTCCGGGACCAGGTCGTCCTGGACCTCGTCGTCGTGGTCGAGCATGCTCGCCTCGTCGAAGCGGTCCTGGCCGGAGAGGACGCGTGACGCCTTGTCGCGGTCGATCTCGCCGACCCACGTGCCGATGAGGACGGTCGCGATGGCGTTGCCGGCGAAGTTCGTCAGCGCGCGGGCCTCGCTCATGAGGCGGTCGATGCCGACGATGAAGCCGACGCCCGGCACGAGGTCGGGGCGGTGCGACTGGAGGCCACCGGCAAGGGTCGCGAGACCCGCACCGCTGACGCCCGCGGCGCCCTTGCTCGCGATGATCATGAAGACGAGGAGGCTGATCTGCTCGCCGATGCTGAACGGCTTGTCCATCGCCTCGGCGATGAAGAGGCTCGCCATCGTCAGGTAGATCGCGGTGCCGTCGAGGTTGAAGGAGTAGCCGGTCGGCACGGTGATGCCGACGACCGGACGGGAGACGCCGAGGTGCTCCATCTTGGCGATGAGGCGCGGCAGGGCCGACTCCGACGACGACGTCGACAGGATGAGGAGGAACTCGCGGCCGAGGTAGCGGAAGAGCGAGAAGACGTTCATCCCCGTGACGACCTTGAGGATGCTGCCGAGGAAGGCGAAGACGAAGATCGCGCACGTCGCGTAGAAGGCGAGCATGAGCAGGCCCAGGCTCTTGAGCGAGCCGATGCCGGTGGCGCCGACGAGGGCGGCCATGGCGCCGAACGCGCCGATCGGGGCGGCCCACATGATCATCGCCATGAGGCGGAAGACGAGGCGCTCGAGGTACTTGATGGCGTGGAGGATCGGCTCGCCGGTCTTGCCCATCTGCTGGAGCGCGAAGCCGACGAGGAGCGCGATGAGCAGGGCCTGGAGCACCGAGCCCGACGTCAGCGCGGAGACGAGCGTGTCGGGGATGAGCCCGAGGATGAAGTCGACCGTGCCCTCCGACTCGGCGGCGATCTGCGACTGGCCGGACTCGGCGATCGCGGCCGTGAGGTTGAGGCTGTCACCGGGCTTGATGATGTTGCCGACGACGAGACCGATCGCGAGGGCGACCGTCGACATCGTGATGAAGTAGCCGAGGGCGAGGCCACCGACCTTGCCGACCTGGGCGGCCTTCCGGACCGAGCCGATGCCGAGCACGATCGTGCAGAAGATGATCGGCGTGATCATCATCTTGATGAGGTTGACGAAGCCGGTCCCGAGGGGCTTGAGGTTCTTGCCCACCTCGGGGAAGGCCCACCCCACGAGGATGCCCGCCACCATGGCGACGATGACGGCGATGTAGAGGAAATGGGTGCGGTCGCGCTTGGGGGCCGAGCCCGGCTGGGCGTCGACGGCGCTGTCGGCGGTGGAACTCACGGTGACCTCCGTTGGCTGGGTCCCGCGCTGGGCGTGGGACCGGTGAATGTGACGAGGCTCCCGCGGCCAGTGACTAGGGTCACGGTTGTGTTCATTGAGTTCTCGCGACGGGTGCTGACGGCCCCGGGGCGATGGAGCGTCGCGGGGCAGACCTTCGCGCTCCAGGTGCTCATCGCGGTGCTCGTCGTCGTCGCCGGGCTCGCCGGGGCGTACGGCCAGGCCCAGCGCGCAGGTGACCAGGAGGCCATCGCCCGGGCCCTCGCGGTCGCCGAGACGATGGCGGCGACGCCCGACGTCGTCGCCGGCGTCCAGGGTCCCGACCCGTCGGCGGTGCTCCAGCCCTACGCCGAGCGCGTGCGGGTCGAGTCGGGCACCGACTTCGTCGTCGTCATGAGCCGCGACGGGATCCGCTACACCCACCCCGACCCGACGCAGATCGGGAAGAAGTTCCTCGGACACACGGAGGAGGCGCTCGCGGGCGGCGTCGTCGAGGAGGACTACACGGGCACGCTCGGGCCGTCGTCGCGCGTCGTCGTGCCCGTCACCGACCAGGGGAAGGTCGTCGCCCTCGTCTCGGTCGGCATCCGCAAGTCGGCCGTCGGCGAGCGGGTGCGCGCCCAGCTGCCGGGACTGCTTCTCGCGGGTCTCGTGGCCGCCTTGCTGTCGGGCCTCGGGACCGGCCTCGTGTCACGCCGGATCAGGCGCCAGACCCACGGCCTCGGCGAGCAGCAGCTGCGCGAGATGTACGAGTACTACGACGCCGTCCTGCACGCCGTCACCGAGGGCCTCGTCATCACCGACCTCGACGGTCACCTCCGGCTCGCGAACGACGAGGCGACCCGACTGCTCGCCCTGCCCGCCGACGCCGTCGGACGCCCGGTCGCCGAGCTGGGGCTCGCCCCCGCCCTGACGGCCGCGCTCACCGACGACGCAGCGCACGAGGACGAGCTGCACGTGACGTCGGCGCGGGTGCTCGTGCTGAACCGCGGACCGGCCCGCTGGCAGGGACGCCTGCTCGGCCACGTCGCGACGCTGCGCGACCGCACCGACCTCGAAGCACTGACGGGAGAGCTCGACTCGGCCCGAGGCCTGACCGAGGCGCTCCGCTCGCAGGCCCACGAGTCGGCGAACCGGCTCCACACGATCGTCAGCCTCATCGAGCTCGGGCACAGCGACCGGGCGCTGGACTTCGCCACCGACGAGCTGCAGGTCTCCCAGCTGCTCACCGACCGCGTCGTCGGCTCGGTCGACGAGCCGGCGCTCACGGCGCTGCTGCTCGGCAAGGCGGCCGAGGCGCACGAGCGCGGCATCGCCTTCGAGATCGAGCCGGGCGCGCACTGGCCCCGCGACGTCGCACCCACCCGTGACGTCGTGACGATCGTCGGCAACCTCATCGACAACGCCCTCGATGCCGTGGCCGACGAGCCCGGCACGCCGCGCCCCGAGCGGCACGTGCGCTTCGACTCGAGGGTCGAGGAGGCGTATGCCGTCCTCGAGGTCGCCGACGACGGGCCGGGTCTGCCGCCGGGTGCCGTCGAGGACGCCTTCCGGCGTGGGTGGTCGACGAAGGAGCAGGGCAGCGCGGGTCGCCGCGGCATCGGGCTGGCGCTCGTGGGCCAGACGGTCGACCGGCTCGGCGGGACGCTCGCGGTGTCAGGGCCGCCGGGCGCGACCTTCACCGTGCGGCTGCCCGCCGGTGAAGGGCCTGCCGATGAAGGGGTCGACTGCGGCGGGAGCGACGATGACTGAGGTCCTGCGCGTCCTCGTCGTCGAGGACGAGCCGATCGCGGCGGAGGCCCACACGGCCTACGTCGGCCGGGTCGACGGGTTCGAGGTGGTGGCAACGGTGGGCACGTCGCAGGCAGCACTGAAGACGTTGCAGGACAAGGAGATCGACGTCGTCCTGCTCGACATGAACCTCCCCGACCGGCACGGGCTCGACGTCGTGCGCGCCATGCGTGCCGCCGGCCACCGCGCCGACGTCATCGCCGTCACGTCCGCGCGCGACCTCGACGTCGTCCGGGCCGCGGTGTCGCTCGGGATCGTGCAGTACGTCCTCAAGCCCTTCGTCTTCGCGACGCTGCGGGAGCGGCTGCTCGCCTACCGCGCCTACCGCGACCAGGTGACGAGCGGCGCAGAGGTCGGCACCCAGGCCGAGGTCGACGAGGTCTTCGCCGGCGCCCGTGTCGCGGCCGAGGCACGGCTCCCGAAGGGGATGGGTGAGGAGCTGCTCGCCCGCGTCTCACGGCTGCTCCGCGAGGCGGACGGCGGACGCTCCGCGTCCGAGCTCGGCGACGAGCTCGGCGTCAGTCGCGTCACGGCGCGCCGGTATGCCGAGTACCTCTGCGAGACAAGGGTCGTCGTGCGACGGTCGAGGTATGCCGGCGCCGGCCGCCCCGAGGTCGAGTACCTCTGGGCGAGGTGACGGCTCAGGCGTTCGCCGGCGTGGGTCGACCGAGCCGGGCGAGCACGCGCTCCTGACGGTCGGCGCCGTTCCGGACAGGCACGGCCGGCTTGCAGACGCCGTCGTCGTAGAGGTGGTCCCCGAACCCGTCGGCCGACCGGTCGAGCAGCTCGAGCTCCTCGTCCGACAGGTGCTCGTCGAGCCCAGCGGCCACGGCGATGTCCCAGCGGTGGACGACGAGGTCGAACCCGTAGAAGGTGACGATCGACGCGCCCACGGTCGTACGGCCGAAGACGCCGTCATACTCCCGGCCGGCGACGTCCGGGTCGGCGAGCAGCTCGCGCATCCGCTCGTCATGGGCCTGCCAGAGGGCGCGAGGGTCATCGTGGTCGGCCGTGGTCGCGGCATCGACACCGCGCTGCTCGAGGAAGTCACGCTGGGTCGTGACGACGTGGGTCAGCACGTCGCGGGCGCTCCAGCCCGCGCAGGGGCTCGAGCCGTCCCAGGCGTGGTTCGGCACCCGGTCGACGACGGAGGCGAACGGGTCGGCGAGACGGAGGTAGGAGGCGAGGACGTCGGTGCTCGGTGAGGTCATGCCGTCACCGTAGGAAGCCGGGCGTCGGTGGGTCTTGATACTTTCCGACACGTGACGACGTCTGCCGGGGCAGGACGGACAGCGGCCCGCGACGACATCGAACGGGCCCATCTCGTCGATCCCACCGACCACACGTGGTCGATCGCCCGCAGCTCCGTCTCGCCGGACCTCGAAGGGCTCGCCCGCCGGTTCTGGATCCCGGTGTGGGACGTGCCCGCTGGACGCGACTCGGTGCAGCGAGTTCTGCAGTACCCCGTCTGCCTCGTCGTCGTGTCAGACAGCTACGCGCGTTTCTACGGCGTCGTGTCCGGACTCTCGCACCAGATGCTGACGGGACGCGGCTGGGCCGTCGGCGTCATGTTGCAGCCCGCCGCGGGCCATCTCATGACGCGGGAGCCGGTGCGCCGGATGACCGACCGCTACGTCGACCTGTCGACGCTGTCGACCCTCGACGGCATCGGTCTCAGCCGCCGGGTGCGGTCGGCGATGCGACCCGACCCGACCTCGCGGGAGGCGCAGGCCGCGGCGCGGGAGGTGGTCGAGGAGGCACTGCGGCCGCTCCTCCCGGTCGACGACGAGGGACTCCTCGTCAACGCCATCATCGAGGACGTCGAGACCTCTCCCGAGCTCCTGCGGGTCGACGACCTGTGTGCGCGCTTCGACATCAGCGAGCGGACGCTGCAGCGCCTGCTGCACAAGCGGATCGGGCTCGGGCCCAAGTGGCTGATCCGCCGCCGGAGGCTCCAGGAGGCGGCCGACCGGCTGCGCGACTCCGACGCCGAGCTGGCCGGCATAGCGGCCGAGCTCGGCTACGCCGACCAGGCGCACTTCACCCGAGACTTCCGCAAGGCGACCGGCATGACGCCCGGCGAGTTCGCGTCACGCTTCAGGTGAGGCAGCCCCAATTCGCCTGCAGCACAATGTCTTTGGTGTGGACAAGTCTTGTCCGGGCGTTCGAACACCTGTATGATCAAGGGTATGGAGCAGAGCCGGAGCACGCAGCAGATCGAGCAGGACTGGGACCACGTCGCGTCCCTGGCCGCCGACCTGCACGACGCGCACGCCCGGCTCGTCGACTTCGTCGTCGCGGTCCTGGCCGACGGGTCCTGGCAGGCCG